>NZ_CP047984.1:2002500-2302500 GCF_009931655.1 Pontibacter russatus | reverse complement strand
AGCCTACTTCTCTTTATAGGCTGTTTCTGTTTCCTTGATGGGCTCTAAGGTAATCTTCATGGTAGCCACATGAAAGGAGTATTTTGTTTCGGGATCTACTATCTTGTCATATGCGGCGTAGTAGCGCAGGCCCGTTTTAGGGTCTTCCATATAGCCGGTTACTTCAAGAGAAGGCATGGGGGCAGGAGGATTGACAGGCTCAGGCTTTGCAACGGGCATTCTTGGCTCTATATGACGTGGATGCGTAGCTATATATGTCTGCAGCTTGCCCAGAAAAATGCTCAGGTCGTTGGCGGGCGCCTGCGCGTTCACGGCAGTCAGTGTTGCCAGAAAAAAGAAGCAGGAGAGAAGTAACGGTTTCATAGGCTTGAGGCTTGGTGTGCATTATATATACTGCCTGCCAGAAGCCTGAGTTTTGCCTATATGGGCGCGAGCTTTATCCGGACAACTGATCGCGTAGCGCTTTCTCCTCCGCCGACGTCTCTATCTGGTACTGCTCCCGCAACTGCGCCAGCTGCTGCAGGGTGTTTCGCACAAACGCCTGGTGCGCCTCCGACTGCGGGTGAAACGGCCTGTGCGCCACCGCCCGCCGCATTTTCTGCCACACCTCCCGGAAAACCTGGAAACCCTTGTCATAATAAGCCGCCACAAACTTCTGCCATATATACTCCTCTGCAACCTCTGTCGGGTGCAGCATGTCGGGCGCGTAGAAGCGGTAATCGCGCAGGTCGTCCATCATGATCTCAAAAGCCGGGAAGTAGTGCAGGTTCGCATGGGCTTCCTCCAACTGGTGGCACAGCACCCGCAGCGTGGCTTTGCTCACGGAGTTCATGGGAAGGGTTTCCTTTATATGCCGCACCGGGCTCACCGTCAGCAGCACGTGCAGGTTCGGGTTGATCTGGCTTAGCAGCGCGAGTGTCTGCTCAAAGGCCTGCTTCATTTCCTCCGTTTGCAGCAGCGTGCGCTCAAAATTGTTTGCCGGCAGCTTGTGGCAGTTCGCCACCACTTTGCCACTGCCCCGCAGCTTATATGCCACAGCGGTGCCCAGCGTAACGACGAGCAGCGACGCCTGTTGCAGTTGCTCCTTTGTCCGATGCACCCGCTCCTGTATCTTTTGCAGCAGTTCTTGTTTGTGCGGCGAGGAGAGGGAGGAGTGGAGATCATAAGCGTACCAGATGCCGTTGTGCTGCACGAGGTGTTGCTCAAAGTCGTGAGTATTTCCGGCGGCAGCCTGTAACAACAGGCAAACAGAAAGCGGGTTGAAAATAGTCCCGAACGGATTTACCAGCACATCCACCTTATTCTGCTTCAGCCTGCTGCCAATCACCTCCGCAAAGCATGACCCGATGGTCAGCACTTTGTCTTGGAGGGAGAGTTGTAGTTGGGCAGGGGCTATCTGTACTTCGGTCCGGAACATGAGTTATATATGGCTTTAGGGGATTCTGGTATATATACGAGGAATGCTTTTTTACCTCACCCCGGCCCTCTCTTAAAATCAGGAGAGGGAGACTGCTTCTACCAAGGCGATGTTAAAGTTCTATAGCTGCCATCCACATAAGAGTAGTGTTTATATATGTCCAGATACTCTTCCTCGAACTTTTACCCCTCTCCTGTTATTAGGAGGGGGTTGGGGTGCGGTAAAAAAAAGCGTCCTGCCTTTGTGGGGCAGGACGCTTTTATAAGTTAAATAAGTGCTTATTCAGCCACCACGTTAAACCTAACCTGGTGCTTCACTTCCTTGTGCAGGTTGATGGTGGCCGTGTACTCACCGGCTGTCTTCACGTCCTGGTCGAAGGAGATGCGCTTGCGGTCTACCTCAACACCCTTTGCTTTTAGGGCATCGGAAATCTGCAGCGTGGTAACAGAGCCGAAAATTTTTCCGGTCTCGCCCACTTTGGCAGGAATCTCCAGCACTACATCGCCGATGCTGTTTGCCAGCTCCTGCGCGTCGTTCTTGATTTTATCTGCCTTGTGTGCGGCCTGGCGGATGTTCTCCGCTACCACTTTCTTGTTTGATTTATCAGCGATAACTGCCAGCCCCTGCGGGATAAGGTAGTTACGGCCGTAGCCTGGCTTCACCGTCACGGTGTCGTTCTTGTAGCCGAGGTTCTTTACGTCGTCTTTCAGTATTACTTCCATCGTGCTCCCTCCTTATTTTAAAGAATCTCCAACATAAGGCAAAATCGCGAGGTGCCTTGCCCGGGCTACCGCCTGCGACACTTTGCGCTGGAACTTCAGGCTGGTGCCCGTAAGCCTCCTCGGAAGGATCTTGCCCTGCTCGTTCACAAACTTCAGCAGGAAGTTGCCATCTTTGTAATCGATATACTTGATACCGCTCTTCTTGAAGCGGCAGTACTTCTGGCGGTTGTCTTGCTTGTGTACTCTTTCGTTAACTAAGCTCATTGTGCTTTTACCTCCTCTTTTTTAGCTTGTGATTTGAATTCACCGTTTCTTCGGCGCTCGTTGTACGCCACAGCGTGCTTGTCGAGGGCCGTTGTCAGGAAACGGACAACTTTTTCATCACGGCGATAAGCCAGCTCAAGGGCGTCCACCACGGTGCCGGGAGCCTTAAATTCAACGAGGTGATAGAAACCCGTGGATTTCTTCTGGATAGGGTAAGCGAGCTTGCGAAGACCCCAGTTCTCTTCGTGAATAATGTCGGCGCCATTTTCCTTAAGCACCTGTCTGAACTTCTCGACCGTTTCTTGCATCTGCGCGTCGTTTAACAGAGGCGTCAGGATGAAGACCGTTTCGTAATTTTTCAATTCCATCGGTTCGATATGGTTTTAATTTTAGCCTGCAAAGATAAGGGTTAAATAACTGCAAAGCAAATTTTTTGCGGGTTTAGCCGCCGCCGCGCCAGAACGCAGCGTGTGTCGGGGGCCGACGGCACGGGGCAATGCCTACCCTTATATATGCCAAGGTGTACACGGGAGCACGGAGCCTTGTACTTTAGCGTGTGAAATGGTGAGATAAAAAAAGACTAATTTGGACAGCTGTAAAGTTAGCCGCCTCAATTTGTGTCTATTAGTTTCTAAAATAATTCATGTATAAAATATGGTTTTACTTATATGATCGATGCTTTGAAAGTGTAATATTATTTATAATCATTCTAAATAAAAATGCCTCTATTGTGCTGAAAACCTCATTCAAAGGGCGCCTAAAAGTGATTTATACGCATAGTGTATATAGGGGCAAATAATAAACTTATTCTGTTTGAATAATGGAATTCGCATAGTAGATTTGTGGCCGTTAAGAAATATTACCTCATAATAAACACATACAAGAGATCTTGGCAATGATTAGCTGTATAGTTAAAACAAAAATCAAAGTTTTCTTCGTCTTCTTGTTTGCTATGGTGGTTTCGTTTGGCGCTTACGCCCAGGGAGCCAGTGAGCAGGCAGAGGTTTCCCAGAAGGGAGTGACCCCGGGCGCTACGGAAGGGGCGGCGGAAGCCGCAAGTACGGGTGGGCTGCCTGTTGAGGATGCCGCCATTGTAGACGCAGGGGAGGCGCTGTTCAAAGACAACTGTGCCGTTTGTCACTCTGCCGGAACAGACGTTATTGTGGGGCCTGGCCTGCAGGGTGTAAACGGGCGAAGGGATCAGGCGTGGCTGCACAGCTGGATCAAGAACTCCCAGGCGCTGATACAGTCCGGCGATGCCGAGGCTGTTGCCATATATAACGAGTACAACAAGCAGGCGATGCCCTCGTTCAACTTCAGCGATGCGGAGATCACCTCTATTCTGACCTATATCGAGGCGGCTGCAGCGAATGAGGCGGTGCAGACAACGGTAGGGTCGGATGTGGCGCAGGCCCCGGGCGAAAATGTGGGGCAGGATGCCATTGGCGCCGTGGGCGGCTACCTGGACATCATACTGGTGGTGCTGATTCTGGTGCTGATCGTGCTGGTGGTGACGCTGCTGCTGATTACCTCGCTGCTGAAGAACTACCTGAACAGCAACCGCAAGCTGAACGAGTACGACGAGCAGGTGGTTAACCAGCGTTTCGATTTCTCCAAAGTATATAAGTCCAAGGCGGTCCGTACGCTGGTGCTGCTCATTTTCGTGGTGGTCCTCCTCGACCTGACCTGGGACTCAGCCATGGGCATCGGCATCCAGCAGGGGTACAAGCCAAAGCAGCCAATCGCCTTCTCGCATAAACTGCACGCCGGTGAGCACCAGATAGACTGTGGCTACTGCCACTCAACCGTATACAAGAGCAAGAGTGCCAGCATCCCTTCGGCCAACATCTGTATGAACTGCCACAGCCAGATTCAGAAAGAGTCCCCGGAGATTCAGAAGATATATACAGCGCTGGAGACCAACCAGCCCATCGAGTGGGTGCGCATCCACAACCTCCCCGACCTTTCTTACTTCAACCACTCGCAGCACACGCAGGTGGGTGGCATTGAGTGCCAGACCTGCCACGGCCCGATTCAGGAAATGGAAGTGGTTTACCAGTATTCTCCGCTTACCATGGGCTGGTGTATTGACTGCCACCGCGAAACGCCGCTGAACACCGAAGGCAACGGCTACTACGACAAATTGGTGGAAATACACGAGGCAAGCTCCAAAGGGGCGTTCACGGTTTCATCCAACGGCGGTACAGAGTGCTCCAAGTGCCACTATTAATTCATTCTATTTTAGATAAAGATTCGAGTTTTCTACATATAATATGCAAAACAGAATAAAATACTGGAGAGGAATTGAGGAGTTAGAGAACACTCCGGAATTCGCTAAGCATGCTCATAACGAGTTTCCAGAATTCCTGCCTGTTAGGGAAACCAGTGACGAAAGCGCTTCGAATGGCAAAACAAAGCGGAGAGACTTCCTGAAATTGATGGGCTTTAGCTTGGCGGCGGTTTCGCTGGCATCGTGCGAGGCACCCGTTCGTAAAGCGATTCCTTACCTGAATAAACCAGTGGACGTAGAGCCGGGCGTGGCCAACTGGTACGCCACCACCTACTACCAGAGCGGTATCTTCAACAGCATCCTTGTTAAAACCCGCGAAGGCAGACCCATTAAAGTAGAGCCCAACCCCAGTTCCTCGCTCACGCCGCTTGGTACGCACCCCAGAGCGCAGGCGTCTGTGCTGGGCGTGTATGACAACAACAGGCTGCGGACTCCCCTCAGCAAAGGGAAAGTAGCCGAGTGGGCGCAAGTAGACCAGGAAATTGTTTCCCGCCTTGGGGGCACCACCGGTAAAGTGGCCTTCGTATCTTCGACCATCATCAGCCCTTCTACCAAACAACTCATCAATGAGTTCGGAGCCCGCTTCGGCAACTTCGAGCATGTTACCTACGATGCCAATTCTGCATCTGGCTTGCTGAGCGCCAACGGTGGCCTAGTGCCAGGATATGATTTCAGTAAAGCACAGGTTGTAGTAAGCATCAACGCAGATTTCCTTGGTACCTGGGTTGCTCCAACAGTTTTTGCCAAGCAATACATTCAGAACAGAAAAGTAACAGCGCAGAACCCGAATATGTCGCGCCACTACCAGTTCGAGACGCATTACTCGATGACTGGTGCTAACGCAGACGTTCGTGTTCCGATAAAGCCATCAGAAGAGGCGGCTGTGGTGACGGCCCTATATAATGGCATCACAGGCCAGGGAAGCGCAGGCAATGTGCCCGCCGCAGCAACCAAAGCCCTCGCTGCCGCTATCAAGGAACTTAAGGCCAACCAGGGCAAGGCGCTGGTGGTGTCAGGGTCAAACGATCCGGGCACGCAGGCCATGGTGGCCGCCATCAACAACTCCCTCGGTGCAACAGGCGCCACTATTGACGCTGACAAGCCTTACTATGTAAAGCAGGGGAACGATGCCGCTATGATTCGCCTGATTGAGGAGATGAACGCCGGTACCGTTGGCGCCGTGTTCTTCTACAAGTCAAACCCGGTATATGACCACCCGCTGTCTGACAGAGTGGTGAGCGGCCTGAAGAAGGTGCCGTTGAAAGTGTCTTTCTCTGAAAGAGTGGAAGAGACGGCTCTTTTGGCGGATTTCGTAACCCCGGATCACCATTATCTGGAGTCATGGAACGACAATGAGCCAAGAAGAGGCTCCCTGAGCCTTACGCAGCCCACTATCAGCCCCATCTTCCTGACGCGCCAGATGCAGGACAGCCTGCTGACCTGGAGCGGCAACAAGACGACCTATTATGATTACATCCGGGAGAACTGGCGCAAGATAGCTGGCTCCGGAGATTTTAACATGTTCTGGGAGCAGGCCGTGCACAATGGCGTGTTGGAAACCGGTGTCACCTTACTTACTGTTAACAATAATTTCACTGCCGCTTCTCCGGTTGCTAAACCTGTAAAGGGAGGCGCCATCGAGGCAGTGGTGTATGAGAAAGTAGGGATCGGCACTGACGAGCACGGCAACAACCCCTGGCTGCACGAAATGCCAGACCCGATCTCCAAAGTGAGCTGGGGCAACTATGTGGCCATGCCGCAGCGCATGGCGGAGGAGATGGAACTGGTACAGGGCGACGTGGTGAAAGTAACGACTGCAGGTGGGAAGAATATTGAGCTGCCAATACTGGTTCAGCCTGGGCAGGCAGACGGCACGGTTGCAGTCGCCATGGGCTACGGCCGCAAGCTGGAGTCAATGCCGGTGGCAGAGGGGATGGGGGCAAGCGCCTATCCTATCATATCGGTAGTTGACAACGTGCTCCTATATACAGGGCCGGTGACCATCGAAAAAACCGGTGCCGTATCGCCAATCGCGCAGACACAGACGCACCACACCATCATGGACCGCCTGGTGGTGCAGGAAAACACCCTGGCACAATACAAGGAGAACCCAAAAGAGGTAACAGAATATATTCGCATCGCCACGAAGGAGGGCCCTACAAAGCCAGCCACAATCTCGCTGTGGGAGGATTACGAGTACAAGAATCACCACTGGGGCATGGTCATCGACCTGAACTCCTGTATTGGTTGCAACGCCTGCACAGTTAGCTGCCACATTGAGAACAACGTTCCGGTGGTGGGGAAGGCAGAAGTGCTGAACCGCCGCGACATGCACTGGCTGCGTATCGACAGGTACTACAGCGCTGTGGAGAACGAAGATGGCGGGCCTGCTGATTTTGAGCGCCCGGCAGATAACCCTTCTGTTATTTTCCAGCCCATGCTTTGCCAGCACTGTAACCACGCGCCCTGCGAGACTGTTTGCCCGGTGGCGGCCACCATGCACAGCTCCGAAGGCATCAACCAGATGGTGTATAACCGCTGCGTGGGTACGCGCTACTGCGCCAACAACTGCCCTTATAAAGTGCGCCGGTTCAACTGGTTTGCTTACTTCAACAACGACAAGTTCGCCAACGAAAACTATATGATGAACAGCGATCTGGGCAAGATGGTGCTAAACCCGGATGTGACGGTGCGTGCCCGTGGTGTGATGGAGAAATGCTCTTTCTGCGTGCAGCGCGTGCAACTTGCCAAGTTGGAGGCGAAACGCGAGAACAGAAGGCCGCGAGACGGGGAGGCCGTGACAGCCTGTGCGCAGTCGTGCCCAACGGAGGCTATCGTGTTTGGGGATATGCTTGATCCGGAAAGCCGGGTGTCGCAGATTCTGGCGCGCGAGCAGGGCGAGCGGGCTTTCCACGTGCTGGAAGAGCTTAACACACAGCCAAACGTAACGTACCTGACTAAAATTAGAAATTTAGCTTAAATATAATTCGAGAGCGTTATGCAGCATGTATCTCCGATAAGAGAGCCTCTTGTAACGGGGGGGAAAACATACCACGACATCACAGAAGACGTTTGCAGACAGGTAGAGGCGAAGCCTAACCCGCGCTGGGCGGCGGCCTTTGCTATATCGCTGGTAGGACTGGCTATTTTCTTTTACTCCGTTTACCGCACCGTGTGGTTCGGCATCGGGGAGTGGGGCCTGAACAAGACCGTAGGTTGGGCATGGGACATCACCAACTTCGTGTGGTGGGTGGGTATCGGCCACGCCGGAACGCTTATCTCGGCAGTATTGCTCCTGTTCCGCCAGAAGTGGAGAAGCTCCATTAACCGCGCAGCGGAAGCGATGACGATTTTCGCGGTAATCTGCGCTGCCATGTTCCCTATTCTGCACATGGGCCGCCCCTGGCTGGCCTACTGGGTGCTTCCGTTGCCAAACACCTTTGGTTCACTGTGGGTTAACTTCAACTCGCCGCTGCTCTGGGACGTGTTCGCCATCTCCACTTACTTCTCCGTATCGCTGGTTTTCTGGTATATCGGGCTTATCCCCGATTTTGCCACCATCCGCGACCGCGCAGTGGGCCCTATCGCCCGAAGAGCATACGCTATCCTTTCTATGGGATGGACAGGCTCTGCAAAAGGGTGGTCACGCTATGAAACGGTATCGCTGATCCTGGCAGGTGTGGCAACCCCGCTGGTGCTTTCTGTACACACCATCGTATCCATGGACTTTGCAACCTCCGTGATTCCAGGCTGGCACACCACCATCTTCCCGCCTTACTTTGTGGCCGGGGCAATCTTCTCGGGATTCGCGATGGTATTGACCCTGATGATCATCACGCGGAAGGTATTCAAGTTAGAGGATTACATTACGCTGGAGCACATCGAGTCGATGAACAAGGTGATCATCACCACCGGCTCTATCGTGGGTATCGCCTATACCACAGAGTTCTTCATCGCCTGGTACTCCGGCGTGGAGTATGAGCAGTACGCTTTCATCAACCGGGCAACCGGCCCGTACTGGTGGGCTTATTGGTCGATGATGACGTGTAACGTGATCACGCCGCAGCTTTTCTGGTTCCGCTCTATCCGAAGAAGCCTCACGGCAACGTTCATCATTTCCATCTTTGTGAATATCGGGATGTGGTTCGAGCGATTCGTAATCATTGTGACCTCGCTGCACCGCGACTACCTGCCGTCTTCCTGGGCGATGTTCTCTCCTACCATCATTGACGTCGGCGTATATGTCGGCACGTTCGGCCTGTTCTTCACCCTGTTCTTCCTTTTCGTGAAGTTCTTTCCGGTAGTGAACATGGCAGAGGTAAAAGCCATTCTGAAGTCTTCCTCAGGAGTAACGCACTCGCATGCTGAAACCATGCACAGCACTGACACAGATTTGAACACAAATACAGATCACAAACATGAATAAGAAGTTTGTTCTTGGTATATATGATGATGAAGATGTGCTGTTACACGCCATCGAGAACATCCGTGCTGCCGGCACTAAGATATACGAGGTGTTTTCCCCGTACCCCATCCATGGAATTGACGATGTGCTGGGCATCAAGCGCTCGAGGCTGCCGATAGTCGCCTTCTTCGGGGGCCTGACAGGGATGAGCTTTGCCCTCTGGATGCAGATATGGATGCTAGGCTTCGACTGGCCCATGATCATCGGTGGTAAGCCGCACATAGCGCTCCCTTCCTTCATACCGGTAACATTCGAACTAACAGTGCTTTTCTCTGCTTTCAGCATGGTAATCGCATTCTTCATCGTGCAGGGGCTGAAGCCATCTTTGCGGGTGAACGTGTTCGACAAGCGCTCCACAGACGACAAGTTTGTGATGGCCATCGAGGTGAAGGAAGGCGTAACGGATCTTTCTGCTTTAAACAAACTGCTGCGCTCTAACGGGGCCGTGGAGGTTAACGAGAAGGAGGTAGTAAAATAATGAAAGGATTTTCTAAAATAGGACTACAAGCCTCTGCGCTGCTTTTCTCATCGGCAGTACTCTTTGCGTGTAGCAACGAGCAGAGCCCGGGGCTGGAGTATGCACCGGACATGTACCACTCTATTGCATTGGACCCTTATTCTCAGATCAAGGAGAATAAGTACAACCCGGGCGGCATGAACATGCGGGAACCGGCAAAAGGAACCGTGGCGCGCGGTATGCAGGGGTACAACCTGTACCTGACAGAAGAGACAGCTGAAGCGGCCGGGGAAGAGTTGACAAACCCGCTGGCCAAGAATGAAGAGAATTTAGCGCAGGGTAAAGTGCTGTATTCCCGCTTCTGCTCGCCCTGCCACGGAGAGGCCGGCGACGGACAAGGCTTGGTGGGTGTTAAGTTTAAAGGGGTCCCTTCTTTCACCGCCGGGCGCGTGGCCGAGTTGCCAGCCGGACACATATACTACGTTATCGCGCAGGGCAGGGGCCGCATGATGCCATATGGCTCGCAGGTAAACCCGACCGAGCGCTGGAAAATTGTGATGTACGTGCAGCAGCTACAGAAAGGCGAAACCGGAACTACTGTAGCAACCACAGAGGAAACTGAAAACGAGGCCGGTGGAGAGACCATTACAGACAACCCTGTAACTGGAACACCTGCAGGAACTCCTGAAAACTAAGTCTAAGGCATAATTATTATAGGATAATGACAGAAGAAAGACTCATCATTTCCAGAAAAACGAATAACAGGTTTTTCTTGATGATAGCTGTAGGTGTGGTTTTGCTTATTGCCGGTATCATCATTATGGCTGCAGGCGGGGGAGGCGAACACCATGCAGAAGGCCACGAGGCCGCTGCTGCGGGGCATGAGGCGGCAGACTGGACTACCCGTCTGTTTGTGAACCTTTGGATGAACAACGTCTACTTTACAGGCATCGCCCTGATCGGAACGTTTTTCGTCGCATTCAATTACGTGGCCTACTCTGGCTGGTCAATTCTTGTGAAAAGAGTACCGGAGGCATTGGGCTACTTTCTGCCTGTTGGCGGCGCCATCATGCTGCTGGTGTTCCTTTTCGGATCGCATGACATCTTCCATTGGACACACGAAGGCCTTTATGATATTGACAGCCCGGAATATGACCCGATCATCGCCGGGAAATCCGGTTACCTGAACACCCCGTTCTTCCTGGTCAGGATGGTCGTTTACTTTGCCCTCTGGACTTTGTTCACGATGTGGCTCAGAAGAAACTCCATTAACGAGGACCTGTATGGGGGCACAGATTATTACCACAAAAGCATCCGCCTGTCTGCCATGTTTCTGGTGATATTCGGTATCACCTCCTCTACTTCAGCATGGGACTGGGTACTGTCCATCGACACGCACTGGTTCTCTACCATGTTTGGCTGGTATGTCTTCTCCAGCTGGTTCGTTTCGGGGCTGGCCGCCATTACGCTGGCCGTCGTTTTTCTGAAGCAGAACGGCTACCTGAAGCTCGTGAACGCCAACCACCTGCACGACTTGGGCAAGTATGTGTTCGCGTTCTCTATCTTCTGGACCTATATATGGTTCTCACAGTTTCTGCTGTACTGGTATGCCAACATACCGGAAGAGTCCATCTACTTCATAGAGCGACTGGGCGGAAACGGTGGAACATATAAGTGGGTGTTTTTCACTAACCTGATCGTAAACTTTGCTTTCCCATTCCTTGTTTTGATGACAAGAGACGCAAAACGCCAGATGATCATGCTCAAGATAGTAATGATAGCCATTCTGGTTGGCCACTGGCTGGACTTTTATCTGATGATGATGCCGGGAACGATGGGCGCAAGCGCGGGTATCGGTTTCATAGAAATAGGCACAGCGCTTACTTTCCTGGGTCTTTTCCTGCTGGTTTTCACAAAAGGGCTGACGAAAGCCTCCCTGGTGCCGCTGAACCACCCATTCCTTCAGGAGAGTGTTCACCATCATGTTTAGAGATTGTACTAAAAGCGTTATATAATGATTACGTTCGCAATAGTTTTATCCATAGTTCTCTTATTTGTCATACTGTTCCTCCTTTTCAGGATCGGGACGCTGGCCTCCATCTTCAGGGGCTCCAGCGAGCGGGCACCAGGCACTACTAAAACCAGCAACCGAGTAAACAGCACACTGCTCCTGCTTTTCCTGGTAGGCGGCGGTGCAGCTTTTATCTGGTCTTTTGCAGACTCCTGGGAGGGGATGAACCTGCCGGTTGCCTCGGTGCATGGCACATGGACGGACAGCCTGTTCTGGACAACCATGATTGTTATCGGAATAGTATTCGCCATCACGCAGGTGCTGCTGTTCTATTACTCCTATAAATACCAGCACAAGGATAACAAGCGGGCGTATTACTATCCGCACAACAACAAACTGGAAATCATCTGGACGATGATTCCGGCCGTTGTGATGGCGCTGCTGGTGTTTGCCGGCTGGAAAACCTGGACAAAA
Organism: Pontibacter russatus; assembly: GCF_009931655.1. NCBI lineage: Bacteria > Pseudomonadati > Bacteroidota > Cytophagia > Cytophagales > Hymenobacteraceae > Pontibacter > Pontibacter russatus. The sequence continues at coordinate 2,290,400 of NZ_CP047984.1, read as the reverse complement.
ATCACCAGCGCCGCTCCGGAGAGCGCCGTGGTGGTAGAGGTGATGGGCAAGCAGTTTAACTGGATGGTGCGCTACCCAGGGCAGGATGGCCAGCTTGGCGTGTCTAAAACAACACTGATAGACGCCACGAACGAGTTTGGCATTGATTTCAGCGACCCAAGCGCGAAGGATGATTTTATCCCTAACCAGATTCACGTTCCGGTGGGAAAGCCCGTGCTCCTCAAAATCAGATCAAGGGACGTGATCCACAGCGTGTTCCTGCCGCACTTCCGCCTGAAGATGGATGCCGTGCCGGGCATGCCGACGAGTTTCTGGTTCGTGCCGACGAAAACCACCGCTGAAATGCGGACTGAGACGGGGAACCCGGATTTCAACTATGAACTGGCCTGTGCGGAGTTGTGCGGCCGCGGGCACTTTGCGATGCGGTTTATGCTGGTGGTGGACGAGCCGGCAGAGTACGAGGCATGGCTGGCGGAGCAGAAACCGTTTGTGGAGCAGAATCCAGGCGTAATGGCAAAGTTCGCTACTGAAGCACCTCAGGATCTTGCACTTGACGCAAAGCCGGGTGAAAAGGCAGAGGAAGATAAAACTGAGTTGTAGCATTTAAATACTGTTGACTATGTCGAGTACAGATATTACCATCAACCAAGATGTACATCATCCGCACGAGGAGCATGATCATCATCACGACCAAAACTTCATCGAGAAGTACATCTTCAGCCAGGACCATAAAGTAATTGCAAAGCAGTACCTGATAACAGGTATCGCCTGGGCCTTCATCGGTGGCTTCCTTTCAATCCTGTTCCGCCTGCAGTTGGGCTGGCCCGAGGCGACGTTCACCTTCCTGGAGCCGATCCTGGGAGGCTGGGTAGAGAACGGAAAACTTAACCCGGAGTTCTACCTGGCGCTGGTGACCATGCACGGCACCATCATGGTGTTCTTCGTGCTGACGGCGGGCCTCAGTGGCACGTTCAGTAATTTCCTGATACCATTGCAGATCGGTGCCCGCGATATGGCCTCGGGCTTCATGAACATGCTGTCGTACTGGATATTCTTTATTTCCAGTGTTATCATGTTCCTGTCGCTGTTCCTCGAAACAGGTCCCGCGGCCGGTGGCTGGACGGTATACCCGCCGCTGAGCGCGCTGCCTCAGGCAATTGAGGGTTCTAAAGGCGGTATGACGATGTGGCTGATCAGCATGGCCCTGTTCATCGTGTCGCAGTTGCTAGGTGGCGTTAACTATATCACCACGGTCATCAACCTGCGCACCAGGGGCATGTCGATGACGAAGCTGCCCCTTACGATTTGGGCGTTCTTTATTACTGCTGTGCTGGGACTGCTCGCTTTCCCGGTGCTTTTCTCCGCCGCCCTTTTGCTGATCTTCGACCGTAGCTTCGGCACCAGCTTTTTCCTTTCCGACATATTTATAGCAGGGGAGGCCCTGGCACATTCCGGCGGAAGCGCCATTCTTTTCCAGCACCTGTTCTGGTTCCTGGGCCACCCGGAGGTGTATATCGTGATCATGCCTGCTTTTGGTATTGTGTCTGAAGTGATTGCCACTAATGCCCGGAAGCCGATATTTGGCTACAGGGCGATGATCGGCTCGTTGCTGGGTATTGCGGTGCTGTCGTTTGTGGTATGGGCGCACCATATGTTCGTGACAGGCATGAACCCCTTCCTGGGCTCCGTCTTCATGTTCCTGACGCTGATTATTGCGGTGCCGTCGGCTGTGAAGGTCTTCAACTGGCTGGCTACGCTTTGGAGAGGCAATATCCGCTTCACGACCGCCATGATGTTTGCAGTCGGCTTCGTGTCCCTTTTTATATCCGGGGGGCTTACAGGTATCATCCTCGGTAACTCAGCCCTGGACATACAGTTGCACGACACGTACTTTGTCATTGCGCACTTTCACCTGGTGATGGGGGCCGCGGCTTTCTTCGGGATGTTTGCCGGTGTGTACCACTGGTTCCCGAAAATGTTCGGCCGCATGATGGATGACAAACTCGGTTTTGTGCATTTCTGGCTGACTTTCGTTGCCGTGTACCTCGTATTTATGCCAATGCACTATATAGGTATCGCCGGTTTCCCGAGAAGGTACTACGCCTGGACAGGCTTTGAGGTGTTCAACGGCTTTACGGACATGAACATGTTCATCAGTATTTCTGCTATCCTCGGGTTCTCTGCACAGTTCATCTTCCTGTTCAACTTTGTGTACAGCATCTTCCGTGGCCGCAAGACTACCCTGAACCCATGGCACTCCAACACGCTGGAGTGGACCACTCCGGTGAATCCGGGCCACGGCAACTGGCCTGGAGAGATTCCTGCAGTCTACAGATGGCCGTACGACTATAGCAAGCCGGGTGCAGTAGAAGACTATATACCGCAAAACGTACCTTTCTCCCAGACGCAGTCATCCAACCTGCCGCAGGAGAGAGATTTTGAATAAACCGATTAATGGCTCAAAAGTCATTTTATAGTAAAAGATTCATCAATTTTGGGTTAGTAACAGTGTTTGCTGTTTACTTCCTGATATTAGTCGGAGGGATCGTCCGCAGCACCGGGTCCGGAATGGGATGCCCGGACTGGCCCAAGTGCTTCGGAAACTGGGTTCCTCCGACTGATGTCAGCCAGTTGCCGGAAGATTACCTGGAGGTATACAAACAGAAGCGGATTGAGAAGAATGAGAAACTGGCGGCTTACCTCGGCGACATGGGGTTCGAAAAGCTGTCGGCCACCATATTCTCTCATCCAAGCCAGTACATCGAGACAGAGTTTAACTTAACCAAGACCTGGATCGAGTACCTGAACCGCTTAGTGGGTGTACTGATAGGTATTTTTATTTTCCTGACGGTTGTTTTTGCCGTGCCATATATAAAGCACGACAAGACAATATTCTACCTGGCGCTGGTGAGCTTTTTGCTGGTGGGTTTCCAGGGATGGCTTGGCTCTATCGTCGTTTCCACCAATCTGCTTCCGATAACCATAACAATACATATGGCACTGGCACTGGTAATCGTGGCCATGCTGCAGTATGCGGTTGTGCGCGCTCAGAAGCGGGATATAAGCGGCCACCTTTCGTATTCTCCCAAGGTAAACACATTGCTTTGGGTGCTGGCGGTGGCCACGTTCGCCCAGATTATGCTGGGCACGCAGGTGCGGGAAGAGGTGGACCTGGTGTCGTTCGCGATGAATGGCGCAGACAGAGGCACGTGGGTGGATAAACTGGGGATGAGCTTCTATATACACCGCTCTTTCTCCATCGTTGTGCTGGCCCTGCACTTGTACGTGGCAATGCTGCTCTACCGGCTAAGGAACACCATCCTCACGAGGCTGACGAACGTGATGCTGGTGCTGGTGGGCGTTGAGACTGTCATCGGTGTGGTCATGGCTTATTTCGCCATACCGCCCGTGCTGCAACCACTGCACCTGACTTTCGGCTCCCTGCTCTTCGGCGTCCAGTTCCAGTTGCTGATCTTGTATTATTATGCCTCCCGTGAGGCACTTAAAAAGCCAGTAGCAATTCATCAATCATGTTAGTACAACAAGAAGTTGCGTCACTACTGCCGGCATCGAACATGGCACATAAGGCAAAAGCATATTTCAAACTGCTGAAGTTCAGGCTGAGCTTTACTGTCGCCTTTTCGAGCGCCATCGGATATATACTGGGGTTCCCGGATGCCTCCTATCTTAGCATTGCCCTGGTAATGCTGGGGGGGCTGTTGGTGACAGGCGCCGCCAACATCATCAACCAGATCATCGAGCGCGACCTGGACAGGATGATGAAGCGCACGGCAAAGCGTCCGCTGCCAACGGGGCAACTGTCCGTAACAGAGGCTATTGTGTTTGCGGTGCTGCTGGGCATAGGCGGTCTGGCGCTGTTAGGGCTTTACTTCAACCTGCTGACGGCGGCACTCTCCCTGCTCGGGCTGGTGCTCTACGGCTTCGTATATACGCCGCTGAAGCGCATCAGCCCCATCTGTGTTTTTGTGGGCGCTATACCGGGCGGTTTGCCGCCGCTTATCGGATGGGCGGCAGCCACGGGCGTGCTCGGGGCGGAGGCCTGGATTCTTTTCGGCATTCAGTTTATATGGCAGTTTCCCCACTTCTGGGCTATTGCCTGGGTGCTCGACGAAGATTATAAGAAAGCCGGTTTCAAGATGCTCCCGATGGAGGGCGGCAAGAACCTGAAGACGGCCATCCAGATCATGATATACACCCTAGTGCTGATACCGCTGAGCCTGTTGCCGCTGCAGTTTGGCATGACAGGCACCACCTCCGCGCTGATTGCGGTTGTCTGCGGCGTGCTGTTCCTGGCCCAGACGTTTTACCTGATGCGCACCTGCTCCAAGAAAGCAGCCATGAGCATTATGTTCGGGTCGTTTCTATATCTGCCCATTGTGCAGATAGCCTTTGTATTAGATAAATTGTAACGTATGGCCATGGCTAACGAAACCTTGAAAGAGAACGATCACGGCGCCGGGGTACACCCGCTAAAGTTCTCGCTGTGGTTGATTATTATAAGTATTATTATGATGTTTGCAGCCTTCACGAGCGCTTACATTGTAAGGAGGGCGGAAGGCGACTGGCTGGAGTATGACCTGCCAAGCATTCTGCTGATAAACACGATTGTGATCGTGCTGAGCAGCGTTGCCATGCAGATGGCTTATGCGGCGGCCAAACACAACAACCTGCAGCGGCTGAAGATCATGCTGCTGGTCACCCTGGGGCTTGGGGTGGCTTTCCTGGTAGGGCAGTGGAACGCCTGGGCGATCCTGGTGCAGAACAATGTCTATTTCGGGGGCAGCGGCAGCAACCCCGCCGGCTCATTTCTGTATGTACTGACGGGCGTGCACGGTTTCCACCTGATAACGGGGCTGATCTTCGTGTGCATCACGTTGGCGAGCAGCCTGAAATACAAGGTGCATTCCAAAAATCTGCTGCGCATCCAATTGTGTACCACCTACTGGCACTTTTTAGGAGGACTTTGGCTATATTTGTATATATTCTTAAGGATAAATCACTAAACACGTTTTCAAAACATAATCTATGTCTACTTCATCTACGCTGGAAAAACCAAACACAGGTACCTGGGACGGTGGCAATGAGCCTTTGAAGGCGAGCTATGGAAAACTCATGATGTGGTTTTTCCTGCTCTCAGATGCGTTCACGTTTGGCGCTTTTCTGATCGTTTACGGCTTGTCGCGCCACACGCATCTGCCATATACCGGTGAGGCGGAGGCTTTCACGTTCTCCCAGCAGTGGTGGCCCATCCCGGAGAAGGTGTTTAACGCTTTCCCTGGCTTTCATGGCGTAGACCTTCCGCTCGCTTTCGTCGCCCTGATGACCATGATCCTCATCCTGAGTTCCGTGACGATGGTACTGGCAGTGGAGGCGGGGCACCGCATGGACAAAAACGATGTGCAGAAGTGGCTGCTGTGGACAATCCTGTTCGGAGGTACTTTCCTGGGCTGCCAGGCATGGGAGTGGTCTCACTTTATTGCCGGCACAGAGGAAGGGTTGTTGCTGGCCGACGGAACAAGGATTTTCGGCGCTAACCTGACCGTCAACCAGTACGGGCCGCCCCTGTTCGCCGACCTGTTCTTTTTCATCACGGGCTTCCACGGCACCCACGTCTTCACTGGCTTTATTTTGCTGATCATCGCGTTTATCAGCACCGTGAACGGCGTATACCACAAACGTGGGCACTACGAGATGGTGGAAAAGATCGGACTCTACTGGCACTTCGTAGACCTGGTGTGGGTGTTCGTGTTCACATTCTTCTACCTAATCTAAGAGGCAGAAAAACAAGAGGCGAAACCTTGGGGTATATATAAACCTGAGGTATATATAAACTAAGAAGAACAAAGCAGAATTAAAGATATCGATATATGGCGATGCACCATTCCGACAACGACATGCACCACACTGGTGAAATTCCTAAGGCACAGACCAAGGCCATCTGGAGAACATTTGTAATACTCGTAGCGATTACGGCACTTGAGTTCGTGTTTGCCTTCTTTATGGAGCCCGGCACCACGCGCAACGTCATCTTCATTATCCTGACGCTTTTCAAGGCGTTTTATATAGTGGCGGAGTTTATGCACCTGAAGCATGAGACCAAGGCGCTTATCTGGACAATCATTATCCCCCTGGCCCTGATTGTGTGGCTGATGGTGGCCCTGATTGCAGAAGGCAGCTATTATTACGAGTCGATCACGAACTACTTCGAATAAATTTTCTGTAATGGGTAAGGCAAAGGCACTGATACTAGGATTCCTACTATTGGTGCCTCTTCTTATTTTCGCCTTTATCAGCATTTTCGGCACGCACCATTTCACCCTCAGAACTTATTTCCCCAAAGTGGATGCGTCGGGGGAGGTGCAGTATACCGCCAGCGGCGACACGGTTTTTCAGCAGGTGCCGGACTTTTCACTTGTCTCGAGCCAGGGAGGACCGTTCACAGCTTCGGATCTGGAGGGCAATATCACCGTCGTTCATTTCTTCGACACCGCCAGCCCGGAGCTTCAGGAAATCTCCTCGCAACTGGTTCGGCTGCAGGAGAAGTTTGGGGAATACCCGGAGGTGGAGATCGTCTCCATCAGCATAGACCCGGAGCACGACAGCGCAGCGGTGCTGCAGCAGTACGCCTCCATATATGGCGCAAAAGAAAATAAGTGGCACGTGCTGACCGGCGACAGGCAGGAAATAAATGAGCTGGCGCAGCAGGGTTTTGGGCTGCCGCTGGGGAAGCAGCGCGTGCTGGTGACCGACAGGCTGATGCTGCTGGACAAGGAAGGAAAGGTGAGGGGCATCTACAAGGGCACCGACGAGAAAGAAATAGAACGGTTAGTGACAGAGATAAACGTTTTGCGGGATGAATACGGTAAGAGCAGATAACGATAAACTGGCGAGCAGCCGGGACAGGAAGTTCCTGACACTGATTGCAGTGCTGTCTGTAGCGGTGCCGGTGACGATTGCGCTGCTCTTTTTTATGCCGAAAGAAGGCGGGGCTGCGGCAGACGTGTCGTGGCTGCCGGGCTTCTACGCCAGCATCAACTCTCTCACAGCCGTCGTGCTGGTGGTGGGGTATATAAGTGTCAGGCGCCAGAACATCAGGGCGCACCGGGCGGCCATGCTCACGGCCTTCGGGCTGTCCTGTATCTTTCTGGTGTCGTACGTCACCTACCACTTCCTGGGCGAGCGCACTACCTATGGCGGTGAGGGCGCACTGAAGTATATATACTACTTCATCCTCCTGACACACATCGTACTGTCCGTGGCCATTGTGCCGCTGGTGCTGCTGTCTGTTTACTTCGGCATCAGCAACCAACTGAGGCGCCACCGGCGCATTTCCCGCTGGACGTTCCCTATATGGCTTTACGTGGCTGTAACCGGGGTTTTGGTCTATCTGCTGATATCGCCGTATTATACTTAAACTACTCGCTACTTATAATTGTTAATACTGCAATGAGAACGAAGCTGAGAAACATGCTTGCCGCAGTAGCCCTAACGCTGCTGCTGGTTTTTGCCGGCACCAACGCCTACAGCCAGTGTGCCATGTGCCGCGCCACCGTAGAGTCTAACGTCGGGACGGGTAAACGGCATAACCACGAACCGGAGTCGAAGGTAGGGCTCGGGCTGAACACAGGCATCCTTTACCTGATGGTGATTCCGTACCTGCTGATAGGCACCGTTGGTTTCCTGTGGTATAAGAACAGCCGCAAGAAGGCGTGAGCCAACCCTCCAGGTTTGAGGCCATTCTGGCCTGCCGGTGCCCCCGGTGCAGGCAGGGGGATGTATTTACGCATTCATTCCTGAACCTGCGCAAATTCGACAGCATGTATGAGCGCTGCCCGGTGTGCGGCCTCTACTACGAAGTGGAGCTTGGTCTGTTCTGGGGAGCCATGTACATCAGCTACGGCTTCTCGGTGGTTATCGTGCTGGTGGTGGGCGTGTTGCTTTACTACCTCGCCAACGACCCGCCCATGTGGGTGTACCTCGCCACAGTTGCCGCCATCGTCATTCTCTCCACCACGCTTCTCTTTCGGTATGCCCGCATCCTGATGCTGTACTTCTTTTCAGGGATCAGGTACGACCCGGACAGTGTCAATCGGTAGCACGATTTTTGAATCAATAGGGGTTATCAGGCGTTTTGCTTAAATTCGTAGATAAACTACGTTGGTTTGAACCGGAAATACACCCCTTTGTTCCTGTTGATATTGTCGCTGCTGAGCTTTCTGGCCACAGCCGCGCTTTATTTCAATGTAGCTTACAAAGCGCCCGACATTGACCACAAGGCCGAGCTAGCCGCCATGGTGGTGCAGATACAGGAGGAAGTTGACAAGGCGCAGCAGAACGCCAAACTTATCGGGAGCCGGCTGAACGACCGCAGCGTCTTCTTCACGTCTCTGCTGCAGCAGTGCCACTACCCGATGTTTATATACAGGGGTGGCAGCCTCGTCTTCTGGTCAGACCATACCATCGCCCCTTCCCTCGACCTTCCCGCTTCGGCAGACCGGCTGGTGGCAATAAGCAACCGGCACGGAAGCTTTCTGGTGGTCCCGTACCGGGCAGGGTCATATAACATAAAAGCATATATCCCGCTGCAGCAGGACAACAGCAGTGACGGTGGGGGCGCTGAGCCGGGAAGTGGGATTCTGAAAAGCAGGCAGGTGAGCCTGGTGTGGGACCCCTCGGCCAACCTCCCGAAGATCTACAGCAGGCAGGGGGATTTCCTGTTTGCCGTAGCCTTCTCCCAGCCCGAAGGGCAGTCGCCCCTCGACACGTTGCAACTGCTGCTCCTGCTGGCGGGGTCGGTGTTCTTCGTCCTGTTTAGTGCGGCTGTGGCGAAACGCTATATGCGCCGGGGCCGGTACAGCACGGGAATCCTGCTGTTCCTGGGGTTGCTGGTCGTGTTCCGGGGCTTGCTGCTGCTCTTCGACCTGCCTTTCTCTATTGCCGAAGTTCGGCTTTTCGACCCAAAACTATATGCGGCCTCCTTCTGGTCGCCCTCCATCGGCGACCTGGCCCTGAACATGCTGCTGCTGGTGACGGTGGCAGGCTCCGGCCTGTACCTGTTTGTCCGCAACAGGGTGCCGGCGCAGTTGCTTGTCACACCCAAAAGGCAGCGCCGTTTGCTGCTGGTCGGGTGTATGGGCGTGTTCTACCTGCTGCTGCTGCTGCTCTACCAGTTTTACTTCAACATATACCACAACACACCGCTGGCCCTGGATGTCAGCCGCTCCTTGGACTTCACAAAATACAAGTTGCTGCTGTACGGGGTCATGCTGTTCCATACCATTGCCCTGTGCATCTTCACCTATATGCTGGCCACGGCGGTGTCGGTGCTGGTGCAGAGAGAAGAAAAGCTGTGGGTCTACCAGGTGCTGTTGGGGGTGGCGATTGTTCCGGCGCTGCTATCCCTGTCGGTTTTCCGGGGGCTAACGGTTGTTACGTTTACAGGCTTCCTGTTCTGGCTCGTCATTATACTGGCGGCACAGTACCGCAACGCCGTGAGCCTCGCCTACCGCACCTACCTGTTCTTCTTCCTGGTGGTCATCGTTAGCGCGGCGGTCGGGGCCATGGCCCTGTATAGCCACTACCACAGCGAGCTGAAGCTGTATAAGCAGGAGTTCGCCTACAACATGCTGCAGGACAACGATGTGCTGGGGGAGTACCTGCTGGAAGAGGAAGTAGCCGGGAGAATCGCCTCCGATGCCGTTATTCAGATGCAGATGATGGGCCCTTATGTGGATGCCTCGCTCATCAAGCGCAAAATAATGCGGCAGTACCTGCCCAGCTACTTCGACAAATATGAGGTGAACGTGATGCTGTTCGACAGCGAGGGGAACGCCCTGGAAAGCGCCGACACCACGGCCACCACCCTGCGGGAGCTCCGCAGGCGCTTCGACACGCCGCAGTCGCAGACGGAGCATGAGGATCTCTTCCTGCTCAAGGAGCCCACCCGCTACAATGCCCGCGTGTACCTGAAGCTGATTGAGGTGCCGATATATAACATGCAGAAGGGCGGCACGATTGCCCTGCAGCTGACCCTGAAAAAACTGCTGCCGAACAGTGTGGTGCCCGAACTGCTGGTCGACCAGCGGTATGAGCAGCCCTTCCGCCGCGACATGCTGAGCTACGCCTTCTACAGCGACGGCAAACTACAGTACAGCGAGGGCGACTACGACTACGCCACCAACTTTAACCGGGGCCTGCTGCAGCGGCCGGAACTGTACCGGCAGGGCACCAACCTCGATAATTTCCATCATTTCGGGGTACACAGCAGCAACGGGCAAACGCTCGTTATCACCACCGAAAAGTACGGCTCATCAGAAGTCCTCTCTAATTTCTCGTTCCTGTTCCTGCTGTTTGTGGCGGGCCTGATGCTGTGCGGGCTCCTATACCTCCTGCTGCAGCGCCACCGGCTGCGGGAGTTCAGCCCCAACTTCAGCACCAAAATCCAGATATTCCTCAATTTCGGTATTCTGCTGCCCTTGCTGATGGTGAGCATCGCCACTGCCGGTCTGGTGACGGCCTCCTACAAAAAAGACCTGATGGAGACATATGAGCAGCGCGGCGAGGCGGTGCAGCAGGCCCTGACGCAGCAATTGAGCAGGCGGCCGCTGCAGAGCCGGCGCCAGCTGGAGAACAGGATATCGGAGATAGCGGCCATATCCGGGACGGACATCAACCTGTACGACCGCCACGGCCGCCTGCTGGTGACAAGCCAGCCCCTGATATTTGAAACCGGCCTGCTGTCGAACCTGATGAACCCCTACGCCTTCGCGGCCATCTCGGAGCGGCAGGCCCTGCGGGTGCTGCTGGAGGAACAGACCAGCAACCTCTCGTTCAACGCCATCTACCTGCCGCTCCGCGAGGAGGAGATTTCCGGCGAGCTGATGGGCTTTATCGGCATTCCCTTCTTCGACTCCGAGAAGGAGCTCGACCTGAAGCTGATAGAGCTGATCACCACCACCATGAAGATTTTCACGGTCATGTTCATCACCTTTATGGTACTCACCTTCTTCGCCTCGCGCACGCTCACGGTGCCCCTGCGCATGCTGGCCGACAAGCTGAAGCGCACCTCGCTGACAGGGAAAAACGAGATGCTGGCTTATGAGGGGGCGGATGAGATTGGGATGCTGGTAAACGAGTACAACCGCATGCTGCTCACGCTGGAGCAGAACAAGCAGGACCTGGCCATGCGGGAGAAGGAGGCGGCCTGGCGCGAGATGGCACGGCAGGTGGCCCATGAAATCAAGAACCCGCTCACGCCGATGAAGCTCTCGCTGCAGTACCTGCAGAAGGCCATATCTGAGAAGCGCCCGAACGCAGAGCAGTTGATTGAGAAAATCTCCCACACGCTCATCACCCAGATTAACATACTCAGCGACATCGCCACCTCGTTCTCCAGTTTTACGAACATGCCGGAGCCCAATCCGGAGCCGATGGACATTGCCGCCGCCCTGCACAAGGCTGTTGACCTGCACAACGACCCGGCCACAGCCGTGCTGAAGAAGTGCATTCCGGAGGAGGAGGTAATTGTGAAGGCCGACGAGAGCCTGATGGTGCGCACCTTCAACAACCTGCTGCTGAACGCGATACAGGCTGTGCCGACTACCCGCAGGCCCCATATAGAGGTGAAGTTAGAGAAGCAGGGCGATAAAGAGGCGCTGATCTCCATCAAAGACAACGGCAGTGGCATACCGAAGGAGATTCGCGGCAAAGTTTTTATTCCAAATTTCAGCACCAAGTACACCGGATCGGGCATTGGCCTGGCCGTTGCCAAGCGTGGCATCGAGAATGCGGGGGGGCGCATATGGTTTGAGACAGAGGAGGGGAAAGGCACCACGTTTTATATTGCCTTGCCGCTGGCGTAGCATGGGGTGGAGGGGGGTATATATGGCGTTGCTGCTGCTCGGGTGGAGCGTGCCGCTCCTGGCGCAGACCCCGCCCGCCAGCAACCAGCGCTGCGTCTGGCTGCCCGTTCCCGCCATGCCCCAGCAACTCGACTCCCTTACGCTGGTGCCCGGGTCTGTCACCTTCACCCACCCGAAGAAAGAGGCGTTTGCCTTCGACTACAACTACAGCCTGAACGAATTCACCCTCACCCGTTTCCCGGCGCCCGACTCTGTGGCCATCGACACGCTGGGTACGATGCAGGCCCTCCGCGACTCGGTGCTGGTGTGTTTCCGGGTGCTGCCGCTGAACCTGACCAAACCTGCTTTTCGGCGCGACGTCGCGAAGCTGGAGGTGAACTCGTTCCGCGATGGTTTTTACCAGGAGGACATCACCACCAAAGAGGAGATTTTCCGGACACCGGGTCTGAACAAAACGGGTAGCATTTCAAGAGGAATTTCTTTCGGCAACACACAGAACGTGTTCGTGAACTCAGCCTTAAATTTACAACTGGATGGGAAACTCACGGAAGATATCAGCATCACGGCCGCCATCACCGACCAGAAAATCCCGTTTCAGCCGGAGGGTAACACGCAGCAGTTGCAGGAGTTCGACAAGGTATATATCACCCTGCAGCACCGGCTCTGGCAACTGACGGCGGGCGATGTGGTGCTCAAAAGCAAACCTTCCTACTTCCTGCAGTATTATAAAAATGTGCAGGGCGGGGCTTTTGAGACCAGGTTCGGGAGCAAACCGGGGCGGGAAGGCGTGACGACGGTGGCGGCCTCTGTCTCGAAAGGCAAGTTTGCCTCGCAGGTGCTGGAGGCGCAGGAGGGCGTGCTGGGCCCCTACAGGCTGCGCGGGCCGAACAACGAGCGCTTCATCATCGTGCTGGCCAACTCCGAGCGCGTGTTCCTGGACGGCAGGCTGCTGCAGCGCGGCTACGATTACGACTATGTGATTGACTACAACCAGGCCGAAATCACCTTCACCACCCGCCACGTCATCACCAAGAACACCCGCCTGAAAGTGGATTTTGAGTACTCTGACCAGAACTACAGCCGCGGCATATATAACCTGAGCCACTACCAGAACTTCGGGAAGCTGAAGGTATATGGCAATTACTACAACGAGTCGGACAACCCGAACAACCTCATCAACCTGAACCTGCAGGACGGGGAGAAGCGCCTGCTGGCCAGCGTGGGCGACAGCCTGGAACTGGCCGTGAGCAACGGCGCCGACAGCGTGGCCTTCGTGCCGACGCAGGTGCTGTACGCGCGGCGCGACACGCTGTATAACGAGGGGCAAAACGCAGCGTCCATCTATGTCTACTCCAGCTCCCCCGACTCGGCTTTCTATAACGTGAACTTTACGGAGATCGGCTTCAACAAGGGGGATTATGTACTGGCCAATAATGCGGTAAATGGCCGCGTGTACCGTTGGGTGGCGCCCGTAAACGGCGTGCCGCAGGGCAACTATACCCCCTTGCGGGTGCTGCCCACGCCGAAGAAAAAGCAGCTGATAACGGCGGGCGGCAGCTACGAACTGCAGCGGGGCGTGAGCTTTTTCGTGGAAGGCGCGGCGTCCGAAAACGACATCAACCGCTTCTCTGACATAGATTCCGGGGATGACCAGGGGAAAGCCGTGCGGGTGGGCTACCTGGTGCAGGACAAGGAAGTGAAGCTGCTCGGCAAGTACCGGCTGAATAGCACGCTCAACTACGAGTACACCGACGAGAACTTCGCCCCCATCGACCGCTACCGCCCCATCGAATTCGACCGCGACTGGAACCTGCTGACGACGGAGAAAGCCGAAGACCACATCCTCAACTTTTCGGTGGGCGCGGCGCAGGATGCGGCCAACCTGTTCAACTACCGCATCAGCAGCCGCAACCGTGCCGATCAACTGAACGGAACGCAGCACTACCTGGACATAATGAAGAAGCTGGGGAAACTGGAACTGCGCAACCACCTGTTCATGCTAAACAGTGAACAGGACCAGCGCGGTTCGCAGTGGTACCGGGGTGATGTGGGCGTGGATTACAACTTCGGGAAAATATCGCCTGGCTATATATACCGCTTCGACAAAAACAGGATTACGGCACTGGGTACCGACTCGGTAGTGGGCTCGGCGATGTACTTTGAGGAGCACCAGGTGTATATAGAGAGCGGCGACTCGACCCGCACCAGGTTCCGGCTCGACTACAGCCACCGCACCGACAGGCGCCCCACCGGTGTCGGCACCATGGGGCGGCCGGAAGTGGGGCAGACGTACAACGCCGTGCTGCAAACGAAGTTGGGCGGCGAGAATGATTTGGCCTTGCAGGGTACTTACCGCAAGCTGCAGGTGGTTACCGGCGATGATGAGGAAACCATCCAGTCGCGGGTGGACTGGAGCGCGGGTTTCCTGGACGGCAGTTTCCGATCGGAGCTGAGTTATGCCACGGGCACCGGCCGCGAACTGAAGCGGATTTATATATTCCAGGAGACCTTGCCGGGGCAGGGCACGCACTACCTGCGCGAGGGCGGGCAGCCCAGCAACCTGAACGATTACCTGGAGGCGCAGACCGTGGACCAGCAACGCTACATCAAAATTTACCTGCCCACCGACGAGTATATAAACGCCTACACCAACCGTTTCACCTACCGCCTCACCAGCAACACGCCCCGCAGCTGGCGCACTGGCAAAGGCATCAAAGCCAGCCTGTCGAACTTCTCCATGCTCACGTTTATCAGCATCGACAAAAAAACGACGGACGAAGACCTGGAGCAGCGCTTCAACCCCTTTGCACAGGATATAGAAGACCAGTTTTTGATTTCGCTGGTGAAGTCTTTGCGCCACACCGTGTACTTTAACCGCAGCAACCCCAAATACGGCGTCGAGTACACCGTGCAGCAAAACCAGCAGAAGTCGCTGCTCACCAACGGCTCCGAAACCCGCAACGTGGGAAGCCATGTGCTGACCGGCCGCCTGAGCCTGAACGAAGTGCTGAGCTCACAGCTGAATTTTGGATGGAACGTGCGGGAAAACCAGTCCAACTTTCTGACCTCGAAGAATTTCGAGATCGAGAGCCGCGAGGTGTCGCCGGAGCTGTCGTACCAGCCAAATATCAGATTACGCTTTACGGGCAAATACCAGTATGCTCTGCGGGCGGATGTGCTGTCCTCGGCGGAGGCGGAGCAGGAGGGGATTTTCCATGAACTGGGGGTGGAGGCGAAACTGAGCCAGGTAGGCAAGCGCACTTTCACCGGCAACCTCAAGTACGTCAACATCGATTTTGATGGAGACGAGTTCTCCTACGTCGGCTACGAAATCCTGAACGCCCTGCGCCCCGGCAACAACATGACCTGGTCGCTGAACCTGCAGCAGCGCCTGAGCAACGGCCTCAACATCTCGCTGAACTACGACGGCCGCAAAGCGAACGGCGTGGGCGCGGTGCATACCGGCCGCACGCAGGTATCGGTGCTGTTTTAACAGGACACAGGATATAGGAGGTAAGACACAGGACTTTTTGCCCCTGAAGAAGATGTGCCAGCTATATATGGATGGGTTATATATAGATAATTACTAAGACTGCCCTTAAGCAAAAAATGCCGCCCTTAGAATGCAAATTCACAGGGTGGCATTTTCGATTTGAGTGAAATTAGTAGTACTTTCCCGGAATCAGGTAGTGCTGCACGTAGTCTTTTACGCCTTCCTCCAGCGTATAAAATGGCTTGTCGTAACCGATGGAGCGGAGCTTGCTCATGTTGGCCTCGGTAAAGTACTGGTAGTTGTCGCGGATGTTCTCCGGCGTGTCCATAAAATCGATGTTGACTTCGGCACCCATGGCGGCAAAGGTGTTCAGGGCCAGCGCCATAAACGTGCGGGCCTCGCCGGAGCCGAGGTTATATATGCCTGAGTTCTTGCGGTGGTGCATCAGGAAGAGGCACACGTCCACCACATCCTTCACATAGATGAAGTCGCGCATCTGTTCGCCGTCGGCAAAATCGGGGTTATGGGAGCGGAACAGCGCCAGCCTGCCTTTCTCCCTTATCTGGTTGAAGGCATGGTATACAACCGAGGCCATTTTGCCCTTGTGGTACTCGTTGGGGCCATATACGTTGAAGAACTTCAGACCGGCCCAGAAGAACGGCTTGGCCGTTTGCTCCAGCGCCCATATATCAAAATCGTTCTTCGACTCGCCGTAAGGGTTCAGCGGCTTCAGCAGCGGGATAAGGGTTTCGTCGTCGTCGTAGCCCAGCGCTCCTGCGCCGTAGGTGGCCGCCGAGGAGGCATACACCAGCGGGATCTGGTACTCGCAGCAGGCGTTCCACACCTTTTTGGAGTAGTTCAGGTTGAGAAGGTCGAACACATCCTTGTTGAACTCGGTGGTGTCGGTGCGGGCGCCCAGGTGAAAGATGAACTCCACCTCCTCGTAGTTCTCGTCCAGCCACTCGAAAAACGTGTCGCGGTCCACAAACTCCTTTATCTTTTTCCCCCGCAGGTTGTCTTCTTTTTTGGCGACAGAAAAATTGTCTACCACCACGATGTGGTTGAAATTAGCCTGGTTGAGCCTGCCGACAAGGCAGCTGGCGATGAATCCTGCGGCACCGGTTACTACGATCATAATCAGTTTTTAGACCTCTAACGTAAATTGCGTTAAATTTACGAAAATAAATGAAGCCGCCCTGCAAGGGAAAACCCCTAACACCCCCACAATTGAAAAAGAAGCCGCGCCTGCTATATGAATTCCCGTGGATGCTGTGCCTGTGGCTGGCTTTGGGTTCCTGCGGCCAAACAAAGCAGGAAACACAAAAGCAACTGGTGCTGGAAGACGATCTGGGTCGGGAGGTAACACTGAACGGCCAGCCCGAACGCGTAATGGCGCTGGCCCCCTCCATGACGGAGATGCTGTTTGCCGTGCTCGACAGCAGCGCCATCGTGGGGCGCACCCAAAACGACGATTACCCGGCAGCGGCGCTCACGAAACCGGTGGTGAACAACTACCCCATGGACTATGAGCAGCTGCTGCGCCTGAAGCCGGATCTGGTTTTTACCGTGGAGGGCATCACGCCGCCGGATGTGGCGGAACGGCTTAAGGAACTGGGCATCCCGGTGTATTACCAGAAATACGCCTCGGTGGAGGATATTTTCAGGGGGCTGGAGGACATCGGCCGGATCATGGACAGGGAGGAGCAGGCCACGCTACTCACCGATTCGCTGCGGCGGGAGGTGGCACAGATAGCGGCACGACACCGGCAGGAGGAGCCTCCGCTGCGCGTGCTCGGCCTCGCCGGCTACGACCCCATCTATGTATATGGTTCCAGCACGGTTATATCAGATAAGCTGCGGATTCTGGGTGCCGAGAATGCGGCAGATGAAACGTTTGACGCCCTGACGCGGGAGTTTATATTAAAAAGCAACCCGGATGTGCTGCTGGGCGGGACGCCGCAGGAGTTGGAGAGGAACTTTTTTAGTATATACCCCGAGCTCCGCAAGATTAAGGCCTACCAGAACCAGCGCCTCTACGCCCCCGACTTCGACCTGATGTCGCGCCCCTCGCCGCGCGTGGTGGAATCCATCAGGGAGCTGGAAAAATTCCTGTACCCATGAGCCGGGCGGTGTCGTTCATCATCGCGCTGCTGCTCATCCTGGTGGTGCTGGTGCTGGGGCTGCAGGTGGGTTCCTTCGAATCTGACCTGGGCACCATAGCCAATGCTTTCCTGCACTACGACGCGGCCAATACCACGCACTTTGCTATTGTACACCTGCGCCTGCCGCGCCTGCTGCTGGCCCTGGTGGTAGGGGCCTCGCTCGCCTTGTCCGGTTACCTGATGCAGGCGATGGTGAATAACGGCCTCGCCGATCCGTACCTGCTGGGCACCGCCTCCGGCGCTTCTTTGGGCGCCATTATCGTTTTTTTCGGCTTTGTGCCGGTCACGGTGCTCGGGCTATATATGCCGCCAGTCTTTGCGCTGCTCGGAGCCTTTGCCGTGACGCTGGTGGTGGTGGCGCTGGGCTACCGCAAGCGGCAGCTCATTCCGTCGCAGTTGCTGCTGGCGGGCATCGCCATCAGCTCGCTGGGCACGGCCATGGTCGGGCTGCTCACGTTTCTGTCTGATTCGGAAAGCAAGCTGCGGACGGTGATTTTCTGGTCAATGGGCAGTTTTGAGCGCGCCAGCTGGGGCATGCTGCCTTACCCGGCGACGGCGCTGCTGCTGGCCTTGCTGCTGTTTGTGTATTACCAGAAGCAGCTGAACATCCTGCTGCTGGGCGAGGAGCGGGCGCAGGCGCTGGGTGTGCCTGTGGCGCAGACGCGCTGGGTGATCCTGGCGACGGTGTCGGTGGTGACGGGCTTTGCGGTGGCCACTTCCGGGCCCATCGGGTTTGTGGGGCTCATCATTCCGCACGTGACGCGGGGGCTGATGGGCACCACGGGGCAGGCGAACCTGCTTTTCTGCGCCTTTGTGGGCGGCCTGTTCATGCTGCTCTGCGATTTGCTGTCGCGGTTGATTTACCCGCCCGCCGGTTTGCCGATCGGAATTATTACTTCGTTCTTTGGTGTTCCTTTCTTCGTATATTTGTTGATTAGAAAAAATTACGCTTTTAAAGGTTAGATGATTTACGTAAGCAGGTTAGAGCACTTTAACGCAGCCCACAAACTGCACAACCCGAACTGGTCGCTGGCGAAGAACAAGGAGGTATTCGGGCCGTGTGCCAACGCCAACTGGCATGGGCACAACTACGAGCTGATCGTGACCGTGAAAGGCTTGCCTGACCCGGACACAGGCTTTGTGATTGATCTCAAAAAGCTCAGCACCCTCATCCGCACGCACATCATCCAGAAGGTGGACCACAAGAACCTGAACCTCGATGTGGACTTTATGGAGGACAAACTGGCCAGCACCGAGAACCTGGTTGTGGAATTCTGGAGGATTCTGCAGCCCCGCGTACAGGACATCTCCAATAAAAATGCGCAGCTGCACAGCCTGAAGCTTTACGAAACGCCGCGCAATTACGTAGAGTACTTCGGCGAGTAACGGCAGGCGTCTCTCTTCTTATCCACCGCTGCCATTCCTGTACCTGTTCCGGTAGCCGCAAACAGAAACAAACTGCATGAAATACTACATCATAGCCGGGGAGCGATCCGGCGATTTACATGCCTCCAACCTCATCAGGCAGCTCCGGCAAAAGGACCCGGAGGCGCAGATCAGGGGCTGGGGCGGCGATATGATGCAGGAGGCAGGCATGGATCTGGTATACCACTACCGCGAGATGGCCTTCATGGGTTTTGCGGAGGTCATCAGGAATATCGGGAAAGTGCTGGGTTTTCTGAAGGCGTGCAAATCCGATATCAGGCAATACCAGCCGGATGTGGTGATACTGGTGGATTACGCGGGCTTTAACATGCGCATCGCCAAATTTGCCAAGGCCCGCGGCATCAAAGTGTTCTACTATATATCCCCGAAGATATGGGCCTGGAACCAGGGGCGGGTACACAACATCAAAAAAGTGGTGGACCGGATGTTCGTGATCATGCCCTTCGAGGAGGACTTCTACGCCCGTTTTGATTACAAGGTAGACTATGTGGGCAACCCGGTGAACGACTCTGTCACCGATTTCGTGCGCACCCCCGACTTCCGGACCCGGAACAAACTCTACAACAACAAACCCATCATTGCCATACTGCCCGGCAGCCGGAAGCAGGAGATCGAGAACATGCTGCACGTGATGCTGAGTGTGCTGCCGTCTTTCCGCGATTACCAGTTTGTGGTGGCGGGGGTTTCCAACTTCTCCAAAGCCTACTACGAGCAGTACAACAAGGACCCCAACATCAAAATTATATATGACCAGGCCTTCGACCTGCTGGCGCATGCGCAGGCGGCGCTTGTAACCTCGGGCACGGCCACCCTGGAGACCGCGCTCTTTGGCGTGCCGCAGGTGGTGTGCTACAAGACCAGCGCCATTTCCTACTCCATCGCCAAAATGGTGATCAAGGTGCCCTATATATCGCTGGTAAACCTGATTGCCGACAAGCCGGTGGTCACCGAACTGATACAGGACGATTTCACGCCGAAGAAGATCGTGGCGGAGCTAAAGCAGATCCTGTTCGACAAGCACTTTATTAAGAAGCAGGAAGAGGGCTACGCGCTCGTGCGCCAGAAGATTGGCGATTTCCGGACAGCCGAGCGTGCCGCCGAATTGATGGTGCAGTACCTGGAGGAGGGGAAGTAGCAGATTAAAACTGCTATCGTCTTAATCATATATAGCCAGCATATATGAAATATCCTATATATAAACAGAGAGCCCCCGGCAGTTATATATGCTGGGGGCTCTCTGTTTATATATAGAAAGAAGCCTTTAAGCTACTTTCAGCTGCTTCAGGGTCGATTTCTCAAACTTATCGCGGGCGTACTTTCCGGTGATAACCAGTTCTTTGGTGCCTTCCTCGGAGGGCAATTCAAACATGGCGTCGGTCATGATGCCTTCGCAGATGGAGCGGAGGCCGCGGGCACCCAGTTTGTACTCGGCGGCTTTCTCCACAATGTAGTCCATGGCGCTGTCGTCGAAGGTGAGGTTGATGTTCTCCATCTCGAACAGGCGCTTGTACTGCTTCACAATGGAGTTTTTCGGCTCCACCAGAATCAGGCGCAGGGTTTCCTTGTCGAGCGGGTCCAGGTGCGTCACCACCGGCAGGCGGCCGATGAGCTCCGGTATCAGCCCGAAGTTTTTCAGGTCCTGCGCCGTCAGGTACTTCAGGAAGTTTTCGCTTTCCTCCTCCCCATCCTGCTTCGACTTGGAGAAACCGATGGGGCGGGTGTTCAGGCGGTTCTTGATCAGCCTGTCGATGCCGACGAAGGCGCCGCCGCATATAAAGAGGATGTTCTCGGTGTTTACGGTAATCATTTTCTGCTCCGGGTGCTTGCGGCCTCCCTGGGGCGGCACGTTCACCGAGGTTCCCTCCAGCAGTTTCAGCAGGGCCTGCTGCACACCCTCGCCGCTCACGTCGCGGGTGATGGAGGGGTTGTCGCTCTTGCGGGCAATCTTATCGATCTCGTCTATATATACGATACCGCGCTCGGCAGACTCCACATTATAATCGGCGGCCTGCAGCAGGCGCGTCAGGATGCTCTCTACGTCTTCGCCCACGTAGCCGGCCTCTGTCAGCACGGTGGCGTCGGCAATGCAGAACGGCACCTGCAGGATGCCCGCCATCATGCGCGCCAGGTAAGTTTTGCCGGTGCCCGTTTCGCCCACCATAATGATGTTGGATTTCTCGATCACCACGTCCTGGTTCTCGGTCGGCTGCATCAGGCGCTTGTAGTGGTTATATACCGCCACCGACATCACCTTCTTGGCCTCATCCTGCCCCACCACAAACTGGTCGAGGTAGCTCTTCATCTCCTTCGGCTTCATCAGGTTGAACTTCGGAGTGCGGCTGTTCGCGCGTATCTTGTTCTCCTCGTTCAGTATTTGCTGCGCCTGCCCGATACAGCGGTCACAGATGTGCGCGTTGATACCGGATATCATCACTGATACATCCTTCTTGTTTTTGCCGCAAAATGAGCATGTAATTTCTGCCATAAGAACCAGTTGAGCCAATTATCAGGGCCTCGAATGCCAAAGCCCGAAACAAAGGTACAAAATTGAAAAGTTATGCAAGCACAATTTTTTTAACGGAAATGTTGTGATAGCGTTAAAAGAATAGCTTAAATTTTAAGATGTATATTTTTATATAATTGATTATATGGTTGATCGACAGAAGAATACATGAATACATTTTCCACATGTGCCTGTTGATAACTATTTCAGAATTATGAGATTTTAAGGAGAAAAGGAGCCATGGCAGCAGTGTCTTTCAGCGTAAGGGAGGCAAACAAAAACCCGCTCCTGTTTTTGAAGCGGGTTTTGTGCAATTTTTAATCTATATAGTGCCTATCCCTTCTTGCGCACCAGTACCTCGTCAATCAGACCGTACTCCTTGGCCTCGTCAGCTTTCATCCAGTAGTCGCGGTCAGAGTTGTCATATACCTCCTGGTATGTTTTGCCGGAGTGCTGCGCCAGGATTTCATACAGCTCCTTCTTCAGCTTCAGGATTTCACGGGCCGTAATCTCAATGTCAGATGCCTGGCCCTGGGCGCCGCCCATCGGCTGGTGAATCATGACGCGGGCGTGCGGCAACGCGGAGCGCTTGTTGGCGGCACCTCCTGCCAGCAGCACAGCGCCCATCGAGGCGGCCAAACCGGTACAGATAGTCGCTACATCGGGGCTCACGTACTGCATGGTGTCATATATGCCAAGGCCTGCATATACTGAGCCGCCCGGGCTGTTTATATACAGCAGGATGTCCTTTTTGGCATCCGCCGACTCCAGGAACAGCAGCTGGGCTGTAATGATGTTGGCGATAAAGTCATCTACCTGTGTGCCGAGGAAGATGATGCGGTCCATGATCAGACGGGAGAACACGTCAATCTCACGGAAGTTGGTGGGGCGCTCCTCAATCACAGAACGCGTCATGCTTTCGATGGTGTGCATGGCCTTGCTCTCCACGTGGTGGAGGTATTGATCTACGCCCAGGCTGCTCATGCCCTGGCCTTTTACGGCAAATTTCCGGAACTCGTCTTTGTTAAACATATCTTGTTTAGGTTTACGGTTTACTCAAAAATAAAAAAGGTCCTCAAAAAAAGGACCTTTTTTCTCATATAGTTTCAGGCTCGCCTATTCGTACGAACCGTTTCTGAAGTCCTCTGCAGTGATTGTCTTCTCTACAACAGTCATCTGCTCTTTTAGTTTAGCGAGCACCTTCTCGGCCAGCAGCTGCTCGTACTCCTGTATATAATTACGGCCGTTGTCCTGCTGCAGGTGCTGCTGCGCATAATTCTTCATGCTCTCCTTCAGTTCTTCAGGAACCTCGGGCATGTTGAACTGGGCGAGCATCTTGTCCATGGTGCTGTCCATTACTTCCTCGTTCGTCACCTTCAGCTCGTTCTCCTCCACCACCTTGTTCTTGATCATCGACCACTTCAGCTCGCGCAGATACTTGTCGAAGTTTTCCTCTATCTGCTCTGGCGTCAGTTTGCCTTCGTTGGTTACCTGCAGCCAGCGCTTGAAAAACTCCGTCGGCAGTTCCGCCTCCGTGTTGTCCACCAGCGTGTCGATGATGTTGCGGTACAGCAGGTTGTCCGACTCGCGCTCGTAGTTCTCCTTGATGGTCTCGCGGAGCTTCGCATCGAACTCTTCCTCTGTTGTTACTTCGTCTTTACCGAAAAGCTTGTCAAAAAGTTCCTGGTTCAGCTCGGCAGGCTCGGTGCGGTTGATTTTCTCCACCGTGAACTCAAACTCACCGCTTAGGTCAGCCGCCTCATCCTTGCTCAGGCCGGTAACGTGCGCCAGCGCGGCGTTGTCGTCGCCAAAGGTCTTGCGGATGTCAAAGCGGATGACATCGCCCGCCTTCACGCCCACAAACTGCTCCTGGCCTTCTACCACGCGGCTGGTAGGGATAAGCGTTTTGGACAGGAAATCGCCCTCTACCGCCTTCAACTCACCAGATATAAAGTCGCCCTGCTCCGAAGTCTCGGGGTTCACGGTCTTCCCAAACTGGCGCTTCAGGTTCTCATATGCCTCATCAATGGTCTTTTGGTCTACTTCAATCGCGTAGCCTTCCACGCTTTTGTCCAGCGGCAGGTTTATCTCCGGAAGCAGGCCCACCTGGTAGTTGAACTCAAATTCTTTCTGGTTGTCCCAGTCAATCTGGTCCTGGTTTGGCTCCGGGAGCGGCTCGCCCAGCAGCTTCACATCGTTATCGCGGATGTACTTGGAGATCTCCTCCTGCAGCAGCTTGTTTATCTGCTCCACCAGAATGCTCTTGCCATACATCTTCTTTACAAGCCCTGCCGGCACTTTGCCAGGTCTGAAGCCCTTGATCTGGGCTTTCTTGCTGAATTCTTTTACCTGCTGGTCCACTTTAGGGGCGTAGTCGGCCTCTTCGAGTATCACCTTCAGTTGTGCGTTGGTGCTGTCGGTTTGGTTTAATGTAATATTCAAGGCTTATCAGTTTTAATATTTGAAATATCTCCTAAAAACAAACCCCCAACATGGCTGTTGAGGGTTTGTGATTGTGCGGATGGAGGGACTCGAACCCCCATGCCTCGCAGCGCTAGATCCTAAGTCTAGTGCGTCTACCAATTTCGCCACATCCGCTTGATAGTGCTTTTTGGAACAGTGGTGCAAAGTTACCATCTGAATTTTTAAATGCAATACCAGCCCCTGAAATTTATGAGAATTTTTTAACTTACAGAGGGTGATGGCTTTCCGCCGCCATTCTCAGGGGCAGCCCGTTGGTTGCGTCTTATATTCAGCTATATTTGAACGAATAAACAGGCCGCCTCATTTTATAGTACACAGAAGGTATGTAGCGCCCGCAAAAGGGCGTATATATACCTGATTCCCCCAGCATAGATTAACATGATTGATCCAGAAGCAGAACGCAAAGAGATCTTAAGACACTACCGGCGGTTACTCCGCTACGCCAAGCCTTTCCTGAAGGACAACGATGCCAAGATAATCAAGAAAGCTTTCAACACCTCGCTGGAGGCCCACAGCGGCATGCGCCGCAAATCGGGCGAGCCCTATATCCTGCACCCGCTGGCCGTGGCCCAGATTGCGGTGGAAGAGATAGGCCTGGGCACCACCTCCATCGTGGCGGCGCTGCTGCACGATGTGGTGGAAGACACCGAGATGGAGATTTCGGATGTGGAGCGCGAGTTCGGGCCGAGCGTGGCCAAAATCATCGAGGGGCTCACCAAAATCTCCGGCGTGTTCGACTACGGCACCTCGCAGCAGGCCGAGAACTTCCGCAAGATGCTGCTCACGCTGAGCGACGACGTGCGCGTGATCCTGATCAAACTGGCCGACCGCCTGCACAACATGCGCACCCTCGACAGCATGCCGCGCCACAAGCAGCTGAAGATCGCCTCCGAAACCATGTACTTATATGCTCCGCTGGCGCACCGCCTGGGCTTATATGCCTTTAAGTCGGAGCTGGAGGATTTATACCTCAAATACACCGACACTGAGACGTATAAGGATATATCCAACAAAATACGGCAGACACGCAGCGCGCGCAACAAGTTTATTAAGGACTTCACGCACCCTATTGAGGAGGAGTTGCGGAAGTACGGCTTCAAGTTCACCATCAAGGGCAGGCCAAAGTCCATCTATTCCATCCTGAAGAAGATCAAGAAACAGAACATCACCTTCGATGAGATATATGACCTCTTCGCCATCCGGATTATACTGGATGTGCCCCTGGAGAACGAGAAGGCGGCCTGCTGGCAGGTGTACTCCATCATCACCGACTTTTACCAGCCCAGCCCCGACCGCCTGCGCGACTGGGTGAACACGCCGAAGGCGAACGGGTACGAGTCGCTGCACACCACGGTGATGAGCCGCTCGGGGCAGTGGGTGGAGGTGCAGATACGCACCAGGCGCATGGATGAGATTGCCGAGCGGGGCTACGCCGCCCACTGGAAGTATAAAACGGAAGGGGCCGCCTCCGCAGAGTCCGGGCTGGAGATGTGGATTAACAAGGTGCGCGACATGCTGGAAGGCAATACAGGCAACGCCCTGGAGTTCATGGATGAGTTCCGCAAGAACCTGTTTGTGGAGGAGGTGTTCGTGTTCACGCCGAAAGGCGAGCTGATCATCCTGCCCGACAAAGCCACCGCCCTCGACTTCGCCTTCGAGATACACACCGACATCGGCCTGCAGTGCCTCGGCGCCAAAGTGAACCAGAAACTGGTGCCGCTGAGCTACAAACTGAAAAACGGGGACCAGGTGGAGATTCTGACCTCGCAGAAGCAGAAGCCGAACGAAGAGTGGCTGCAGTACGCCGTTACCTCCAAGGCGCGCACCCGCATCAAGGATGCCCTGCGCGAGGACCGTAAAAATAAGGCGGAACTGGGCAAGGCGATGCTGGAGAACCGGATGAAGCAGCTGGAGGTGGCCGACACGCAGGCCAACATCAACAAGCTGCAGGCATACTTCAATGTGGCGTCGGTGCAGGATTTATATTACCGCATCGCCACAGGGCATATAGATATCAAGAGCATCAAGGAGGTTATTTTTACGGCCGCCGCCGAGAAAGGCATGTCGATGCTCGACCCGAAGTCGTTTGACAAGGAGGTGCAGAAGATTCGCGGCGTGAACCCGGACATGCTGGTGATAGGGGAGCACAGCCATAACATGAACTACAAAGTGTCGCCCTGCTGCAACCCCATCCCCGGCGACGATGTGTTCGGCTTTGAGACGGGAGACGAGGACATTGAGATTCACCGCACCAACTGCAAGCGTGCCATAGAACTCATGTCCAACTACGGCAACCGCATCATCCGGGCAAAATGGACGGATCAGAAGGAATTGGCCTTTTTGGCTGGCATCCATATAAAGGGCACCGACCGGGTGGGCCTGGTGAACGACCTGACAAAGGTGATCTCCACCAGCCTGAAAGTGAACATGCGCTCCATCACCATCGACTCCAACGACGGGATTTTTGAGGGCAACATCATGGTTTTTGTAAACGATACCGGCCACCTCGACCTGCTGATGCAGCGCATGGGCAGGGTAAGCGGCGTTCTCACGGTAGAGCGCTTTGATGGGGGGAGGCTATAAGTAAAACATATATGGCACTAAATACAGCTAAGTTCGAAGAAGTAAAGAAGATTTTCACGGCATACCTGGAGAGCAAGGGCCTGCGGAAAACGCCGGAGCGCTATGCTATCCTGGAAGAGATATATTCGCGCGACGGGCATTTCGACGTAGAGTCGCTCTACATCAGCATGAAAAACAAGAACTATCAGGTGAGCCGCGCCACCGTATACAACACCCTGGACCTGCTGGTGGAGAACGACCTGGTGAGCAAGCACCAATTCGGGCGCAACCTGGCGCAGTACGAGAAATCGTACGGCTACCGGCAGCACGACCACGTTATCTGCACCGAGTGCCACAAGGTGGTGGAGTTCTGCGACCCGCGCATCCATAATATCCAGACCATGGTGGGCGACCTGCTAAATTTTCATATCTTGCATCATTCCCTAAATTTATATGGTATCTGCGGCGATTGCCGCGCCAAAAAAGCGACTGTAGCGCAGCAACATGAAGTATCAGACAGAGCTCCAAGATGACATTCTCTTTATCAGGCTGAAGGGGGACCTGGTAGCCGGCACCGATACGCAGCGCCTGATAGACGATGTGGACGGTGGCAAGCCGCTTGTCTCGCTGCTTTGCGCGGTAGACCTTTCTGATGTGCGCTTTATGGACAGCAGCGGCATGGGCGTGCTGGTGTCGCTGCTCACCAAGTTCCGCAACCGCGGCGGCGAGCTCGTGCTCATCAAGCCTTCCGACCATATCCGCAAGCTCTTGATCGTGACAAAGCTGAACGCCATTTTCACTATCGCAGAAAATGATAACTTTGCGGCGCAATTTTTAAAAGAATCAATTTATTAAATACGTAAATGGCAGTTGATATATTAATAGGTCTGCAATGGGGCGACGAAGGCAAAGGAAAAATCGTTGACGTACTGGCCCCGACCTATGACATTGTAGCCCGCTTTCAGGGCGGCCCGAATGCCGGGCATACCCTTGAGTTTGAAGGCACCAAGCACGTGCTGCACCAGATTCCCTCCGGTATCTTCCACCCGCATATCCAGAACATCATCGGCAACGGCGTGGTGCTGGACCCCGTCGTGTTCCGCAACGAAATGCTGAAGCTGACAGAAAGGGGCGTGGACGCCGCCCAGAATCTGTTCATATCCAAGAAAGCGTCCCTCATCGTGCCCTCTCACCGGGTGCTTGACAGGGTTTCGGAAGAGGCGTTGGGCAAGAGTAAAATCGGCTCTACCCTAAAAGGCATCGGCCCCACCTACCAGGATAAGATTGGCCGTGTGGGCTTGCGCGTGGGGGATATTCTTTCTGACAATTTCCGGGAGTGCTACGACAGGCTGGTAGACCGCCACCGCAGCATCATTGAGTTCTATGGCGAGCAGTTAGAGCTTGGGGAGCAGGAGCAGGCATTCTTCGAGGCCGTGGATTACCTGCGTACGCTAAAGTTGGCAGACACCGAGTATATGATTAACAGCGCCCTCCTGAGCGGGAAGAAAATTTTGGCAGAAGGTGCGCAGGGCTCTTTGCTGGATGTGGATTTCGGCACCTACCCGTTTGTTACGTCCTCTACTACGCTGGTGGCGGGGGCCTGCACGGGCCTGGGCGTGGCGCCGCGGCATATAGGAGAGGTGTATGGAATTTTTAAAGCATACTGCACCCGTGTGGGCAGCGGCCCGTTTCCTACAGAGTTGCTGGACGAGGTAGGGGAGGATATACGGCAGGCAGGTAAGGAATTTGGCTCCACCACGGGCCGTCCGCGCCGCTGCGGCTGGATTGATCTGCCCACCCTGAAGTACTCTATCATGCTGAATGGCGTCACACAGTTGAACATGATGAAGGCGGATGTGCTGACAGAGTTCGAAACTATAAGAGTGTGCACCCATTATAAGCTTGCTTCCGGGGAGGTAACAGACCATGTGCCCTATAACCTGGAGGTGGAAAAGCTGGAGCCGGTTTACGAAGATCTGCCAGGCTGGAAAGTTGATTTGAATAAAATAGAAACGGTGGACGAACTGCCGGAAGCTTTCAAAAGCTATCTGTCTTTCCTGGAGGAGCACCTGCAGGTACCCATCACCATTGTGTCTGTAGGGCCGGATAGAAAGAGCACGTTAAGAAGAGAAGCAGTGATTGCTTAAAGTATATATAGAACGCCTGATAAAGTGCCCTGGCCTATTGGCCGGGGCACTTCTGTTTAACTCAGGTTGCGATTGTTATACCTGCTGTTCCGCAAGCTTCGTTTTGTCTCCCTTTGAAAGTAACGCATATATGGCGCGCGCCTACTCGTGGCCGCTGTCCCGCGGCCTCTGGCCCGCACACATATGCAGGCTACATCCATACATAGATTGATTCCATATATAGACTGCATTCATATATAAACTGCATCTATAACTTTGCCAGTAGCTAAGCTGCGGGCTGAAATGGATGGGCTTCCGGAATGGCAGTTGGACTCATATATGCGGCCGGAGGCAGCAGAATAGCAGGCCACGAGCAGGGACGCGAAGAAGGCTTTTAAACCGTTTTGCTTTTTTCTTAACGTCGGATATAAGGAGCCTCGGCTAAGGCAGTCGAAAATCCCCCACTATATATGATGTATGGGCAGGTACAGTGGCGCAGGATATATGAAAGCCAGAGAAGGCGAAGCGGCTATATATAAAGAACACCCTTCTTTTTCTTTCCGCTTTGAAGCTCAGCGCCCGGGCATTTCCTTCGGCAGGCGGTTGCGGGATAATTTATCCTCCCAGAGCCAGAGCCGCTTTGGGAATATTCAGAATATTTCTGCGGGTGTTGTTTGGAAATTGTGTGGATCTCTTTACCTTTGCATCCCGTTCCGGCAGGGGGCGGTTGAGGTGAAGGGGGGAGGATAAATTTTTCCGCTGCCTGTTGGAAACCGGGGAGGTTTTGCTGCCTTTGCGGCCCGCTCCGGGGGCAGCCCGGGGGGAGGGAAATAAAATTCCCGCCCGGGCATTGCAAAAGGGAAAAGGTTTGCTACCTTTGCATCCCGCTTCGGAGGCAGTCTGGAGGGGAGGCGGAGGAGGCCGATAAAATAGTTTCCTTTTTCATTGCGAAGCGAAAAGTTTTTGTTACCTTTGCATCCGCTTCCGGCGGGGAGGCGAGAAGAAGGAGAGAAAAAAAGTATTGAAAAAGGTTTGGTTGTTTGGAGGGAAACGCCGACCTTTGCGACCCGGAAAAGGGCGAACGGCTCTTTGGGGTAAAGCAAACGACACCGGCAAGGGGTGTTGCAAGGGAGGAAGGAAGTTCCTCCGGTAAGTTCTTTGAGAGATTGGTTGAGACAGAAAGATTAAGGTTGCCCGCGCGGCGCCGGCCTCGGGGCGGGCGCGGCGCGGGCCCCCTCCCCCGCCGGGGGGAGGGGGAAGAGGGGCCGGGGTCGGACAGACACATTGGCAGCTTCGGCTGCCGCATCATATTCTTACAATGGAGAGTTTGATCCTGGCTCAGGATGAACGCTAGCGGCAGGCCTAATACATGCAAGTCGAACGGACCCAGGGGCTTCGGTTTCTGGGTTAGTGGCGCACGGGTGCGTAACGCGTATGCAACCTACCTTCTATTGGGGGATAGCCCCGGGAAACCGGGATTAATACCGCATGACACCGTCCGAGGGCATCCGAGGACGGTTAAAGCTGAGGCGATAGAAGATGGGCATGCGTGCCATTAGCTAGTTGGCGGGGTAAGGGCCCACCAAGGCGACGATGGCTAGGGGTTCTGAGAGGATGGTCCCCCACACTGGTACTGAGACACGGACCAGACTCCTACGGGAGGCAGCAGTAGGGAATATTGGGCAATGGAAGAGATTCTGACCCAGCCATGCCGCGTGCAGGAAGAAGGCCTTCTGGGTTGTAAACTGCTTTTACCAGGGAAGAAAACGCTCCTGCGGGGGTAACTGACGGTACCTGGTGAATAAGCACCGGCTAACTCCGTGCCAGCAGCCGCGGTAATACGGAGGGTGCAAGCGTTGTCCGGATTTATTGGGTTTAAAGGGTGCGTAGGCGGCCCGTTAAGTCAGCGGTGAAATCCCGGGGCTCAACCCCGGAACTGCCGTTGATACTGGCGGGCTTGAGTTCGGTCGAGGCGGGCGGAACTGGCGGTGTAGCGGTGAAATGCTTAGATACCGCCAAGAACCCCGATTGCGCAGGCAGCTCGCTGGGCCGAAACTGACGCTGAGGCACGAAAGCGTGGGGAGCGAACAGGATTAGATACCCTGGTAGTCCACGCCGTAAACGATGATGACTCGATGTCGGCGACACACTGTCGGCGTCCAAGCGAAAGCGTTAAGTCATCCACCTGGGGAGTACGCCCGCAAGGGTGAAACTCAAAGGAATTGACGGGGGCCCGCACAAGCGGTGGAGCATGTGGTTTAATTCGATGATACGCGAGGAACCTTACCTGGGCTAGAATGCGCGCGACGGGTCCAGAAATGGGCCTTCCCTTCGGGGCGCAAAGCAAGGTGCTGCATGGCTGTCGTCAGCTCGTGCCGTGAGGTGTTGGGTTAAGTCCCGCAACGAGCGCAACCCCTACCTTCAGTTGCCAGCGCGTCATGGCGGGGACTCTGGAGGGACTGCCTCCGCAAGGAGCGAGGAAGGCGGGGACGACGTCAAGTCATCATGGCCCTTACGCCCAGGGCTACACACGTGCTACAATGGCCGGTACAGAGGGTCGCCACCCGGCAACGGGGCGCCAATCTCAAAAAGCCGGTCTCAGTTCGGATCGGGGTCTGCAACTCGACCCCGTGAAGCCGGAATCGCTAGTAATCGCGCATCAGCAACGGCGCGGTGAATACGTTCCCGGGCCTTGTACACACCGCCCGTCAAGCCATGGAAGTCAGGGAGACCTGAAGCCGGTGACCGTCACAGGAGCCGTCTAGGGTAAAACTGGTAACTGGGGCTAAGTCGTAACAAGGTAGCCGTACCGGAAGGTGCGGCTGGATCACCTCCTTTCTAGGGCCGTCCCCCGGCCCCCGGGCCTTTCTCTTTCTGTCTCACCGATCGATCAAAACGTATTTTAACATTGCAGGCGACTGCCAGGCGCCCGGAGCGCGCAGAGACGCCAGGGCTTGTAGCTCAGGTGGTTAGAGCGCTACACTGATAATGTAGAGGTCCGTGGTTCGAGTCCACGCAGGCCCACTCAGCCCAGCGAAGCTGGGCAGGTTCAGGGTGCAGGGCCCAGGGTTGGAAAACCCACGGCTCCTGGCCCGTGACTGAAAAAGGGGGATTAGCTCAGCTGGCTAGAGCGCCTGCTTTGCACGCAGGAGGTCAACGGTTCGACTCCGTTATTCTCCACACAGCGCACACAACAACAAGGCGGGGACGGCAGGTCCCCGCCTCCAGCTTAAGGATGGATGCCGCTCCTTGCTTTACAGCAACAGGCAGCCAGCAATTAAGGGAAGTTCTTTGACATGATGGGAAAGAGAGAGAAAAAGTAAAGTTTAGGCTGCCTTCGGGCAGCCCATGCAATTCTTGAGAAAGAGGCGGGCCGCCGCAGCGATGCGGCGGCCGAGAACGCAGAGAAGGGCGCATGGGGGATGCCTAGGCTCTCAGAGGCGATGAAGGACGCGACAAGCTGCGACAAGCCGCGGGGATCGGCACATACGAATTGATCCGCGGGTATCCGAATGGGGCAACCCAGTGTATTGAAGATACACTACCCTACGGGGGGCGAACCCGGGGAACTGAAACATCTAAGTACCCGGAGGAAGAGAAAACAAGAGTGATTCCGCAAGTAGTGGCGAGCGAACGCGGAACAGCCCAAACCGGCCCTGTCAAGGCAGGGCCGGGGTTGTAGGACCACGCGGTGGGACCAAAGATTGAAGCGTAACAGGCTGGGAAGCCTGGCCATAGGGGGTGATAGTCCCGTGCGCGCAAGCTCTTTGGCCCTAGTGGTATCCTGAGTAGGGCGGGACCGGAGAAATCCCGCCTGAACCCGCCGGCACCATCCGGCAAGGCTAAATACTCCTGAGAGACCGATAGTGAACCAGTACCGTGAGGGAAAGGTGAAAAGCACCCCGAATAGGGGGGTGAAACAGATCCTGAAACCATGCGCCTACAAGCGGTCGGAGCCCCTTCGTGGGGTGACGGCGTGCCTTTTGCATAATGAGCCTACGAGTTGCTCCTCCCTGGCGAGGTTAAGCGTTTGAAAGCGCGGAGCCGCAGCGAAAGCGAGTCCGAACAGGGCGCAGAGTCAGGGGGGGCAGACGCGAAACCTTGTGATCTACCCATGGGCAGGATGAAGGCTGGGTAAAACCAGCTGGAGGTCCGAACCAGTTTCCGTTGAAAAGGATTTGGATGACCTGTGGGTAGGGGTGAAAGGCCAATCAAACTGGGAAATAGCTCGTACTCCCCGAAATGCCTTTAGGGGCAGCGTCGCGGTGGAGTCATGCGGAGGTAGAGCTACCGATAGGACTAGGGGGAGTCACATCCTACCGAATCCTGACGAACTCCGAATGCCGCATGACATACGCGGCAGTGAGGCGCGGGGTGCTAAGGTCCCGCGCCGAGAGGGAAAGAACCCAGACCGCCGGCTAAGGTCCCCAAATTTACGCTAAGTTGAACAAAGGGGGTCCAGTTGCAGTGACAGCCAGGAGGTTGGCTTGGAAGCAGCCATTCCTTTAAAGAGTGCGTAACAGCTCACTGGTCGAGCGACAGGGCATCGATAATAATCGGGCATCAAGCGTAGTACCGAAGCCGCGGATTGTATTTATACACTGGTAGGGGAGCATTCCCTGCTGCGGTGAAGGCGTACCGGCGAGGTATGCTGGAGCGCAGGGAAAAGCAAATGTAGGCATAAGTAACGATAATGCGGGCGAGAAACCCGCACACCGAAAGACCAAGGTTTCCTGATCAACGCTAATCGGATCAGGGTTAGTCGGGTCCTAAGGGCGAGGCGAAGGCGCAGCTCGATGGACAGCTGGTTAATATTCCAGCACCGGCACGCCATAGCGACGCGGTGACGGAGAAGTGAAAGGACCGCGCACTGACGGAATAGTGCGTTGAAGGCCGTAGGTATAGGCCTGGTTGTGAAGTACGCCAGGCTTGCTGAAAGCTGATAGTACTCCAAGGCCCCGGCCGAGGAGATAGTGTCCCTAATCAGGCTCCCGAGAAAACCCGCTAAGCGTTTAAATGGCTTGCCGCCCGTACCGCAAACCGACACAGGTGGTCGAGGAGAGAATCCTAAGGTGCTCGAGTGAATCACGGCCAAGGAACTCGGCAAAATGACCCTGTAACTTCGGGAGAAGGGGTGCTTCCTCATGGCAACATGAGAAGCCGCAGTGAAGAGGCCCAGGCGACTGTTTAACAAAAACACATGGCTTTGCGAAATCGAGAGATGAAGTATAAGGCCTGACACCTGCCCGGTGCCGGAAGGTTAAGAGGGGATGTTAGCCGCGAGGCGAGGCATTGAATCGAAGCCCCGGTAAACGGCGGCCGTAACTATAACGGTCCTAAGGTAGCGAAATTCCTTGTCGGGTAAGTTCCGACCTGCACGAATGGTGTAACGATCTGGGCGCTGTCTCAGCCGTGAGCTCGGTGAAATTGTAGTCTCGGTGAAGATGCCGAGTACCCGCAACGGGACGGAAAGACCCCGTGCACCTTTACTATAGCTTAGCATTGACGCTGGGTAACCCATGTGTAGGATAGGTTGGAGGCTGTGAGGCGGTGTCGCCAGGCATCGCGGAGCCGTCCTTGAAATACAACCCTTGGGTTGCCTGGCGCCTAACCTCCCTTGAGGGGGGACAGTGCTTGGTGGGTAGTTTGACTGGGGTGGTCGCCTCCAAAACAGTAACGGAGGCTTTCAAAGGTACCCTCAGCACGCTTGGTAACCGTGCGCAGAGCGCAATAGCAGAAGGGTGCTTGACTGTGAGGCCCACAAGCCGAGCAGGGCCGAAAGGCGGATATAGTGATCCGGTGGTTCCGCATGGAAGGGCCATCGCTCAAAGGATAAAAGGTACGCCGGGGATAACAGGCTGATCTCCCCCAAGAGCTCATATCGACGGGGAGGTTTGGCACCTCGATGTCGGCTCGTCACGTCCTGGGGCTGGAGAAGGTCCCAAGGGTTCGGCTGTTCGCCGATTAAAGTGGCACGCGAGCTGGGTTCAGAACGTCGTGAGACAGTTCGGTCCCTATCTGTTGCGGGCGTCGGAGATTTGAGGGGCCCTGACCTTAGTACGAGAGGACCGGGTTGGACGAGCCGCTGGTGGACCTGTTGTATCGCCAGATGCAGCGCAGGGTAGCTACGCTCGGACGGGATAAGCGCTGAAAGCATCTAAGTGCGAAACCCGCCCCAAGATGAGATCTCCCTTGAAGGGCCGTCAGAGACGATGACGTCGATAGGTGGCAGGTGTAAAGGTGGAGACACCACAGCCGAGCCATACTAATTGCCCGGGCGCGTTCCCAACAGGGCCGCACACGGCCCGCCCCTTCCCTCCCCTCTCTTTCCCCCATCATGCCAATCGACTACAAAGCCATCAGGCACGGCCGGCAACCGTGCGAAGAGAATGGCGGCTATGGCTCCGGTGAGCACCTCTTCCCATCCCGAACAGAGAAGTTAAGCCCGGACGCGCCGATGGTACTGCCCTCACCGGCGGGAGAGTAGGTGGCCGCCAACCCCACGCAAGCACACCCCTGCGCTAAAGACAG
The DNA here is from genome assembly GCF_009931655.1 of Pontibacter russatus. Lineage (NCBI taxonomy): Bacteria > Pseudomonadati > Bacteroidota > Cytophagia > Cytophagales > Hymenobacteraceae > Pontibacter > Pontibacter russatus. Next base: position 2,255,211 of record NZ_CP047984.1, on the reverse strand, counting down.
CGCAGGGGTGTCCGCGTTTAAGAAAAGCCGGCAGGCGGAGAGGTACAAAGCCTTTTGTATATCTGAACAAGAGCGGGCTTGAGCTACCCTATATATAGCTACAAAAAGCGCGGGGAGGCCCCGGCTTATATATAGCCGGGGCTTCTTACTGTTATATAATAGCGTGAACTAGGACTTGCGACCGGCAACAGCTGTGTATAGTTCATCAGGCTGCAGGTAGCGTTGGGCCAATTGCATCAGTTCTGGGGCGGTAGTTGTTCTTACAGTCGTCACAAACTCGTTGTAGTGGCTCAGCGGCAGGTCATGTAGCACCACTTTCTTGTAGCGGTCGCATTGCTCGAAGATGGTGTTGAGGTCGTTCAAAAATTTACCCAGCATGTAGTTCTTAACGGTCTGCAGTTCATCCTCCGGCACCGCCACTTGCTGCAACAGCCTCATCTCCTTCACTATTTCCTCAATGGTGCTATCTGTGACGGCATAGTTCACATCTGTTCCTATATAGAACATGCTGTCTTTCTCTTTGGTAGATATGACAGAACTGATGCCATAGGTATAGCCTTTGTCTTCCCGGATGTTGCGCATCAGCCTGGAGCCGAAGTAACCGCCGAATATCTCATTCAACACTAAAAGCTGGAGGTAGTCCTTGTCCTTTATATGAGGAAACCTTCGCCCCATCCGGATAGAGGACTGCAGGCTGTCTTCCATATAGACCAGGCTGGATTTATCTGCCGCATATACGGCCGCTTTTTTCTGAGCGGTTATATATGACGCCTTAGAAGGCTGTAGTTGTAGCTGTTGAATTCCATGCTCCAGGTAGCGCTGCATGGGCGTATCTATCGCGCCGCAGGCAAATACCTCTAACTCCTGCGTCAGGAACCTGTTCCTGTAGAATTGTTGCAAATCTTCCTTTGTCAGCGTCTTCAGAGCACCCTCATCAAAGCCAAATACATAGGGGTGCTCCTCCCCGAAGAGTTGTTTGGTGAAGCTGTGCGTGGCGAGGTAGCTGTTCTTCTGCCGCTGCACCTTTACGTTCTGAATAGTTCGTTGCTTCAGAAGGTTGTATTCCTCCTCCGGAAACGCAGGGTTCTGCAGTACGTCCAGCACGAGCGGAAGTAATTCCTGCACATATTTAGAGAGGCAGTAGAGCGTGAACTCGGTGCGGTCGTAGCCGTGGTTATTTTCGAACGAAGCGCCGTAGAAAGCCACTTTATCGGCAATCTGCTTTGCCGTGTGGTTCAGGGTGCCTTCTTGCAGCATCTTCACGGCCAGGTCAGATTCCCCAGTTTTCTCCTCAAACCACTTCCCGGCTTTAAAAACAAAATCCAGCCTGATGACAGGCTGGGTTTCGCTCTTGATGACATGCAACCTCGCTCCGTTGCTCAGATTGGTTACCTCCGCAACCTGGAGCGTGATGGCATCTATTTCGTATGTTTCTGGTGCTTTTGTTCTATCAAGCATTCTGTATTGTTTAATTATCTATTCAAGGTTCAGGGCGAGTGTGAATCGCCAGGTGTCTGCCAGCGGATTGCTCTGGTCGCCGGGGACAAGGTAAGCGGCGTCCAGGCCAAACTTCTGGTAACGGATGCCCATACCGGCTGAGAAGTACTTTCTGCCGCCTTTCTCGGGGTGCTCATAGAAATAACCGGCGCGGGCCGCAAACAGTTCGTTATACCAGTACTCCACACCCGTCGAGAAATTCACTTCCTTCAGTTCCTCGCTTCCGCCGCCCGCAGCATCGCCAAAGGAGGAAAAAATGCCGCTCACCACGCTCTGGTCCGTGTCAGCGCCCGGAGACGGCACCAGCAACTTGTTGGCATCCACCACCAGGGTAAGGGAGTTGTAGGGATCCAAGTTATATGTCAGGGCCGTACCCACTTTCAGGTTGGTGGGCAGGAAGCTCTTGTCCTCGTTTTCGGAGTAGGCTATTTTACCACCTATATTGGAGACGTTGGCAGCCAGCCCCAGGTTCAGGTTCTGGTTGATGTCTTTGTTGTAATACACGCCCACATCTACGGCAGCCGTGTTTCCCGGCTGCGACTCAATGTTGCTCCCGCTCACGTTCACGTCGCCAGCAAGGTTCGAGTGGATGAAGCGGGCCGCCACGCCCACGCTGAAGTTCTCGCTCAGGGCCTGGCCATAAGCCACGGAAACAGCATACTCTTTGGGATTATAGTTCTGCAGCGGATTCTGGCTGGCGTCAATAAACTGTATCTCGCCCAGGTCAAAATACATCAAGGACACAGATAAAGCGGAGGTTTCGTTCAGCTTTTTATAGCCAGACAGGTAGTTCAGCGACATGTCGTCCACGATATTGCCCAGCCACTTGGCGTAAGAGAAGGCCACGCTCATGTCATTTTCCACAAAGCCCAGCTTGGCTGCGTTCCAATAGGCTGCGTTGGCGTCCGGCGACAGGGCCACACCGGCGTCTCCCAGGGCCGCAGAGCGGGTATCGGGCGCTACCGTGAGAATAGGAACTGCTGTGGTTACGGCGGTAACTTCCTGGCCGGTAGTGGTTTGTGCAAAAGCAGCAGGCGCTGAGAACAAGGCGAATGCAAACGCTGTAGCCTTTAAAATCTGACGTTTATTGTACATATATTGGGTTGATAGCTGTATCAAATATAAATATTAAGAATAACTAAGCTAATTTAATATCACAAGTTTCTCGAAACGGGAGGCTTTTGAGCCGTCCTGCTGCGAACGCACACTCACCCTATAGACATAAACGCCGCGGGCAAGCACATCATTGTATTCGTCCCGGCCATTCCAGGAAATGTCCGCCACATGGGCTTTGCTGGCATAAGAAGTCGTCTGCAGGGTTTTTACTAATTTGCCGGATATGGTGTAAATCTGCACTTGTATCTCGAGGTTTTGGCCTACTCTGTTATGGTCAAAGTGGAAGGTGGTGTTCGTGGAAAACGGGTTTGGGTGATTCAACACATGCTCTAACGCAAGACCGGCATCAATAGATACAAAAAACTCTATATATTCTTCTGTAGAGTTATTGTGCGTGTCCCAGGCCTTCAGCCGGAGCGAGTGCGGGCCCGCCTCCAGGTTTTTCAGCATATACTTTACCTGGCCCTTCTGGTAGTTGTCCTTTGCTGCGGTGTAATAGTCGTTCAACACAATGAGGTTGTCGGGATTTTCATCCAGGATGGCGGTAATCTCGTGTCCGATGCCCATGCCCGCCGTGTTGATGCCGTTGTCGTCGAACAGGTTGGCGAGCAGGGTGGTGGTACTGCCGGTGCTGCCCCCATGCACGAAAGACTCATCATCCATATATAACTTAACAGTGGGCGGGAGATTGTCTGCGGGAACGTTGGTGGCGGTGCCGCCGATGACAATGGATTGGTTGGCGCCCATGGCGTCGGTGGTGCTGTTGCTGGCGTACAGCGAAATCTTGCCCGAGCCGTAGTCGTAGGCGATGTCTTTGGGCACCACAAACGTGGTCTCGAACTGCCCCTGCTGCACGGTGGCCTTGCCGTCGTATATAATATTCTCCCGCACCTGTACCGGCACTTTCTGCGAGCTTTCATCCCCGAGGGTATAGCGGGTGGTCGGCTTCTCGTATACCGTCAGGTGCAGATCGCCGCTGAAACCGGAGGCTACGCTGCCGTTAGTTGCTGCTATATGGCCTTTCAGGGTTACTTTGCTCAGGGCACTGAGAGTGTCTGTGGTGGTTGCGGTGCCGTTTATATGCGTTATCTGTGCTTGCAGCGCCGGGTAGGCCAGTTGCATGGAGGGGTCGCTGAGGAGCGAGAAGTTGCGGTTGTTGACGCCGGTGGAGCCGCCGATGGAGTCGGTGATGCTGTTGTTCTTGGTCCGGAGCACCAAATCGCCGAGGCGTGGCATACGGCCATTCAGCGGCGTGAGGGCGAATTTGAAGAAGTTGCGGTTCAACACCCGGTTGTCGGTAGAGTACACGGGTCGGGTGGTGGTGACGAGGCCCACGGCACCGCCGCCCTCCAGCAGCAGGGCTGTTTCCGCCGCCGATACCCGGGTCGGGTCGTCGTAGCGGCCAAACTCGCAGGTGGCCGTCAGGAAGAAAGTCAACTTGTCCTTGTTCGTCCAGTTGTTGACCTGGGGCAGCGTCAGAATCTGCTCGGCCGCCAGGCTCACCTCATTACCATGCCCGGTGTAGTTGATGATAAGCGAGCCCTGCTCCACGGCCCGGTTGACGGCTTCGGTGGCCTCCGGCACCCGCTGGCCGTTAGAAACCGCCTGCTGCGGATATAAATCTATATATACCTTGTTGGGCGTGTAGGTTGGGAAATTATTTTCCACGTAGCGGGCCAGGTACTCGGCGTCGTCCTGGTGCTCGTTGCGGTCGCCGTCGTCGGCTACAAAGGTAATGCGGCTGCGCCAGCTTCCGAAATGGGCGGGGCTGTCATAGGCGATGATTTTGTTCACGGCAGTCGCCGCCTCCGCCGCTGATTTTACCGGCAGCCGCCCAATGCCGATGTCCAGCAGATGGTCTCCCAAGGTGTTCTCCGCCCACTCGCCCTCCTCCTCATCCAGAAAACCGAAATAATCCTCCGACGAGTAGCTGTTAATGGGGTGCAGCGACTCCCGCGACTCATATATGGGCACGAAGTTGGTGTTGTTGCGGATGCGGTTTTTATAGTCGTAGGAGGCGTCGCCGAAGAGCAGGAGGTAGAGCACGTCATCTCCGCGCTTGCCGCTGCGGCTGTGTACCAGGCGCATAAAGTCGCGGATGGCGGTTACGTCCTGCGCCCCGGACGAGAACTCGTTGTAGATCTGCTGCGGCGTGAACACCTGCACCTGCAGGTTGCTGTGCTGCGCCCGGTGGGCCGCCAGCCGGTTTGCCTCCTGCAGAAAAGCCGGGTGCGCCACAATCACAAAGTCGAGGGAGCCGTCGGCGTTGACGCTGTGTAAATTCTGGTTCGGCACTTTGCCTACGGCCGTTGGTTTTGCGCTGATGCTGCTGCCGTCAAATACCACGAACTCGCGGAGTATAGCGGTGGGTGCGCTGAAAGTGCCGTTGCTGAGTTGCTGTGCCTCGGGGTGCTGCGGGTTCGTCACATCCCACACAGTGGCTGCTGCTGGCGCCCCGGCTATGCTGAATGCGCTCACCGGCGCGGCTAAACTCGCCACCGACCGGAAACTGGTTTGCTCGCCATATAGCTTGAGCTGCCGCTTGTATATAAGCTCCAGGTAGTTGAGGTAGCCGAGGGAGGTGGAACTGCCGCCGGTGCCGAAAGCCAGGTTCACTTTATAATCGGTGGCGTTGCCGAGGGCCTGTTGGTTGAGGGTGTAGGTTATGGTGCTGTTGGTGCCCTCCGGGTGATAGTCATACGTGCCGCGCGAGGGAATGCTCTGGGAGCCGAGTTCCTGGCCGTTCAGGTTTACGGTAAAAGAGCAGGCGGCGGGGGAGTTCGCCATCAGCGCCGCCGTCAGCTGCACTTCAGAATTCGGCGCCACATCCGACACGGCAAAGGAAATATCGCGGGAGGCACTGAAGCTGCTGAACTCCTCGCCATACCACTCGCGGCCTGAGTATACCATATTCTTCAAATCCTGCTCATGAAACAGGTGCTCCTCATAGGTGCTGATGGTTTGGGTGGCGCCGGGTGCCGGGGCCCGGGTGCCCACCCGTAAGCCAGCTTCATAATTAACCCGTAGAAAGTAATAGGCGGTGTCGGAGTAGAGGTTGTAGGTATGCCGGAACTGCTGCTGCGTGGTGTCATAGGCCCAGGTGTGCGGCCCCTGCGCGTAAAACAGCGCATAATCCCCATCATCAAACTTCCCGTCCGCCTCGCCTGCCACCACAATGGCGTTCTCCTGCAGGTCGTCGGGGCGGGGGGCGCTGTTGGGCTGGGGCAGCATACCGCCGCCGTTGCCATACACCTGCAGCTTCTTCGGGTCGATATTTTGGGTGTTTAGGCCCAGCGCCTGCAGCACGCTTTTATCAATTTTATATATGCCCGATGCCGTCACGGCCAGTTTATACCACTCCCCGCTACGGAGCACCGAATTAGCTGCAAAGCTGCTGGCACTGGCCGTGCGGGCTTGCGTGGTGTTGGTGCCGTTGGCGGTATAGGAATAACGGAAGCGCACCAGCTTCTCCAACTGGTTGCTGTTCGGGTTGCGCCGGATGGGAAGAATGGTTATCAGGCTGACCGGCTGCCTGTGCTGCGTGGCAGGGTTTATATATACCTGCGGCTCGGATAGGAATTTATATATGTCCAGGAGTTTCTGCTCCTCCGGGGTGAAGGCTTGGTACTGCGTGTCTTTCAATTGGAAGTTGGAGGCATGGACGCCCGGCAGTTGCAGGCGGAAGTACGGCAGTCCTTCCACCGCATCCACGGAGGCGCCTGTAAATGTAGGGACTTTGCCGGATGGGTGGTGCGTGGGGAGTACAGCTGCCTGTCCCTGCCATTGCAGCGTGACTGTGGCTGTTGGGGCCTGCGCCTGCGCCGTCGTCAGTAAGCACAGCAGGAAAAGCGCGCATACATAAGCCAGTCGGGGAGGCCGCATCATCATCTACTCCTGTATAGTATATATAAAAGCTGCCTGCCGCACCTATATATAGCGGCAGGCAGCCTTCTCAACCAACAAATATACAGGTAATTTATTGTATGTCAGCGGGTGTCAGGCCTGCCGCAGCTCGTAGGTAAACGACTCCATGATGAGGTTTGCCAGGAGCTTGTTGCAGGCTTTCTCCACTTTCTCGCGCGCAATGTCCTCCGTCTCCGCTTCCAGTTGCAGCGTAATGTGCTTGCCGATGCGCACGTCGTTCACCTGGTCCAGGCCCAGGTGCTCCAGGCCCAGCAGCACGGCTTTTCCCTGTGGGTCGAGTAGTTCGGGGCGGGGCATTATATCTATTTCAGCGACAAATTTCATGAGGATTGGGATGTTTTTTTGATGATGGACAAAAGTATATACAACACGATAATCAGGGGTATCGCTGCGAATTTAAGAAGAGCCACCAAGATAACCGACAAACCAAGGAAAATAAACCGCACCGAGTTGTCCTGCCACGTCAGGTTCGTGAACTTGAGGGCGAACAGCGGCAGCTCGGCCACTAACAGAAACGAGAGCAGCACCGTAAGCACCAGCAGCACCAGCGGGTTCAGGATGATTTCGTAATGGATGAGGTCGCCGTAGCGCAGGATAAGCGGCAGCGAGGCCACGAAGAGTGTGCAGGCCGGAGTAGGCAATCCGATAAACGAGGTGGTCTGGCGCGTGTCGATGTTGAACTTAGCCAGCCGCAGCGCCGAGAAAATGGTGATCAGAAAACCGAAGAAGGCCACTATATAGGCGGGAATGCCCAGCACTTCCGCATCGGCCCGCTGCAGCAGCACAAACATGATAGTGCCCGGCACCACCCCAAAGGACACCATATCCGCCAGCGAGTCCAGTTGCTTGCCGATTTCGGAGTAGGCCTTCAGCACGCGCGCCACCATCCCGTCCAGGAAATCGAACACGGCGGCAACGCCCACCAGATAAGCCGTATAGACCAACTGGCCCTCGAAGGCGAAGTAGAGCGCCAGGCAGCCCGCGAACAGGTTGAGGCAGGTGATGGCGTTGGGGATGTGCTTTTTCATATATAAATCGCGGCGCAGCTTAGCGCAGGAAGGGGTTATGCCTTTTTTCGTAGCCGATGGTGGTCTCGGGGCCGTGGCCCGGATATACCGTCACGTCGTCGGGCAGGGCGAACATCTTTTCTCTGATGCTGGTGATGAGCGTGTCGAAATCGCCGCCGGGCAAATCGGTGCGGCCGATGCTGCCCTGGAACAGCACATCGCCCCCGATGCAGATTTTCTCCGGCCCGTTGTAAAACACGATATGGCCCGGTGCATGGCCCGGCGTAAAGAACACCTGCAGCTCCGTGTTCCCGAACTTCACACGGTCGCCCTCTTCCAGAAAGCTTGTCGGCAACACCTCCGCATACAGCGGAAAGCCATATGCCGGGGCGTAGGTGGGCACGGCGCGCAGCGTCTGCTCATCCTGCGGGTGAATCTCCAGGCCCACGCTGTAGGTGTCGGCCACAAACTTGTTGCCCAGCACGTGGTCTATATGGCAGTGGGTGTTCAGGAGGCGCACCACCTTCAGGCTGTTTTCTGCTATGTACTGCTTTAGCTGCTCGTGCTCTGCTTTCTCATAGCAGCCTGGGTCTATCACCACGCACTCGCGGGTGTCGTCGTGCAGCAGGTAGGTGTTTTCCTGGAACGGGTTAAAGGTAAGGCAGGTAACGTTCATAGGTTTGTGGGTTGAGGGGCAAGCACAAAAGAGGCTCCTAAGTTACTGATTTCACCTGTACATCGCGTAACTTGCCCCGATGAAATACGATTTTATAGTGGTTGGGCACGGCCTGGCTGGCGCCATACTAAGCTATACCTTACGCAAGCGCGGCCATCAGGTGCTGGTCATCGACGAGCCCCGGCCGAGCAGCGCCTCGCGGGTGGCAGCCGGTTTGCTGAACCCCGTCGCCGGGAAGCGCTTTGCCAAGTCGTGGATGGCCGACGAGTTTATACCTGCCGCCGACGCTTTTTACGCGGAGCTGGAGGCGCGTTTCGGGCAGGAACTCTTCACCCACAAACCGATCTATAAAATCTTCTCCTCCATCGAAGAACAGAACACCTGGATGGCCAGGAGCGGCAACGAGGGCTGGAATGATTTTATACTCGGCACCTACACGCAGCGCACCGGGCAGCCGGACATTCACGACCCTTACGGCGGCCTCATGATTGGCCGGGCCGGCAACCTGTTGGTGGAGACTATGCTGCACCTGCTGACGGAGGAACTGCTGGCACAGGGGCTGCTGCTGCCGGAGCGGTTTGAGATGGACGAACTGCAGCTCACTTCGCAGGGAGTAAAATACAAAGAGTACGAGGCGCGTCACCTTGTTTTCTGCGAGGGATTTCAGGTGATACACAACCCGTACTTTCGGTGGCTGCCGGTGCAGCCCACCAAGGGCGAGGTGCTGGAGGTGCAGGCGCAGAATTTTAACCCCGAATGCATCTATAACAAAGCCGTTTACGTTGTTCCGATAGGAGGGAGCAGGTTTTTGGTCGGGGCCACCTACGACTGGCGGGAGCCTGACGAGCAGCCTAGCGCGGAAGGACGGCAGGAACTCGCCACCCGCTTCAGCCAGATCACTTCACAGCATTTTAGCATTACTAACCACCGGGCTGGCATCCGGCCAGCCGTGCGCGACCGGAAACCGCTGGTGGGGGTGCACCCACAGTACCCGCAGCTGAGCGTTTTCAACGGCATGGGGTCGAAGGGGGTGCTGATGGCGCCTTACCTGGCGCAGCACTTCGCCGCCGCCCTGGCCGGTGAGGCAGAAGTGATGCCTGACATACGAATTTCAAGGTATTTATCGTTATATTACGACTATATAAAACCACAAAACACTCAACCCTAAGCGCATGCGTTTCCCCATTAGGTTTCTGTTGCTGTTTGTGCTTTGCTCCCTAACGGGTGCCGCCCTGCATGCGCAGCCAAACCGCGATATGTTCGGCAAGAGCCGGATACAATACAAGAACTTCGAGTGGAAGCTCTACAGCACGCAGAACTTTAACGTCTATTTTTACCAGGGCGGCGAGGAGGTGGCCAAAAACGCAGCGGAGTATGCCGAGAAGGAACTGCGCCGCATCACCAGCCTGATCGGGTACTACCCGTACTCTAAAATCACCCTGATGCTGTACAACTCGCCCACCGACCTGCTGCAGAGCAACATCGGCCTGAGCAACGACCAGTACCAGACCGGCGGCGAGACGCTCTTTATGAAGAGCAAGATTGAGATGGCCTACCAGGGCACCCAGACGGAGTTTAAGCGCGACCTGAGCTTCGAGCTGACGCAGCTGCTCATGAACGACATGATGTACGGCGGCAGCCTGAAAGAGGCGCTCCAGAGCAGCTACCTGCTGCGCCTGCCCGAGTGGTTTATAGGCGGCGTGGCGGCCTACACGGCAGAAGGGTGGAGCATACGCATGGACAACTATATGCGCGATATGCTGCTGAGGCAGGACAGGCAGCGCCCGGAGAAGCTGTTCGCCATCAACCCCGAACTCACCGGCCAGTCGGTCTGGAACTATATAGCGGAGCGCTATGGCTACACCGCCATCCAGAACATCCTGAACCTGACCCGCATTACCCGTGACGTGGAGATTGGCATCACCAGCAGCCTCAATATCCCGTACAAGCGCTTTCTGCAGGACTGGTACAACTACTATGTGCAGATAAACACCAGCGCCGACAGTCCGCTGGTGCCGCTGCCCGAAGAGCATAAGCTGTTCAGCAAGAACAAAGAGGGCCACTACTACGGCGAGCCGGTGCTGAACCCGGATGGCACGATGCTGGCCTACGTGAAGAACGACAACGGCATCTTCAAGATATTTGTGCAGGATGTGCGCCGCAAGCGCGACCGTGTGGTATGGCGCGCTGGCTACAAGAGTGTGGACCAGAAAGTGGACTACAAGATGCCGGTGCTGGCCTGGCGCTCTAACACAACGCTTGGCTTTATTGAGTCGAGGAGGGGAGAGATGCTGCTGCGGCAGGTAGACGCCCGCGACGGCTACTCCTTTATCCCTTTCGTGGAGAACCTGACCACTGCCGGTACGGTGCTGGAGCCCTTTGCGCTGGTAAACGGCATGAGCTATTCAGAGGACGGCAACAGCCTGGTGATAAGCGCGGTGCAGAACGGGCAAACTGACTTGTTTTTGCTGCGCGCCACCGGCCGCCTGCAGCGGCAACTCACCAACGACATATACGATGATATTGACCCTGCCTTCCTGAAAGGCAACAGTGGCATTGTCTTCAGCTCTAACCGCCCCGCCAATAGCACGGGGAGCGCCGGAGCCGCCACCTTCAGCAGCGTTGTGAACAACTACGACATCTTTCTGCTGCAGCAGGAGCAGGGACCTGACGCCAACATACGGCAGCTGACAACCTCTATTGCCAGCGAGCTGCTGCCAAGGGCAACGCAGGACGGCAGCTTTGTGTACCTGGGCGAGCAAAGCGGCATCCGCAGCCTCTACTCCTACAACCTCAGCACGGGCGCCAGCACGCCCGTCACCAGTTTTATCCAGGGCATCGAGGCCTACGACTATGTGCCGTCTGCCAATGTGCTGGCTTTGGTTGCGAAAAAAGATGCGCACCCCTTTGTGTACCTGCTGCCGCAGTTTACGCCCGCCACACTTCAGGAACTCCCGCGCACCTCACGCCAGATTATTCTGGAGACCCGCGCCCGCACAGCAAGCAATACAACCAACACGCAGAAAATAGTGGAGGACAACGGCACCGTGACCAGGCGCGCCAGCCCCAGCAGGCGCCAGGACGGGGAAGTGAACATCGACGATTACGAGTTTGAGAGCGACACTGCCGCCACGGCCACGGAGGAGAATGCCGAAACGAAACCCAGGGCAGCTATCCGCCGGGCCACTACCGCCAGGCCGTTTGAGATGGTGGGGCCCCTGGACTACGACGTGCGCTTCAGCGTGCAGGAGATTGTGACGTCGGTGCATGCCGACCCGCTGCTCGGCTTCGGCATTGTGGCGGGCGTGGGCATGAGCGACCTGTTCGAGAACCACCATATACAGGGCACGGCTTTTCTGCGCACCGACCTCGGGTCCAGCAGCTTCTGGGCCCAGTATATGAACCTGAAAAACCGCCTGGACGTAGGGGTGGAGTTTGAGCGCGAGACGCTGGAAGGGGGGCTGCTGAATGTGCCGGGGTCGCGGGTGCGTTTCGCCAAGAACGAGCTGAGCCCGAAGGTGGTGTTCCCGCTGAGCCACAGCACCAGCATCCACGTCATGCCCAAATTCGTGAGCACGCGCTTCACGTATATGAACGACTTTTATATACCCGACAGCGTGGAGAATTTCTGGGGAGGGAACGTGGAACTGGTATATGACAACAGCGTCCGGACCGGCATCAATATGCTGGAGGGAACCCGCCTGAAGATAGGAGCCTTGTCGCTCAAAGGGTTTAACGGCTCTGAAAGCAACTTCAACAAAGTTTATGTCGATTTCAGGAATTACCTGAAAATACACCGGGAGATTGTGCTGGCCACGCGCATCAGCTATGGCGCTTTTTTCGGCAACTCCGACAAGAAATTCCTGATTGGCGGCATGGACAACTGGCTACTGGCCGACCAGGACGAAACCTCCGAACTGAACGACGTGGAGGTCGGCTCGCCTGCCGACCTGTTCTACCTGGAGTACGTGACGCCGCTTAGGGGCTTTAACTACAACGTGCGCACGGGCAGCCGGCACCTGCTGGCTAATGCGGAACTGCGCATCCCGATTGTGCAGTACATCTACAACGGGCCCATCGCCTCGGGTTTTTTCCGGAACCTGCAGCTGACGGCCTTTGCGGATGCCGGCTCTGCCTATGACGGCGCCAATCCCTTTACAGGCGAGAACTCGATCAACACCCGCGTGATTGGCGGCGTCCTCAGCCCCACCGATCGGGATAACTTCGAGATTACCGTGGTCAACTACCGCAACCCGTTCCTGATAGGGTATGGGGTGGGCGCACGCACTACCTTGCTGGGCGTATATGGCAAGCTGGATGTGGCCTGGGGCGAGGCAGAGGAAAGCCGCACGGGGCCTAAGTTTTATGTGACGCTGGGCTATGATTTCTAAAGAAGCCTTATGAGTCGGGGAACCAGGCGCCTGAGTATTGGAAGCATACTGCTGCTGGGGCTGCTGGCCGCCTGGATCCACATGGCTGACAAAAACTATGTGTACAGGGCGCTCTTCTACAACCTGGCAGACATAGATGACAACGAGATATTTGAGCAGCGCGTGATAATGGCCCCGCAGGTGACCCAACCGTGGTCCAAAGCATCGGCGTATAATAAAATCACCTTTCCGGAGGAGTTGGAGCGCCTGCACGAAGAACTGTCGTCGGTGGCGTTTCTGGTCGTGAAAGACGATTCGCTCCTGCACGAGCAGTACTGGGACGGATATTCCAGCGCATCGCTGAGCAACTCTTTCTCTATGGCCAAAAGCATTGTGAGCATGCTGGTCGGCATCGCCATCAAAGAAGGGGACATCAAGAGCGTGAACCAGCCGGTGGGGGACTTCCTGCCGGAGTTTCGGGAAGGGGTCAAAGCCAAAATCAGGATACATGATCTGCTCCGGATGAGTTCCGGCCTTAACTGGGACGAGTCCTATATAAATCCCTTCTCCATGACCACTGAGAGCTATTATGGCTCTGACCTGAAAAAGATAATTGACAGGCTGGAGGCGGTGGACGAACCGGGCAGGGCCTTCACCTACAAAAGCGGCGACACGCAGGTGCTGGCTTTCGTGCTGCGGGCGGCCACCGGCAAAAGCCTGAGCCAACTGGTGGAGGAAAAGCTGTGGAGGCCGCTGGGGGCGGCGCACAACGCGGAGTGGAGCGTGGACAAACCCGACGGCATGGAGAAAGCCTACTGCTGCTTTTTCTCCAACGCCCGCGACCTGGCGCGCCTCGGCAGACTGTACCTGCACAACGGCGTCTGGAACGGCGACACCATCGTGCCGCCCGATTACGTGAAAGCCTCCCTCACGCCAACCAATCTCCCCAAGGCATCCGACGGCAGCAAGACCGATTTCTACGGCTACCAATGGTGGCTGCTGCCCGGCTACAAAGGCCATAACATCTTCTACGCGCGCGGCATCCTGGGCCAGTACATCATCGTGATCCCTGAGAAGAACCTTATCATTGTGCGGCTGGGCAAGGAGCGCAGTGAGGTAGTAAACAACCACCCCTCTGATGTGAGGGTGATAGTGGATGCGGTAAATAAGGTGGTGTCGTAGCCTTACAGGTGTTATACTACGGGGCGCACCAGGCGCGGCGGAACGCTCGCGCTGCGGTTTAATACCCTGCAAAACGCCGCTCATGTCTGAAGGGGCTGGGATTCCAAAGCCGGCCCTATATATAGGCAGCTTCGCTCAAAATATCCTAATCGCCCATCACAACATAATTCGGGTCTTCCAGGATATTGACGTCGATGACTTTGTCAGCATTTCTGAGCAGCTTCATGCAATCGGGGCTCAGGTGGCGCAGGTGCAGCTTTTTGCCTGCCTTATGGTAGCGCTCCGTCAATTTGTTCAGGGCCTCTATGCCAGACATGTCTGCCACTCTGCTTTCCCTGAAGTCGATGATCACTTCCTCCGGATCATTAACCACATCAAATTTCTCCGTAAAAGCGGCCACGGAACCGAAGAACAGTGGGCCGTACAACTCGTAGTGCTTTGCGCCGCTGCCGTCAACATACTTTCTGGCCCTGATGCGCTTGGCGCTTTCCCAGGCAAACACCAGTGCGGCTATAATCACACCAATCAGCACGGCCAGGGCCAGGTTGTGCAGCCATATAGTGATAACGGCTACCAGGATGCCTACAAACACATCATGCCGGGGCATTTTATTGATGATCCTGAAGCTGATCCATTCAAACGTGCCGAAGGCCACCATGATCATGACGCCTACTAAAGCTGCCATTGGCACTCTTTCGATGACGGGGGCTCCGAAAAGGATGATGGCCAGTATGGTGAGCGCCGCTACAATGCCCGCCAGCCGCGCCCGTGCCCCAGCCGAAAGGTTGACGAGTGTCTGAGCGATCATGGCGCAGCCACCCATCCCGAAGAAAAAGCCGTTCAGGAGGTTGGCACCGCCTTGCGCCACGCATTCCCTGTTGCTGCTCCCGCGCGTTCCGGTTATCTCATCCACCAGGTTCAGGGTGAGCAGGCTCTCCGTCAGGCCGACACCCGCCATAATCAGGGCATATGGAAAGATGATCTGCAGCGTGTCGGGGGTAAGCGGAACCTGTGGTATATGGAGGGGAGGAAAGCCGCCGCTTACGGAGGCAATGTCCATCACCGTTTTAGTCTCTATCCCAAAGCCGAGCACAATACCGAAGACAACCATAATGGCGACCAGGGAGGGGGGGATGGCTTTCGTGAATCTGGGCAGCAGTATGATAATGGCAATGGTGAGCGCCACCAGGCCAGCCATGACGTAGAGCGGCCCGCCGGAGAGCCAGGTAACTTCCCCGTTTACCACCGTCTTAAACTGCGCCAGCTGCGACATGAAGATGATGACAGCCAGCCCGTTCACGAAACCAAACATAACCGGCTGGGGCACGAGGCGGATAAACTTCCCGAGCTTAAATACCCCCACCACAATCTGAAGAACACCGGCCAGCGCCACTGCGGCAAACACATACTCAAGCCCATGCGATTGCATCAGGGCAATAAGCACCACGGCTGTGGCACCGGCCCCACCCGACACCATGCCCGGCCTGCCGCCAAACACCGCTGTCACCAAACCCATAATGAAGGCGGCATACAAACCCACCAGTGGCGGAAAACCAGCTAATATGGCGAAAGAAAGGGATTCCGGAATCATGGTCATGGCGACGGTAAGCCCGGCCAGCACCTCGGTTTTATAAGCTACTTTGTTACTGAAGTCGAAAAGGCGTAAATACTGTTTCATCCTTGAACATTAATACAAAAAATAGGGAAAACGGTACTGGCAGCAACCAGCGGGTGCTGAAAATACGGGCATATATAAAGAGGGATGGCTCCAGTGCCTGTGTAGGGAGGCGCTGGAGAAGCAAAAGAATTTAATCAGAAGGAACTCACGGGGGAGTAAGCGAAAGGAAGGGAGTGGCTTTTCTCATAGAGGGGGCAAAGGTAGGACTTTCGCAGGTAAGATGGAAGCGTATCTTATAGTTATATGCCAGGGAGGCTTTGGCAACAGCCTGAAAAGCAATGAGCCCCGCCTGCTACCGGAGCAGGCGGGGCTCATTGCCATATATAAGTTCCAAAGGAAAATTACGCGTTCACCAGGTGCAGCAGCGACTCGAAAATGGCGCGGCCGTCGGTATTGCCCAGTTCGGGGTCTACGGCGCGCTCCGGGTGCGGCATCATCCCGAACACGTTCTTCCGGGCGTTGCTCACACCGGCAATGTTCAGGAGGCTGCCGTTGATGTTATATATCTCGTGCGTGTCGGCCACGTTGCTGCTGTACTTAAACATGATCTGGTCGTTGTCGTGCAGCTGTTTCAGCGTTTCCTTGTCGGCATAATAGCAGCCTTCGCCGTGCGCCACCGGTATTTTGTAGGCCTTGTTCAGGTCCAGCAGCTGCGTGGGCAGCAGGTTGGTGGTCACCGGTTTTATATATACGTTGTCGCATATAAACTGCTGGTTCACGTTGCGCAGCAGCGCGCCCGGCAGCAGCCCGGCCTCCGTCAGAATCTGGAAACCGTTGCAGATGCCCATCACATACCCGCCGCGCTCCGCGTGCTGAATCACCTCCTGCATGATGGGGGAGAAGCGTGAAATTGCACCGGAGCGCAGGTAGTCGCCATAGGAGAAGCCACCCGGCAATAGTATAAAATCACAGCCCTGCAAGTCGTGGTCTTTGTGCCACAGCTTTACAACTTCCTGCTGCATGCCAATGCCGATGGCATCCACAAGGTCTTGGTCGCAGTTGGACCCCGGAAAAACGACTACACCAAATTTCATGGCACAAAGTTAAAACAAATTATGATTGGCAACATACCTGAGAGCAGCTTTCGTGGAGGCTGCCGAGCAAAGTTGGATAATTTTAGTTACTTTGCCACTGTACCATCTGATGATTAGCTTATGTTGCAGTCCATGACAGGCTTTGGCAGTGCACGCCTCGATACCGACCAGTACTCTATCTCCGTTGAAATCCGCTCGCTGAATTCCAAAAGCATGGACCTGAGCGTGCGCCTCCCCAAGTTTATCTCAGACCGGGAATACGACGTCCGGAACATGGTGCAGCGGGCGCTGGTGCGCGGCAAAGTGAGCGTGAACATCGAGTTTTCGAAGAACAGAGCCCAGAAGGCGAAGAACACCATCAACAAAGAACTGCTGCAGGCCTACTACAAAGAGTTGGATGCGGTGGCCGACACGCTGGGCGCAGGGAAAGAGGAGTTGTTCCGGCTGGCGCTGCACATGCCCGAGGTGCTGCAGCAGGAGCAGGAAGAGGAAGTGACCGATGCCGACTGGGGCAAGGTGCAGCCCCTGCTGGAGGAGGCCATCCAAAGCCTCAACGCCTTCCGGACGGACGAGGGAAAGGCGCTGACAGCCGAGATTATGTCGTATATAGACCGGATCCGGATTCTGCTGGCCGAGACAGACAAGCACGACCCGGTGCGGATGGAGAACATCCGCAACCGCATCCGGGGCCATATAAAGGAAATATCCTTGTCGGAGCATTTCGACAAGAACCGTTTTGAGCAGGAGATGGTGTACTATATAGAGAAGCTGGACATTGCCGAGGAGAAAGTGCGCCTCGTAAACCACCTGCACTATTTCACCGAGACTGTTTACCTGCCCGAGCCCACCGGCAAAAAGCTCGGCTTTATCTCGCAGGAGATCGGCCGCGAAATCAACACCATCGGCTCCAAGGCCAACGACGCGACCATCCAGCACCATGTGGTGGAGATGAAGGAAGAACTGGAGAAGATAAAGGAGCAGATCAACAACATCCTGTAAGGCAGAAGACTTGTATACCGGGCATATATAACTGACTCGGCTGCCGCCAAACTGAAAGCGCCTGCTGCTTATATGTAGCAGGCGCTTTGGGTATATATAGTTACTGCTGCAGGGCCGCCGCAAAATCCACGATCAACTGAAACACATCCCTGAACTCGGTGAGGGGCAGTTGAGCGGCGTAGTCGTTGGGATTGTGGTAGGCGGCGGTGCCGCCCAGGGTGTAGAAGAAGAAGGCCGGAACGCCTTTTTCGGAGAAAGGGTAGTGGTCGGAGTTGGCGGCTTTGCCCCGGCTTCTGAGCTGCGGCAGGTAGTAGTGCTTTTCGTTGATCTGTTGCAGCAGGTTGTATTCGGACTCGTGTACCTTCCCGTTCACGACCATCATGCCTTCGGAGCCGGTGCCCAGCAGGTCGAGGTTGATGAGGAAGCGGATTTGGGAAAGCGGGAAAAGCGGGTGCTCCGTGTAATAAAACGAACCCAGCAGCCCGGCTTCCTCGGCAGCAAAGGCCATAAATACCAAGCTGTAATCGGGCTTATTCTCCGGCTGACTGTAGTAAGCGGCCAGTTCCAGCAACATGGCGGTGCCGCTGGCGTTGTCGTTCGCCCCCGGGAAATACACGCCCTTGCCCTGGCCGCCCAGGTGATCGTAATGCGCCGTGAAAACCAGAAATGAATCGGGCTGAGTAGCGCCCTTTACGTAGGCTATCACGTTGTTTGCCTCGTGCTGCGGCTGTAGCTTGGCCTGCACCTCAAACGTAAGACTTTCAGCGTTAGCAGGCCAAGCCTGTTCCAGCACCTCCAGCACCGGCAGCGGCGCCTGATCCCGCGCCACAGAGGTCAGCAGCGCCTTTGGCTGCAGCACCACGTGCAGCTTTGCCTGCCGCAGTTGCTGCTGATAAGGTGCTGGCAACTGGCCTATCCGTTTCTGATCCTGTTGCTTATATAGAAGGGCTTTGTTCCTGAAGCTCTGGGAGAAGAACTTTCGGGCCGCCACGGCATCACTGAAAACGGCGGTATCCAGCGGAAGAATATGGGCCTTGCCCTTGCCGGAGGCGGAAGCTGCGTTGGCTACAAAATCTCTGCCCGGCTGCAGCGCCTTGCCCGCCACCTGTAACCGGGGCGTTTCCGTGATGGTGTTCACCGCAAAGCTGAAAGGCTGCATATAACTGCCGCCCAGCGGCTGCAGCCCCAGTTGCCGGAACCTGTTTTGTATATAATCGGCCGCTTTGGCATCACCGTTGTATATATAGCCGCGGCCGTGCATGGCGGCGGAGGTGAGGGTGTCGATGGTCTGGCGCACGTGGGGCATGTCCTGCGCTGTGCCCGCCGTGGCAGCCATATATACCAGCAGGAGCAGGATGTAGAGTCGCTTCATCGGCTAAAGATAAATTTTATCATCCTATATAAACGGCCCGCCGTGAAGCAGCATTGTATAAATAAGTATGCGGACAAAATTAATTCAAGCCACGCTCCCTCTTATAACTGTTATCCTGAAAGGGACCAGGGCCCCTTCCCCCGGGAGATAAGCCGTAGCGTTGCACTTTGGATGACAGCCCCCGAAGGAATGCTACTCAAATCAAATCTAAAGAGCGTCCGGAAGAAGGTGTTTTGGCCGCCACTGGACCAGGCACTGGCCAGGTTTCTGTTTTGAGTGTGCAGATTGGTATTCTCCAGGCTCAGGTTCTGGTAGCTTTTATAGAGCATCGCGTCAGCCCAGTTAGCCCCAGGGCCAATAGTAACGGTGGTCTGGGCAAGCAGGCTGCCGGAGAACAGGAGCAGGAAAGCACACAGTAATCCCAGCCCCTTGAAAAGGGGTAATATTGTTTTCATAAAGTTATATGGTTTAGTACTTAATTAATTTAAAACAGCTTTTTGTCGAACCTGCCTTCGGTGACGCGGATGGTATCGCAGCCAGGCTTTGAAAGCGTAAACTCAAACTTGCCAGCGATGATGCCGCTCTGCATGTCCAGCTTCGTGATTTCCAGCGTACCCTGAACATTATCCTCCCTCTCATATTCACAGGTCTGTGAACTGAAGGTTACTGTACCTATATCCGGATTACCAAAAGTATAGATTCCTTCATGGTCAAGCTGAGTCATATAAATATAGAAGTATTCATAAAATGCTGGATCATCTTTTATCTTGCTGAACGCCCTGATATCAAAGGAGCCACCTGAGTAGTTTGGGTTATACACAACATCAAGATTTGGTTCAAAAGTACTTGGCCTTCCCTTCGGCACCCATATCTCCCCGTTCACCATAGCTCCGAAAGTGTCCTTTCCTTCCATGGTTGCTTCTGGCAGGGAGGGTTCTACTTTGTCTTTCTTGCAGGACAGCAGCAGCATGCACAGCCCCAGTAAGGGTAAGTATTTAGTTAAGCGTTTCATGGCAGTTTCCTATGAAGGTTAAAAGTCAAGCTCTATGTCCTGGGTGGTTTTATAAAGCTCCTCCTCCCGATAGGCGGCTTTCTGCCGTTGTGTCTCCTGGCGGAGCGCCTTTAGCTTTTCATACTGCGCCGGCGTCAGCGCCTGCTGCAACTTTCTGAGTGCCTGTTCGTTGGCTTGCTGAAAGGAGGCCTTAGAAAGGATTTTTGACTTGTTTCTCTCCCTGATTTGGGCGAACTCCTCAGACCTTTCTACCAGCAGGGCATACACCTCCGTCTCCTGCTGGCTGGTGAGGGAAAGCTCATGGTCCAGCTTCTCCAGCATGGCCTGTGCTACCTGTGGTGGGGCGACGCTTAACGTGTCCTGGGCAAAGGCCTCTGAGCAGGCGAGGCCCCCAAAGAGAGCCATCATTAGAATTGATTTTTTCATGGTATACAAATTTGTTAAAGTAGCTTAGTAGCGGGCATTCAGCATCTTACATATACGCTCATTATGGCAGTTTTAGCGTCTGTGTCTCTAATTGTGGTAGCAATGCAGTAGTCTGTTCAGTAGCAGTGTATACTCCGCATACTCATTACAAGCTATATAATATGCAGCAGGCATGGGAAAGGCGCGTCTCTTGTTGCCATTCCTATACAACAATATAGCAATTATATAGATATAAAAAAAGTAATATATAATTGAGATAATATTTTTGATAATAGGATATTAGGCTTCTTCTTCAATGCATGATAGGTGGTATAGATAGAGCGTCGCTACGGCATATTAATAACTCAAGTATCTTCAATAACAAAGAAGAACCGGAGCATGAACCAGCACGGCTACGGTCTACACCAACTAACAAATTGGCTTATCTTTTCATCAGCAAAACGCTTACATTATCTTCCCTGCTATGGAAGGAGGAGCAGGTTAAATAGTATTGTACTAAGGCTTTCGGTACGAGAAGGAGGACTTTAGCTTATACACCTCAGATTTACCAGACATATATCCACTTAAAGAGCAAAATACCGAGGAGGCAGCCGATGGTGTTGGCCAGCACATCGATGATGTCGCCCTGGCGGCCAGGGATGAAGTGGTGCTGCATCAGCTCGATGAAAATGCCGAACATGCTGCTGATGAGGAGGGCGTAGCGGATAGGGTAGTGCTGGAGCCGAAGAAAGGTGAACTGTTTTGCCAACCCCACAATCATCAGGAAAGTCAGCACACTGAACAGAAAGGCGTGGGCAAAGGAATCGAAGGAGAACAGTTCCCAAACCGAGACAGCGGGCAGGGAAGAAGAGGGCAGCAGCGTCGTGACGAGAATCACTGCTGCCCAAAGAATGGTAAACAGGTTGTATCGGAGTATCAAGCCTATCTATATATAAACTACTGGCCTATCACCTCGCGGTAGCCCGCAGCCGTCAGCAGGCCATCAATCTGGCTGGCGTCGCCGATGGACATCCGGATGATCCAGCCGTCGCCGTAGGGGTCAGAGTTCACCAGCTCCGGGCTGTTGTCGAGCTTCGGGTTCACCTCCAGCACCGTGCCGCTCAGCGGGCTGAACAGGTCTGAAACCGTCTTCACAGCCTCTACCGTCCCGAACACGTCGTGCTGGCTGATTTCCTTGTCGACAGTGTCGATGTCTACGTAAACGATGTCACCCAGCTCGCTCTGTGCAAAATCGGTGATGCCCACCACGGCCACATCGCCTTCCACGCGCACCCACTCGTGGTCTTTGGTGTACTTTAGGTTATCAGGTAAGTTCATGAGTTTTATTTGAAGTTGTTTCCCGTCAAAATTACGGTCTTTTTGGCAATGCTAAAATTTTATTGCAGACTTACTCTCAGCTGAACGCCGCCCTCGGTCACACTGTTGCGGAACGAGGTCGAAATCTTCGGGTCCGACACGGTGCGCAGCAGGTAGAACTGCAGGTTCAGGCGCTGGCTCAGCACATAGTCGATGGTGGGGCGCAGCTGCAACTGGCGCGTGCCGTTGGTGATCTGGTTCTGGATGCGCTCCGTCCCTGCGTCGTCGGTGGAGATGGCCCGCTGCACCGTCTGGTTGTCGCGCACCGAGAGGTCGAGGCGCATGGTCAGCTCGTTTTCCAGCACTTTGCGCTCCCCGCCGATTTTGAATGGAATCCGGAAGTTGCTGGTGGTATAGCCAAGCCCGATCACATAGTCCTTCACGTTGGTCTCCGTCACCTGCGCGTTTGTCAGGTTCAGCGACAGGTTCCGCTCGATCTTGT
The DNA here is from genome assembly GCF_009931655.1 of Pontibacter russatus. Taxonomy (NCBI): domain Bacteria; kingdom Pseudomonadati; phylum Bacteroidota; class Cytophagia; order Cytophagales; family Hymenobacteraceae; genus Pontibacter; species Pontibacter russatus. The sequence goes on along the minus strand of NZ_CP047984.1, from coordinate 2,233,120 downwards.
ACTCTAGGCGGCCGGTCAGGTTGTTTTTGGTGCGGAAGTTAATGCCCAGCAGCGGCGCGAGGCGCTCCAGCACCGTCAGCTGGTTCACGATGTAGTACGACTCCAGGCGGCCGTTCTCGTTCAGCTGTGTCGGGAACCCGCCGGGTTCCTGGTCATATATGAGCGAGGTGGTGAAGCTGGTGATGTTGTAGCTGGAGTTATAAGCGTGCGAGAGGCTGATCTGGCTGAACCACTTCTGGAACAGCGGCAGGCGCTCCAGCCCGTTGTAATCGATGCGCCAGTTCGGGATGGGCAGGCGCTCGAAGGGACTTTTCTCGGCCTTTGCCTCGTACCCGTTGATGTCGCGGCCCTGGTAGGCGTACAGGAACGACTTCATCAGTACCTCCTGCGAGTTCAGGGTATAGCCGGAGTCTCCGGCAAACTCGTTGGCGACGGTGAGCTTGTCGTGTACGTTGTGGCGGTAGCGCACAAAGTTGTTGAAGGCCTCCGACGTACCGTCTGCCGTTGACTCGAACAGCGTGCCCAGCGCCAGGAACGAGGTGCTGAACGAGCCCGAGGTAAACGGGTTCTGGCGTTGGTCCGTCTCGCTGATGTCCCCGAAATCATCAAACTCCTTGCGGTAGAATATCTCATCGATCACCGACTTGGTGCGGCGCGCATCCAGCTGTATGTTGAAGTTGCGGAACGGCTCCAGGTTGGCGCGTGCGGTAAAGGTCTGGGTGTTGAGGGCGCTGAACGGCGTGTTGAGGTACTGGCTGCTGTCGGTGTACCAGCCGTTGGTGTGGGCGCGGTAATACAGGTCGTCCAGATCATATTGGCGGCCCAGGATAAACGGCAGCCCCGGTGCCTCAAAGTCATCGTCGAAGCCGAAGAAAGAAGGCGTCGGCAGGTAGCCCGGCATCATGGAGCCGCGGTTCTCGAGGTAGGCCACGTTCAGCGAGCGCGTCATCATCAGCAGCCGCGCCAGCCCCCTCAGCACCTTCAGGTCGGCTTTCGGCTTGGTGGCGGCTGCCGTGTCGCCGGGAACCGGTGCAGCCACCGGGCTGGCTGGCGTGGGCGAGTTCACATCTTTCAGGAACTTCACCTTGTTGTAGAGCTTCACCATGTCGATCTTGCCGTTTACGCTAAGCTCGGTGCTGTTCTCGGCCGTGTTGCCCAGCTGGAAATCCGCCGCCTGGTTGAGGGCCGTGGAGCCCGCCGTCCATATATAGGTGGCGGCGTAGCGGGTTTCGGCATCCAGCCAGTCGGTGAGCGGGAACTTGTCGAAGGGCAGCTTGTAGTTGAGGGCCACCAGTTGGTTGAAGTTGGTGTTGCGGCCCCCGCGCATCAGGTTCTCCCATATCACCCTGTTCTTGTACTGCAGGGAATCCACCTCGTTGTTGATGCGTGCGTAGGGCTCGTCCACCACGGCGCGGTTCGTGGCCGTGTAGTCCAGCGAGAGGCTCTTGGTCAGGTCCCAGCGCATGTCGTAGATGCGGTTGAAGTAGAAGTACTTCTGGAAGGTCGGCGTGAGCCCCCTGGTCGTCACGAAGCCGGTCTCCTGGTCGGGGCGCTGCAGGTACACTTCGTTGTAGAAGCGGTTGAGGTCGGCGCGCACTGCAAAGCGGCTCGGCACCAGCGAGAAGTTGAAGTCTTTAATCGGGCGCAGGTACGGCGAGTTGAGCCCCTGCACATTGGCAAACGGCGTGTAGTTCTTCGGCTCGTTGTTGTAGGTGTAGGCCACGCCGCCCGTGTAGGTCTTGCTGTAGTCGCGGTCTGTCTCCACGTTGGTGAACAGGCGCTCGGCGTAGGAATAGGAGAAAGAGAGGTTCTCCACGTCGTACAGGCGCACCCGCGCCGCCGGGTCCACCCGCTCTTTGCGCACGTTCAGCAGGCTGATGCTTCTGCGGGTTTCGCGGGTGGTCACTTCTTTCCGGTAGGCCCGCCGCTGATCGTCCGAGTCAAACTTGGTGAGCGACTGCTCCAGCGGCACGTCCTTGTCCAGCGGGTCAAACTGCGGCTCGCTGTAGAGGGTGCCGTATTGCAGGGTAAGCGGCACCTTAATGCCCCACTGCTGCGGCAGGAACTTGTCCATGACAATGTTGGCGCTCACGTCGAACAGGGCGGTGTTCTCGCGGGCGCGCTGCGCTATTTTCTGCTGCAGGCCCCCGAAGCCGATGGTGGTATAGGCGCCCGTGGCGGTAATGTTGGCAAAGTCGGCCAGCTTGGTGTTCAGGCGCGCGTTGCCCGCCCAGCCGGTCTGGTTGCGGAAGTCAGTCACGCGCAGCTCATCCGCCCATATACACACCGAGTGCGGGCGGTTGTCGCCGTTGGCGTCGCGGGGGTTGCGCACGCCAATCATAATGCCCTCCACCTCGCTGAAGTCCGGGTTGCCCACCACGCGTATCAGGGTGCCGTCCGGCAGCGTTTTCTCATAAGGCACATATAAAAAGGTGTGGTCGGGGTCACTGTTTCGTTCAACCTTTGCATCCACCAGGTCCTGCAGCGCTATCGCTATCTGGTTCTGCTCGGGCCATATGTCCTCCACCATGTTGCTGCCCGGCGCGGTTATTTTCAGGGGCACCACATATTCGTAGTAGTTCTGGGTAAAGTCGGTGCCGATCCGGATAAAGGCCTGCACATCGCCGTCCCGGACAGACGGGTCGCTCGACTCGGCGTGCAGGAACATCTTCAGCTGCTTATATATCAGCATGTCGAGGGAGATGTTCTTATATACCGCTTTGGAGAAAGAGTCTTTCAGGTCTTCCACGCACAGCTGCAGCGACTGCTCGTTCTGGCGGCGGTCGTTCACGGAGGCGTAGTCGCGGAGGCGGTTGATGCCCGGCGGAACCTTGTACGGAATATTGTTCTCATTTGCCAGCGCCTGCCCGTTCTCCTCTATGTTGACGGTGGACACGGTAAAGCTGCGGGCGTCGTCGGTGCAGGTGAGGCAGGGGGTGCCGTCGGTGATGGGTTGCTCAAACTTGCGCCACTGGTTGGCGATAAACTGGAACTGCACGAAGCGCAGCACCACCGGATCGGCAAACTGCGTGAGGTACATGCGCATAAACCGGATGGACTTGAAGCCGCTGATGCCGCCCACGGTGTTGGTAGGCTGGCGCACCGGTATCCGGAACTGGTACCACGTGGCGTCGGTCTCCTCGTCCTGCACCGCGTCCACGATATAATTCTGGCCCACCTCCAACTGCCCGGGGCGCAGGCTAACCTTGTATTCGTAGTACTGCTCCAGGTCGTTTATCACGTTGTCGCGGTTCAGGTCCTCCTTGTCGGGGAAGGCGTAATTGGCGAAGCGGCTGTCCTCGGGAGAGTTGTTCTCCATGCCGTTGTAGTTCTTGTAGCGCGCCAGGATGCCTGCGTTACGCTGGTCATATATAGGGTCGAGGTGGTGGAGGAAGTTATCGGCCGAGGGGTCATCGAGCACCGTCTGCGGCGGGGTGCCCGGTATGCGGTCCAGGAAGCTTTGCTGGAAATAGGTGCCTTCGTTGGCGTCGCCGAGTCCGTCCAGGCCGATGTCCTGGCTCTGGCGCGCACCCGGCACGGCAGAGAAGGCGTCTGTCAGGAACTGCTGCTGCGTCACGCGGCCCCAGATGGTCTCCTCCAGGTCCTGCACATCCTCGGCGCCGGTCGGCAGGCCGTTCTCGAAGGCGTACTCGTTGTCTTTCAGGATGTCCTCTGACACGCTGCCCAGGTTCAGGACCAGTTCGCCGCCCTCGTTGCTTGTTATTTCATTGCCCTCCGCGTCTGTCCGGCCGTTCGGGCCCCCAATAAAGGGGTCCAGGAGCCAGAACTCCACATACTCGATGTTGGCGTTGTCGAAGTCCGTGTCGAACGAGATTTCCCGGCTGATGCCGCCCCAGTTGTTGCGCGGGTCTCCGGCCAGCAGGCCCTGCGGCGTCAGGTCCGGGTTGTAGTTGTACTGGCCTCTTTCCTGTGGGTAGTAAGCCACGTCGAACGTGTACTCAAACGTGTTCGACATTTCCGCGTCGCGCTCGGGGAACACCTCGGTGCGCCTTACCGGCCGCACGTACTGGTTCTCCAAATCCTCGTCCGAAATGTTGTCGGGCTTCAGGTTGTCGCTGTTGCGGTAGAAGATCTGGTCGATGGTATACCAGGCGATTTTGGCGCGGTTGTACGAGTACTCCAGGCCAGGCCCCGGCACCAGCGGGGCAGGCGTGGCTGCCAGGCGCCAGTTGGTGTTGTTGAAGCCGCCCAGGCTGTAAGGCGTCTCCGCCCCTCGAAGTCGTCTATATAGGAAGCGCCGTCCTCGTTGGCGTTGGACTTGGTCTGCCCCGGAATCAGCTGCGCAAACTCCCCGCTGAAGGTCACGAGCGAGGGCTCCTTCGTCTGGATCAGCGGAATGGCATCCGTCATCTTCGTCAGGAAACGGGATTCTTTCTGCAGGTTGAGGTCAAAGCCGTAGATGGTGTTGTTGGTGGGCTCGTCGCCGATGCTCACGCGGTTTATATAGGCCTGCTCGTTGATGGTGAGCACCGTCGCGCCCAGGTTTACGTCGTCGCTCAGGCGGTAGTCGAAGCGGGCCCCCAGCATGGTGCGGGGCTGTATGTTCAGCAGTTCGGCCTTCTCGTAGGTCACGCGAAGGTCGTTGGCCGAGCTGATATAGCTTGGGTTCAGGATTTTGATCCGGCCCAGGTCGTAGAACACCTGGTAGTCGGTGCCCTCCACCAGGCGCGTGCCGCCCGAGTACACCGCCACGGAGCCCTCCGCTATCCGGAAGCCCGGCAGCATGATCTCATCGGCGGAGGAGGCCTGGAAACGGCCGTTTATATAGAACTTGGCTTTTACGTTGTTCTGCTGCGCGTCGGTCTGTGTCTGCTCGTACAATTCCTGGAACACGTACTTCTCGATCAGCTCCGGGCGGCCCTCCAGTTTCTGGGCGAGGTAGTCGCCGAAGGGCTCCACCTGCGGAAAGAAGATGCGGCCCGTCTCCGGGTCGATGGTGATGCCCGACAGGAAGTCGAAGTTGCCGTCGCTGGGCTTGTCGTTGTTGGTGTTTACGTTGTCGAGGTTGAATACCTCCACCAGCGGGATGTTCTGGATGGGGCTCGGCTCCTTGATGCTGGTGATGTCTACGCCTGTTTCGTCGTCTTTATATATAAGCTGGAGTTGGAAGTTCTCGCGGTTCAGCTGCGTGGCGTCAAGGCTGTAGACGTTCTTCATCATCAGGTCCCAGGTGGGGTACTCCAGCGAGGGGCTCGTGGCGCGCAGCAGTTTCAGGTGTACCACCTCCTCCGAGTTCAGGTTCTGGTAATCGTCCACCAACTCGCCCACCTGGTAGGTCTTGCCGTTGTACGTGTACTCAAAGGCCACGCCCAGCACCTGGTCGGGCAGCAGCTGCGTGTTCAGGGATATATAGCCCAACTGCGGGTTGAACTTATATTCCCGCGGGTCCAGCTTGCGGGCGCGCACGTGCTCAAAGTCGATGCCCTTCTTCAGGCCGAGGCTGTTCAGGTACGTGTCTACCTGCGAGTTGTCGCGGGCGCTGCTGTTCCGGGCTATCTGGCCATATAGGGTGTTGGCGGCGTTGTCGGCGGGTGCCGTGGCGGGCCTCCCGCTCCCGAACTGGTCCCGGAAGGGGTCTGCCTCGCCCAGGTCCATATAGGCCACCATGTTGCGCAGGTTCTCGGTGGAGCGGTTGTTGTTGGTCACGTACAGCTCGAGGCGGCGGATGACGATGCCGGAGTTGACCAGCGGCAGGTTCTTGAGCGACTCGTTGTAGCGGCCCCTGAAAAACTGGGACAGGTAAAAGTGGCGGTTGTTGTCGTACTCATCCACCCGGATGGAGAAACGCTTGTTCTGCGCCCCGTTCTGCACCACCACCTCGTCGTTGGTGCCTCGCACGCTGGAGGCGATGGTGGTGACGCCGAGGCGGCCGAATTGCAGCTGCGTCTTGATGCCGAACAGGTTCTGGGCGCCCATGATGAGGGAGTTGTTGAGCGGCAGGCTCACGTTACCGGCCTCCACCTTGCGCACTATCTCCTCCTCGTAGCCGGTATAGTCCAGCTTCATGTTGTTCTCGAAGTCGAAGTTGGCGTTGTTGTCCCAGTTGAAGTTGAGGCGCATTTTCTCCCCGATCTGGCCCACCAGGTTCAGCGAGATGTTCTGCTCGAAGTCGAAGTCGCCGGTGCGCTGCTGGCTGAGCGGGATGCTGGGGTTCTGGTTCCGGTTAAAGCGAGCCCCGAACTTGAGCGACACGTTGCCGTTGGGCTGGATGTCCACGTAGTTGCCGCCGAAGATGCGGTCGAACATGGGGCTTATATATAGCTTGGGGATAAGGCGGTTGCTGCTCACCACGCTCTCGCCGTCCAGCCCGGCAGACTTGGCCCGCCAGTAGTCGCGGATGGCCTGGCGCTGCTGCCACTCCGAGTACTCGCGCAGCGACATGGTGGAGGGCGGGCGGTAGTTGATGTCCCCGATGGTTTCGGTGATCCGGTACTCCTGCAGGCTGTCGTCCAACTCCACGTTCAACTGGAGGTTGCTGGGCTGGCCCAGCAGCAGGGGGGAGGAGTTGGGGCGCGTGCTGAAAGGGCTCCCCCGCCTGTCGGAGGGGACAAAGGTAGGCCTGCGGCTCGGGATATACGCTTCGGAAGAGTCTTTGCGGACCGTGTCCTGCGGCAGCTGAAGGTTTTTGAGGATGGTAAATTTGAAACGGCTTGCCGAGCGCAGTTCTTCCGCCTGCGACCACCAGCCCAGCATAGAAATAGTAGCAACCGTAGCCAAAAGCAGGTGGCCTTTTTTACTCTTCCAGATCAAAACAGGATATATTCTCTTATGAAGACTTCAACGCAAACTTGATCAACTCCTCCACGCTCAGGCTGCCGCCCTCGCGTTTGATGATTGAGTCAAGGGTTTTCTCGGCCACGTTCTTCGCAAAGCCCAGTGTCACTAATGCAGATAACGCTTCTGCTCTGTTCGTATTGTACGCTGCCGCAGGCGCGCCCACCTCCGACAGCATCACGTCTTTTTTCACTTTGTCTTTTAGCTCCAGGATGATGCGCTGCGCTGTTTTCGCCCCGATCCCCTTCACGTGCTGGATGGTGCGCACGTCTTCCCGCACAATGGCCTGCTGCACCTCCTCCACCGACAACGAAGACAAAATCATGAGCCCGGTGTTGGGGCCCACCCCCGATATGGAGATCAGCAGCAGGAACAGCTCCTTCTCCGCAACGGTGTTGAAGCCGTAGAGCGTGTGCGCGTCCTCCTTTATATGCAGAAAGGTGTGCAGCCTACAGCGTTCGCCCCCTGGCAGCGCAGAATACGTGTTCAGCGACACCTTGATCTGGTAGCCGACCCCACCCACGTCAATGATAACGAAGGTGGGGTCTTTGTGCGTCAGTTTGCCGTCGATGTAAGCTATCATTTATATATGCTGGTTGTTGTAATTCTGGGCATCTACCACCGCGATGGAAACGATGTTCACAATTTCGCGGATGGAGCTGCCCAACTGCAGGATATGCACCGGCTTGCGCATGCCCATCAGCACCGGCCCGATCACCTCGGCGCCGCCTATCTCCTGCAGCACCTTGTAGGCGATGTTGCCGGAGGCCAGGTTGGGGAACACCAGCGTGTTGGCGCCCTTCTCGGCCAGTTCGCTGAACGGGTAGTGCTCGCGCAGCAGGTTGCGGTTGAGGGCGGTGTTGGCCTGCATCTCGCCGTCCAGCAGCAGGCCCGGGTAGCGCTGCTTCGCCTTCCGCACGGCCTCGGCTGATTTGTCCGGCACCTCGCCGCGCACCGAGCCGAAGTTGGAGTAGGACAGCATGGCCACGCGCGGCTCCGTGTCGAAGAACCTCACGGCGCGTGCCGTCAGCCCGATGATGTCGACCAACTCGTCGGCCGTCGGGTTCAGGTTCACGGTGGTGTCGGCAAAGAAAAGCGGCTCGCGCTGGCTCAGGATGATGTACATCCCGGCCACTTTGTTAACGCCTTCCTCCACGCCCACCGCCTGCAGCGCCGGCACAATGGTTTTGGAGTAGTCGCGGGTGAGGCCGGAGATGAGGGCGTCCGCCTCGCCGCTGTTCAGCATCATGCTGCCGAAGTAGTTGCGGTCGCGCATCAGGCGCTCCGCATCAAACAGCGTCAGGCCCTTGCGCTGGCGTTTCTGGAAGAGCAGCTCGGCATACTCCGCGCGTTTGGCGTCTTCCAGAAAGGGGTCGATGATGGTGGCGCCCTGCAGGTCCATCTTGTTTTCGGCGATGATGGCCTCTATCCGCTCGCGGTTGCCCAGCAGAATCGGCTGCGCGATGCGCTGCTCCTTCACAATCTGGGCCGCCTTCAGGATCTTGTAATTGTCTGCCTCGGTAAACACCACTGTCTTCGGGTCTTTCTTGGCCTGGTTCGTGATGCGCGTCATCAGCTTCTGGTCGATGCCGATGCGCTCCCGCAACTCATGCTCGTAGGCCTCCCAATCGGTGATCTGCTTGCGGGCCACGCCGCTCTCCATGGCCGCTTGCGCCACTGCCGGGGATATGGTGGTGATCAGGCGTGTGTCCAGCGGTTTGGGGATCAGGTAGGTGCGTCCGAAGTTGATGGTGGTGTCGCTGTAGGCTTTCAGCACCACGTCCGGCACCGGCTCTTTGGCCAGCGCCGCAAGCGCGCGCACGGCCGCCAGTTTCATCGCCTCGTTTATCTCGGTGGCCCGCACATCCAGCGCCCCCCTGAAGATATAGGGGAAGCCCAGCACATTGTTTACCTGGTTCGGATGGTCGGAGCGGCCGGTGGCCATGATCAGGTCGTCGCGGGTGGCCATGGCCACATCGTAGGAGATTTCCGGATCAGGGTTGGCGAGCGCGAAAATAATGGGGTCTGGCGCCATGGTCTTCACCAACTCCGGGGCCAGCACGTTGGCCGCCGACAGACCCACGAACACATCGGCGCCCTCCATGGCCTCTGCCAGCGTGCGGATGCTGCGTGTCGTCACGAACTGCGCCTTGTATATATCCAGGTCGTTGCGCCCCGGGTGAATAACGCCTTCCCGGTCCAGCATCACGATATTGTCTATTTTCAGGCCCAGGGCTATATATAGCTTGGCGCAGGCGATGGCGGCGGCACCGGCCCCGCTCATCACCATCTTCACTTCCTCTATCTTCCGGCCGGTTATCTCCAGCGCGTTCAGCAGGGCGGCGGCCGAGATGATGGCCGTGCCGTGCTGGTCGTCGTGCATCACCGGGATGTTCATCTGCTCTTTCAGGGCCACTTCTATCTTGAAGCTCTCCGGCGCTTTTATATCCTCCAGGTTGATACCGCCGAACGTGGGCTCCAGCGACTTTACGATCCGGATGAATTCCTCCGGGTCTGTGGAATCAATCTCAATGTCGAACACATCGATGCCCGCGAATTTCTTGAAGAGAACGCCCTTTCCCTCCATCACCGGCTTAGAGGCGTCGGGGCCGATGTTGCCTAAGCCGAGAACCGCCGTGCCGTTGGAGATGACACCCACCAGGTTGCCCTTGGCCGTGTACTTATATGCGTTGTCTTTGTCGGCGTGAATCTCCTTGCAGGGCTCTGCCACACCGGGGGAGTAGGCCAGCGCCAGGTCGTGCTGGGTACTGACCATTTTCGTGGGGATCACCTCAATCTTCCCGGGCTTTCCCTCCAGGTGGTAGGCGAGTGCGTCCTCTCTGTTTACTTTGCTCATAGATGCGTGGTCGTTTGCTTTGTCGTTGCGGAACAGGCCGTTGGGTGCCAGCCCGCCTTTGTAAATATAGTGCTGGATACCAATTTTGTAAGAATTCGGCGGTTATCCAAGTTGCACTGCCAAAGATAAGGGGTATAGCAGTTTTAAGGGCAGCATTTATCAATTTTTTAATATGGCCCTGCCGCTGGAGTCTCCCGGATAAGCAAAGAGCACCCTCTTGCTGAAGGTGCTCTTTTGCTGTGGCCCGCCGGTGAATGCTAACTCAGGATCAGCTTTTGCCCTGGCTTCAGGTTGTCAGACTTCAGTTTGTTGAGCTTCTTGATCTGCTCGATGCTGATGCCGTTGTACTTTTGCGAGATGTTCCAGAGGGTGTCGCCGGGCTGCACGTGGTATATGAGCTGCTCCTGCCCCATCTCAGCCGCCTGTTTAGTTTTGTCGGGTGCCTTTGCCTCGCTATTGGAGGCAAGCGCCACCGTCTGTTCTTCTGCGGAGGCGGGCTTATATATCACCAGCTTCTGATCAGGCTGTATGCGGCTGCCTTTCAGGTTGTTCCATTCCTGCAGCTGGGCAGGTGTCACCTGGTGCCGCGATGCGATCTGCGTCAGGTTATCTCCGCGCTGCACGGTGTAGAGTGTCTTTTTCCTGGCGGCTTTGTCCTCCTGTTTCGCTAAAGTCTTTTTCTCCTCTGCGGGTTCATCCGTCTTAGCGGAAGCCAGCATGGCGGGAGTCTCTGCAGGCGTCAGCTTTAGAGCTGGCTCCCGGACAGGGGCGGCAGCCATCAGAATACAGCTTTTATCGTCAGTAGAGGCCAGCAGGGCGGCGCGCGCCGCCGGGATGCGCAGCCTGTAGTGCAGGTGCTTCGGAATAACCGTCTGCTTCAGTTCGGGGTTAAGCGCCATCAGCTGTTCCGGCGTAATGTGCAGTTCCGCAGCCAGGCGGTCCAGGTCCAGTTCCTGCGACACCTCCAGGTAGGCTACCTCCGGCTGGTACAGGATAGAGTCGGAGAAGATGTTGTGGTCGGCGGCGTGATGCATGGCATATATAACCGCCGTCATCGACGGGATATAGCCGCGGGTTTCTTTTGGCAGGTAGGGGAAAATCTCCCAGAACGTCTTTTTGCCGCCCCCCGCCCTGCGAATGGCTTTCCTCACGTTGCCGGGGCCGCAGTTGTAGGCCGCCAGGGCCAGTTCCCAGTCGCCGTAGGTGTTGTGCAGGCGGCGCAGGTAGCGCAGGGCGGCATCCGTTGATTTCTCAGGGTCCAGGCGCTCGTCTATATACTGGTTGAACTTCAGGCCGAAGTCGCCGGCAGTAGGTTTCATGAACTGCCACAGGCCCGCCGCGCCCACCGGAGATTGCGCCTTCGGGTTAAGACCTGACTCCACGATGGAGAGGTATTTGAGCTCCATCGGCATGTTGTGCTTCTTGAGGTACCGCTCGTACATCGGAAAGTAAACGTTCTCGCGCGTTATCATGGTGCGGGTGTACTTCCGGTTGCGGATGGTGAAGTAGTCGATGAAGTTCCTTACATAGTTGTTAAACTCAAGCGGGATCTCCGTCTCAATGCAGCTCAGCCTGTCGGCGATCACCTCATCGGGTTCGTTGGGGATATACTCAATCAGCAGCGCCAGTTCGTCTGGGGAGAGAACGGTGGTGTCCATCTTCGGCTTGGTCAGCGTGTCGCCGGGGGCGGGCTGTTCAAACAAACGGCCGTGGCCGAGAGCGGGGGCGTTAGCCGCCCACATGCTACAGACCACAGCCGAAAGCAGTGTAAGGAATTTTGTAGAGGTCATGGCATTATCTATGCTTCAACGGAAATCATGTCCATAATTTGACTCGAGAAGGCCAGCAGTTGCGGTTCCTCGAATGATCGGGCCATTAGCTGCAACCCGATGGACAGGCCGTTGGCATCGCGGCCAACCGGTATGGAGATGGCTGGCACGCCAGCAAGTGAGGCCTGCACGGTAAAGATATCCGCCAGGTACATGGCCAACGGATTCGCTGTGTTTTCCCCTATTTTAAACGCAGTGGTTGGGGCGGTAGGCAATATAAGAAAATCATATGCCTGAAGCAACTCATCCGTCTTCTCTTTAATCAGTCGTCTCACTTTCTGCGCCTTGGTGTAGTAGGCATCGTAATAGTCGGCGCTCAATACGAAGGTGCCCAGCATGATACGGCGCTGCACCTCCTGCCCGAAACCCTCTGCCCGCGTCTTTTTGTAGAGCGAGGTCAGGTCGGTGACGTTCCCGGACCGGAAGCCGTACTTCACCCCATCGTAGCGGCCCAGGTTGGAACTGGCTTCGGCGGTGGTGAGGATATAATAGGTTGGCACAATGTAGTCGAGGTACGGGAAATCCACAGCCTCCACCTGGTGGCCCGATTCGCGCAGCATCTCTTTCACACCCAGGATGGCGTCTTTCACTTCTGTGTTCAGGCCCTCGCTCTCAAAGCAGTCGCGGATATAGCCGATCCGGTACTTCTTTTCGGAGGAGAGCAGTTCGCTGTAGGGTGGCACCTCGCGCTGGCTGGCGGTGCTGTCCATATCGTCTTTGCCGGCCATCACCTCCAGCAGCAGGGCGGCATCCGGCACGCTTTTCGTAATGACGCCAATCTGGTCGAAGGACGAGGCATACGCAATCAGGCCGTAGCGCGAAATGCGGGAATAGGTGGGTTTGAAGCCAACCACCCCGCAGAACGAGGCGGGCTGGCGCACAGAGCCGCCGGTATCGGAGCCGATGGAGGCAAAGCACAGATCAGCCTGCACGGCCACGGCCGAGCCGCCCGAGGAACCGCCCGGCACGCGGGAGGGGTCGTCGGCGTTCAGCACGTTGCCGAAAGCGGATGTCTCGTTAGAGGCGCCCATGGCGAACTCGTCGCAATTCTGGCGCCCGATAATAATGGCGTCCTCCTGCAGCAGCCGCTCCACCGCAGATGCGGTATAAAGTGATTTGAAGCCATCGAGGATATGGCTGGAGGCCTGCAGGCTGTGGCCTTTGTAAGCAAGCACGTCTTTGATGCCAATCACCATGCCAGCCAGTTTCCCGGCTGTGCCATTGGTGATTTTGTGGTCCACGATGTCTGCCTGTGTAAAGGCTTCCTGCTCAAATACTTCCAGGAAGGCGTTCAGGGATGCCTTTTCCTTGATATTCTGTAGGTACTGCTCTACCAATTGCCGGCATGTCAATTGTCTGTCGGCAATAGCGGCGCGGATATCGCGTAGCGTGTTATATTGTCTCAATCTATTTTTGACTTAGGATCGTCTTTGATGGATTGCTCGAGTTCGTTCTTGATTTCATTTGTCGCATCCTTGAACTCGCGGATGCCGCGCCCGAGGGAGCGCGCGATGTTCGGAATTTTATCTGCGCCGAACAATAGCAGCACAGCCATTAGGATGACAAGCATTTCTCCTCCCCCCAGATCCCCCAGAAAGAGAAGCAAAGATGTAACGTTCATAGAGCTACTGAAAGCTAGATGAGGATTACTTCGTAGTGCTGTGGCTATCGTCCTTCACGGAGTTCTCGATGTCGCTCTTGATCTCCTTAGTGGCGTCTTTGAACTCACGAATGCCGCGGCCCATGCCCCTTGCCAGTTCCGGGATGCGCTTGGCACCGAACAGAAGCAGGATAACGAAAAGGATCAAAAGGATCTCTGTGCCTCCCAAGCCTCCTAAGAATAAGAAAATGTTGTTGATAGCCATCTTTTTCGATTTTAAATGAATGCTACAAAATTAGAGTTATATTTTGATTAAACCCAAAACGGATTCTTTAAGTTTAAAGTGCCTCTTTTCCGCCCTGAATTATTTTTAACCTCCGGCAGCAAAGGCGAATAAGGGCCGTGCACTGTGTTTTCTGCCATACCCGCACATTGTAATTACGCGGAGGCTGGCAGCATTTTATCTGCAGACAGAACAGCCTGTATGTTTTCAGAACCCTGAGCAAGGGCAGCAGGCCTGTATAAGCGGAGGGACACGCTTTCGAAAAGTAAACAGAAAAGGCGAATTAATCAAATTGCTGTAGCATATAGAGGCCCAGGCGCAGCGCATTTTTTGATGGAAATCCCGGTGCCGGAAGGCCCGAAACTTATTCGCTGGCAAAGCAACTTCCGGGCTTCGTGAATTGTTAAAAATAAAAGGGAACCCAAAGTAACATTTTTCTTAAATATAAGTATATATATACATGAATGATGCGATATTACGGGCTGATGTAATAAAGTTGCATTATTAGTCAGATCGTCGTACATTTGAATCAGAATTTGCTGCAGGCCCGCCAGGGCTGCATTCAGATAAAAAAATTAAGTTTGTTTTCATAGCTTGGAAAGGCACCCTGCACTGTGGGGTGTTTTTTTATTTAGGGGTACCAGGTTCTATCGCCATATATAGCAGGCTCTTATGCCTGCTATATATGGCCGGCAGGTAAAGCCGCCTCAACAGGAAAGCCACTCTATTACCGGTGGCTTTCCTGTTGAGGCGCGGGTGTGAAAGGGGAGTCCTATTTGGGGGCAATCCAGGTGGCCGGGTTCAGGTTCTGCTGGTTCTTCCAGACCTGGAACTGCAGCTCAGTGGTGCCGCTTCCGTCGGTGTATACCGTGCCGATGGGGTCCTTCATCTTGATGGTCTGGCCCGGTTTCACGTTCACGGACTTGAGCTTGGCATATACCGTGAAGTACTCCCCGTGCTGCACCATCACAATGTTGTTCATGCCTGGCACTGAGGCCACCGTGAGCACGGTTCCCTCAAATATGGCGCGGGCGCTGGCCCCCTGCGATGTCTGTATATCCACGCCGTGGTTTTCCACCACCACGCCCTTCAGCACCGGGTGGTTGTGGCGGCCAAACGTCTGTGAGATGAAGCCGCGCTCCACAGGCCAGGCCAGACGCCCCTTGTTACCGGCGAAAGAAGAGGAGATAAGCGCCGCCTCCGGCGTTAGCGTCACTTTGTTGGAACTGCCGCTCGTGGCTTTGCCGGCTGCGCGCGCCGCACGCGCCGCACGCTCTATCTCTTCCCGCACAATGTCGGCAATCAGCCTCTCCAGTTTCTTCACCGACTCCTGGCGGGCGGCCACTTCCTTCTTCAGGCCGGTTTCCTGCTGGGTGAGGTTGGTGATGACGCTGTCCTGCTGTTGCCGCAGCCTCTGGAGGTTCTGGCTCTCCGCCACCTGCTTGCTCAGCAGGCGCTCCTTCTGGTTTTTCTTAGACTCCAGTATCGCCAACTGGCCTGATAAGACGGTCTGCGCCTTGTTTATTTGCTCGGCTTGTTTCTGGCGGGCATCTGAGTACTGCTGCAGGTAGCGCATGCGCCGCACCAGCTGGTTAAAGGAGTCGGAGGCAAACAGGAACATGAGTTTATTGTAGCTGTTGGCGGTTTTGGAGGCCGCATATACCATCGTGGCGTATTCGGCCTTCAGTTTCTCGAGGTCGTTCTGGAGCGCACTCACCATGCCCTCCGTCTCCCGCACATCCGACTCGATGTAATTTATCTCGCGCGAGATGTTGCTGATGACGCCCTTCTGAACCGTTATTTTCTCTTTGATGGCATTGAGCTGGCCGATGGAAGCCTCTTTCTTCTTTTTTGTCTGCTGCAGGATGCGGTTGGCCTCTTTGATGCGGGCAAGGTTTTCTTTCTTCTCTTTCTCCAGCTGCGCCTTGCTTTTCTGTTTCTGGGCCTGGGAGGCCAGCGGCAGGCATAGGATTAGCAGGAAAAAAGTGAATCTGTAAAGGGCGTTCATCACAAGGGGGTTCTTCTACTCTAAGGCTACAAAGATGGTAAAACTATACCTGAAGAACCAACTGCCAGCGGGATTTAATTGAGCGCGAGGCGTTCGTAACCGGCTGGTATGCTGAAGGGAAAAGAGAGGGGCTCGTCGGATACGCTGATGCGACTGTGGCTGATGGAGAAGTCCGACACCTGCCCTTTTTGCAGCACCTGCGCCGCCAGGTCGTGCGCAAACGGCACCTGCCCCACGTTCTCGAAGCCGTCATACTTCACGGTAATGGTGTTGCCGGTGTTGTTGTCCTGCACGCGGAGCTGTTGCAGCTTGCTGTTCAGGCGGCCGATGAAGTAGTCGAAGGTGAGGTTCTGGCGAAGCTGCTGCACGTGCTGCATGTCCCCCTCGTTCAGCGCCTTCTCCGCCCCCTGTGCCTGGTAGTTGCCCAGCAGGATGGCCTGCAGCAAATCGAAACTCACGTCCACCTGCAGCTTGTGGCGCAGGTACGCGTAATCGGCGGCCACATACTCCTTTTGCAGGCGGTTGACTATATATACCGAGTCTTGGGTCAGCATGACGCGGGCGGCCTCAATGCCCAGGCCCGGCTGCACCGACACCCATATCACGCTGTCCTTCTTCATCCGAAAGGATACACCGGACGAGAGGTTGTCGTCACTGTCTTTCAGCGAAATCTGGGCTTTGGAGCTGAGGTAGTTGAAATCGAAGTTGTTGACCTCTACGGTGCCGATATTTTCTGTAGTGGTGGAGGCAGCGGTGGGCACCGCCTCTTTTTTGCAGCCTGCCAGCAGGAAAAGCCCCAGCAGACAAAGCAAAAGGGGCTTACTCATACAGTTTCTTGTCTTTTATTTTCTTGTCTATATAGGCGGAGGCCTCCCCCTTCAGTTTGGCTTTCTGCCACTGGCTCACGGCCTCCTCTTTTTTCCCCAGCTTGAACAGCACATCGCCGTAATGCTCCACAATGGTGGCATCGTCCGAGATGGCGACTGCCTGCTCCAGGTACTTGCGGGCTCCGGCGTAATCGCCGTTTTTATAGAGGACCCAGGCGTACGTGTCGAGGTAGGTGGGGTTGGTGGGGTGCAGTTTTACGAGGCGCTCTGCCATTGCGATGGCCTTCTCCAGGTTCTCGTTGCGCAGCGACAGGAAGTAGCTGTAGTTGTTGAGCACGTGCTCGTTGTCCTTGTCCTGCGCCAGCACCGCCTCATATGCCTCGTTCGACTTCGCGTATTCCTTCATGGAGTTATAGCCGTCTCCGAGCTGCATGTTGAACTGCATCAGCAACTCCGGCTCGCCCGCTGAGAGGCGCTTCCCGTGCTCCAGAGATTTTACCGCTTTGGCGTACTCTTTTGTGATGAGGTGGCCGGTGCCGTTGTAAAACCAGAACACAGCTTGGTTGGGGAAGAGTTCGAGCGCGCTCTCCGAGTGCTCCACCATTGCCTCGGCCTGCGACAGCTCCGCATCCAGCAGCACAATCTGCTGCCATATCTTGAAATGGGAGTCGTCAAGCTTTACAGCTTTCAAATAGTTGTCGCGGGCCACTTCTTTTTTTCCCGCAATCGTCTGCAGGTCGCCGGCTACGGCATATGCTTTGGCTTCTTCCGGGTGCGCTGCGATGGTCAGGTCCGCCAGTTCCAGCGCCACGCCCTCAATCTCCGGGTTGGGCAGCTGGCGGATAAAGTCCACGAGAATGCGCACCCTGGTGTCTATATCCAGTTCCGGGCTCTCAAACGCTGTTGTCACTGCTTTCTCTGCCGCTGCCATATTGCCCTTCTGGCGGTTCAGGTCGGAGAGCATGAGGTGGGCGAAGGGGTTGTTCGGCTCCAGGCGGAGCGCCTTGTCCAGAATGGCGATGGCCTCGTCCGGCTTCTTTGAAGCGTTCAGCAGTTCAGCCTGGGCCAGGAAATAGCGTATCTCGGTGGGGTTGCTGGCCAGCAGTTTGTTTCCTTCCTCAATCGCCTTGCCTATGTTCTTCTGGCGCAGGTATATCTGCTGGCGGTTTACGTGTAGCTGCTCCATCTCCCCAAACTGCTTCTCGATGCGCTCATATGTCTTCAGCGCGTCCTCATACCGCGACTGCGACAGGTAGAGGTCGGCGAGGTTGAAGAGGTACTCCTCGGAGTCAGGCACATTGCTCAACAGGTCGTTGTAGGCCTGAGCGGCCTGGTCGAACTGCTTCTGTTCGGCGTGCAGCTGGGCTGCCAGCAGGTAGTAGTAGGGGTTCTGCTTCTCCAGGGCGATGGCAGCCTTGGCAAAGGGCAGGGCCGCCTCCGCGTTCTGCAGGTGCAGGTATGTTTCGCCAATCTTGTAATTGATGGCGGCGTTGTCAGGTGTGACGGTGTAGGCTTTCTGAAAAAGCTGGAGGGCTTGTTGGTAGTCCTCCAGCATAAAGTATTTCATCCCATCCAGAAAAAGCGCCTCGCTCACCTGCCGGTCCCGCTCTGTTGGCTGCTGGGCTGGTGTGGCCTGGGCCGTTTCGGGGGCAGCTTTCGCTTTCTTTTTAGAGAACTGCGCGTTGCTCTCCCCGGTTGCCACCAAAGCCAGGCAGCAGGAGGCGATAAGGACGTTTCTGAATGTGGTCATGGTTCTACTCTGTAAGCGTGTTGAAGTCGCCGAGGCTGAGATCAGACTGGCGCCCCTCAAACACAACAAAGTTGCCGAGCATTGAGTTTGCAACGTTGCCGTTTTTGAGGGAAGTATCTTCCTGGATGATCGAGTTGCTCACCACTGAGTTATAGACATTTGTGTTGTTCCCGATGGAAACGTGCGGGCCGATCACCGAGTTTGTGATGCGCACATGCTCACCGATATACACAGGGGGGATAATCACCGCGTTCTCCAGCTGCGCCGAAGGGGCCACCAGGCCTTCCTCATCCCTTATATACTCTAAATAGCGTTGATTAGTATATACGGTTGCATTTTTATTTCCGCAGTCGAGCCACTCCGATATGACGGCAGGAATAAAGGTGGTGCCTTTGTTCTTCATGTTCTCTAACGCATTGGTTAGCTGGAACTCCCCCTTGTCTTTGATGTTGTTGTCGAGCAGGTACTGCAGCTCGCTACGCAGGTACTCGCCGTCGCGGAAATAGTAGATGCCGATGATGGCCAGGTCGGACACGAAGTGCTCCGGCTTCTCCACGAAATCGGTGATCTCGTTCTGCTCGTTCAGCTTGATGACGCCGAAAGGGCGCGGGTCTTCCACGCGCTGCACCCAGATGGTGCCGTCGGCGTTGGTGTCGAGCTGGAAGTCGGCCTTGAACAGGGTGTCGGCAAAGGCCACCACCACTTTCCCCTGCAGCGACGCCTGCGCGCAAAGGATGGCGTGGGCCGTGCCCAGGGCTTCCTCCTGGTAGTAGATGCTGCCTTTGGCGCCAACGGCCTCCGCAATCTTTATCAGGTTCTGCTCCACCTTCTCGCCGAAGTGCCCGATGATGAACGCCACCTCCTCAATGGGCTCGTGGCAAACTTTGGCGATGTCCTCCACCAGGCGCTGCACGATGGGCTTGCCGGCAATCGGAATAAGCGGTTTCGGCACAGTCAGGGTGTGGGGACGCATCCGCTTGCCCATACCGGCCATTGGTATGATGATTCTCATAAGCTGTTTTTTATTTTTAAGTTCTGAGTTATTTACCCGGTTTTTGTTTCGTTTTTTGTGTATCGTTATTCGTTTTTCGAAATAAATAAAGAACGAGCAACGGAAAACGACACACGAACAACGTCATTTGGTGCCGGTGCTGCCGTAGCCGCCCGCGCCCCGCGCCGTGTCAGTGAGCGCCTCCGCCTCCTGCCAGGCGATGCGCTCGTAGCGGGCCACCACCATCTGGGCAATGCGCTCTCCGTCCTCCACCACAAATTCCTCGTCCGAGAGGTTGACCAGCAGCACCTTCAACTCACCCCGGTAATCGGCGTCGATGGTGCCGGGGCTGTTCACGATGGAGATGCCGTGCTTGTAGGCCAGGCCGCTGCGCGGGCGTATCTGCGCCTCGTGCCCCTCCGGCAGGGCTATATATAAACCCGTCGGGATGAGGGCGCGCTGCAGTGGTTTCAACGTAACCGGCGCCTCCAGGTTTGCCCGCAGGTCCATGCCCGCCGAATGGACCGTCTGGTAAGACGGCAGCGCGTGTTTCGATTTGTTTATCACATCAACCGGGAGGCGTTCTCTGTGCATCATGTTTCAATATAAGGATTAAAATTTAAGAAAGCGCGGCCGCTCGCGCAGCCACACCACCACGGCAAAGGCGGCGCATATGGCCAGGTGGTACAGATGGCGCAGCCAGAAGTTCTCAACCTCCACCCCGAGCGCGAGCCACACCAGCCCCGCCGCCAGCAGTATATAGCCGACAATGGTTTTGACCGGGTAGGGGATAGGGTAGTGGCGGTTGCCGAGCAGGTAACTCACCAGCGCCATGCTGAAGTAGCAGACGAGCGTGGCGATGGCCGAGCCCATATACCCCAGCACCGGAATCAGCAGGAGGTTAAAAATGATGGTGATGGCCGCGCCGCCAAAGCTGATGTAGGTGCCGAACTTTGTCTTGTCCGTGAGCTTAAACCACACTGACAGGTTGTAATACACCCCCAGAAACAGATTGGCCAGCAGCAGCACGGGCACCACCATGATGCCCTCGCGGTAATCCTCTCCACGCAGAAATAAGAAGGCAAAATCTTCTAAGTTGGCGGATATGAATAAGAAGATAAAGGCGCAGACAATCACAAACCACTTCATGATAAGGGCGAATGAATGAGCAGAGTCTTTCTCCTCGGCCTGGGAAAAGAAGAACGGCTCGGCGGCATAGCGGAAGGCCTGTATGGCCAGCGTCATGAAAATAGCCAGTTTGTAGCAGGCGCTATATATACCAATCGCATCAAAATTGCTTTTCCCCGGGTAAAAACCCGCCGGCAGCCACTCCTGCAGCAGAATGCGGTCGAGCAGTTCGTTTACAGCGCCTGCCAGGCCCATGAACAGCAGCGGGTAGGCATACACCAGCATGGGGCGCAGCAACTCCATGTTCAGTTCGAACCGGAAACTGGCGAATTCTTTCCACAGCATGGGGATAATCAGCGCGTTGGCCACCAGGTTAATTAGGAAGATATAGCCGATGCCGAAAGCAGGATCATATATATAAGCAACCAGCGGTTGCAGTTCCTGCAGGTAGTCGCCATTATATATAGCCCTGCAAAGCACCAGGAAAAACATGTTGGCCCCCACCGTCAGCAGGATGTTCGCGAGTTTGACGGTGGCGAACTTCAAGGCTTTGTTCAGCAGCCGCAGCCTGGCAAAAGGAATGGCCACAATCGCATCCACGGCCAGAATCACTGCCAGCCACACCACATACTCCCGCTGCTCAGGAAAGCCTATATAGCTGGCGATGGCCCCCGATGCCAGGATAAGTACCGTTGTGAAAAGGAGGCTGCTGCATATAATCAGGCTGAGTACCTGGTTGTAGAGTTTGTTCCTGTCGGCCCCGGTCTTGTTGGCGAAGCGGAAAAAAGCCGTCTCCATGCCATAGGTGTACAGGATGTTGAAAAAGCCGACGCCCGCGTAAAGGTAAGACATCACGCCAAACTCCTCTGTTGCCAGAACGGCCGTGTAGATGGGTACGAGCAGATAGTTCAGGGCCCTGCCGACGATGCTGCTTAATCCGTAGGCGGCAGTCTGCCCGACCAGTTTCTTGGCTATACTCATGTTGCGTGGTTGAGGACTCGGGGGAGGAAATTTTAGATGCCTTTGAACACCGGCCTGCGCTTCTCCATAAACGCGTTGGTGCCTTCCACGAAATCCTCGGAGGCGCAGCAGCGGGCGAAGGCGTTTGCCTCGGTCTGGTAGCCGTTCTCCTCTTTGTCATACACGGCGTTCACGCCCTCTATTACCAGGCCGACGGCCAGCGGGGCTTTGCTCATGATCTTCTGCAGTATCTCCACGCAGCGGGGCAGCAGTTTCTCGGGCGCCACCACGTAATTAGCCAGTCCAAGCATCAGGGCCTCTTCCGCCGTCACCATATCGCCTGTCATCAGCAGCTCCATCGCTTTGCCTTTGCCCACCAGCTGGGTCAGGCGCTGCGTGCCGCCGTAGCCCGGTATCAGCCCCAGGTTTACCTCGGGCTGCCCGAAGCGGGCGCTGGTGCTGGCAATCCGCATATGGCAGGCCATGGCCAGTTCGTTGCCGCCGCCCAGGGCAAAGCCGTTCACGGCGGCCAGCACGGGCTTGTTGCATTGCTCAATCAAGTCGAAGGTCTCCTGCCCGCGCTCCGAGAAGCTCCGGGCGGTTACCTCGCTCAGTTCCGTCAGCTCCGATATGTCGGCCCCGGCCACAAAGGCTTTTGTACCGGCCCCCGTTATGATAACGCCCCGCACGGCAGCGTCGTCATACACCTGCTGCATGGCGTCCCTTATCTCCCTGATGGTTTCTATGTTCAGTGCGTTCAGCTTGTCTTCCCTGTTGATGGTGATGGTAAGGATGCCGTTCTCCAGGTGAAGCAGCAGGTTTTTGAATGTAGCCATGGTTGATTTAACTCCGGTTAAAACCAATTTTTTCTTTCGCAAAGATAGTGATTTCATTTATTAGAAAGCGCTAAATGCGCGCCGCGCCGCAAGAGCGGGGCCTTACGGGCTGGGAAAGTCTGGCGTAATACCTATGTTTGCAGAATCTTTTTCAACCTGCAGCGGAGGGAGGCAAATGCCTGACCCGGCGGAACCCGGGATGTTTGCAGGGCAACGCCACCGGGCTGCCACTAAAATTATATAGCAGAACCCCTTGTAATGTTTACGTTTTCATAATGCTTGTATTCTTAAGACGCTCCTTATTCCTGTGCATCACCCTCGCCTATATAAACCCCCTCGCCGCCGCCGCCCAGGCGGTATTGGCAGACACAGCCAATATATGGGACTTCGGGGGCACCGGCACCCTTAACTTCAGCCAGGTGAGCCTGACCAACTGGGCCGCCGGCGGGCAGAACTCGCTCTCGGTGCTGGGCATTGCCACGGGCTACGCCAACTACAAGCACGGGAAAAACACCTGGAACAACTCCCTCGATATGACTTACGGGCTGGTGAAACTGGAGGGCAGGCGCATGCAGAAGAGCGACGACAGGCTGGAGCTGAACCTGAAATACGGGTACCGCGCCTCCAAGCGCTGGTATTATACCGCGCAGGTAAACCTCAAAACGCAGCTTACCCCCACTTACACCATCACGCGCGACACGCTGCTGTCGGATTTCTTCGCACCGGCCCATATCCTCACTTCCCTGGGCATGGACTACAAGCCAAACAACAAACTGTCGGTGTTCCTGTCGCCGTTCACGGGCAAGTTTACGGTGGTGAGCAGCCAGGCGCTGGCCGACCAAGGCGCCTTTGGGGTGAGGGCGGCCCGCAAGGACGTGGAGGGGAACCCGGTGCCGGGCACAGGGGAGCACTTCCGGAAGGAGTTTGGCGGCTACGTGAACGTGCGCTATAAAAATGAGATTGTCCAGAACGTGACGCTGCAATCTAAGCTCGACCTCTTCACCAACTACCTCCGCAACCCAAAGAACGTGGACGTGGCCTGGGAGAACCTTGTGAACTTCCGGGTGAACAAATACATAGCGGCCAGCCTCTTCGCGCACATGATTTACGACGATGACATCAAGGTGAGCGTGGACCGGAACGACGACGGCAAAGCGGACGGCAGAGGCCCGCGCGTGCAGGTAAAACAGACGTTGGGCATCGGCCTGTCATATAATTTTAAATAAAAGAACTTTTGCCTCAATACTGCGTGTTAGGGGAGAACAATAATTTTTTCGTAGATTCCACGTTATATCGCTGACACGCGAACGAACCACGCTATATGAAGAAACTAACCCTGCTGCTGTGCTCATTTGCAATGGTGCTGTTTTGCGCTGAAGCGAACGCACAGAACTCCCAGAGCAGCACCGCATCCACCAAGGACGAATACTGGGGAACTGCCAAGGCGGCGCCCAAAGCCGCCGCTGTGGATGCTGTGAGCCGCCGCGCCGAGGGGCTGGACACCCGCTTTAACACCTACGAAGATGGCCGACGCAAAGCTTTCGACAAGAAGAAGATTGCGCAAAGCAAGCGGATGAAAGAGATCCTGAAAAAAGAGGAGAAGATGATGAAGAAGCACCGGCGCGACAAGCGCCGCCTGCGCCGCGCCCAGCGGTAGCGCCACTGCTTTCTATATAGAAGAGCCTGCCATATATACTGTGGCAGGCTCTTTTGTGTTTATGTCCCTTCTTTGCTGAAGCAAAAATGATCTCGCTGTTGCTCCTTTATATATGGCTTTAATATATAACTGTCTGGTTCCGCAACGCTCGCCCTTCATTTTGCTGCGGCACATGAGAAGCATATATGGCTTGTTGCCATATGGCACGCTGTTACCCTATGCAACACCTGAGGGCAAAGAAGCTATTTTATTTTCATCCTTTCAGGATGACGGGACAATAGACGGTTCTCCTTTAGGAGGAGGTGATTTATATATAGATCCAACTTTCATCCGCAGGCATATGTAAGTCACCTCCAGAAATTACAGCATTTATATATACACAGGACGCCCCGGCTACCTGAGCGGCCGGGGCGTCCTGTGTATATATAAATGCTGGTGCTACTACAGCGTGCGCTTCACTTCCTTCTCGGTGTAGGCTTCAATCACGTCGCCTTCCTGAATGTCATTGTAGTTCTTCAGGCTGATACCGCACTCAAAGCCTTGCCTCACTTCAGAAACATCATCCTTGAATCGCTTCAGCGCCAGTATCTCACCGTCCATCACCACAATACCGTCGCGCACCAGCCTTACCTTGGAGTTTCGCTGGATGCTGCCATCCGTTACCATACAGCCGGCGATGGTGCCCACTTTCGTAATCTTGAACACGTCGCGCACCTCTGCGTTTCCGGTTATCTCCTCTTTCAGCGTTGGGGCCAGCATGCCTTCCATGGCGTCCTTCACCTCGTTGATCGCGTCGTAGATGATAGAGTACAGGCGCACGTCAATTTGCTCCTGCTCCGCCAGCCTGCGTGCGTTCACCGAAGGGCGCACCTGGAAACCGATGATAATCGCGTCGGAGGCGGAGGCCAGCAACACATCAGACTCAGAGATGGCGCCCACGCCTTTGTTGATGATGCTGACCTGCACCTCAGGCGTAGACAGCTTCAGCAGCGAGTCAGAAAGGGCTTCCACTGATCCGTCCACGTCACCTTTCACAATCACGTTCAGCTCCTTGAATGTACCGATGGCCAGGCGGCGTCCGATTTCATCCAGGGTGATGTGCTTGCGGGTGCGCAGGCTTTGCTCGCGCTGCACCTGCGAGCGGTTAGAGGCGATTTCACGCGCCTCGCGCTCCGACTCCATCACCAGGAACTTGTCACCGGCCTGCGGCGCACCGTCCAGACCCAGCAACTGCACCGGCGTGGAAGGCCCGGCCTCCTTCATCTTCTTGCCACGGTGGTCGGTCATGGCTTTCACCCTGCCGTAGTGGGAGCCAGCCAGCACCACATCACCGATTTTCATCGTGCCTGTCTGCACCATCACCGTCGCCACATAGCCCCGGCCTTTGTCCAGCGAGGCTTCTATTACCGTACCCACTGCCGCACGATTCGGATTGGCTTTCAGTTCCAGCAGTTCGGCCTCCAGCAACACCTTCTCCAGCAGTTCCGGGATGCCGGCGCCTGATTTGGCCGACACCTCCTGCGACTGGTACTTGCCGCCCCACTCCTCCACCAGGATGTTCATCTGGGCGAGTTCCTCCCGGATCTTGTCTGGGTTGGCAGACGGCTTGTCTACCTTGTTCAGGGCGATGATGATGGGCGATCCCGCCGCCTGCGCGTGGTTGATGGCCTCTTTTGTCTGCGGCATCACCGCGTCGTCTGCGGCCACCACGATAATGACAACGTCCGTTACCTTGGCACCGCGGGCACGCATGGCCGTGAAGGCCTCGTGGCCAGGTGTGTCGAGGAAGGTGATGGTGCGGCCGCTCTCGGTCTTCACTTTATAGGCGCCGATGTGCTGCGTAATACCACCGGCCTCGCCGGCTGTCACGTTCGCGTTCCGGATGTAGTCGAGCAGGGAGGTCTTACCGTGGTCAACGTGGCCCATGATCGTTACGATTGGCGCGCGCTCTTCCAGGTCCTCCTCGTTCTCCTCGGTTATATCTTCGAGCGCCTGCTCGTCTTCAGAGGTGATGAAGTCAACGTCGTAGCCGAATTCATCTGCGATGATGGTGATGGCTTCGGCGTCGAGGCGCTGGTTGATGGACACGAACATGCCCAACTGCATACACACCTTGATGATCTCGTTCACGCTCACGTCCATCAGCGACGCCAGGTCGTTGGCCGACACGAACTCCGTAACGCGCAGTGTCTTCGACTCAGCCTGCTCGGCCATGCGGCGCTCTTCCGTGGCATCGGCAATGGCCGAACGCTTCTCGCGGCGGTACTTGGCGCGGTTGCCACCGCTGCCCTTGCCACCGCTGAGCTTTGCCAGCGTTGCCTTTATCTGCTCCTGGATTTCCTTGTCGGTAACCTCCGCTTTAACCGGCCGGCCTGTTGGGGCGCCCGGGCGTTGAGCACCTCTTCCGCCGGCACCTGGCCTTGGCGGGCGCTGCTGTGCGCCGCCGCGTTGCTGCGCCGGAACGGTAGGGCGTTGGTTCCCCTGTCCTGGCCCCTGGCCTTGCGTGGCGCCACCTTCCGTGCCCACAATAATGCGTTTGCGCTTTTTCTTCTTGCCCTTCTTGTCGTCCGAAGACGCCACCGGCTTGGAACCTTTTCTGCGCGACTCTACCGGCAATTCTATCTTGCCAAGCACCGTCAGACCTTTTAGCTGGTCTGCTCTTCCTGAGATCGTTTCTATGTTTTCCTTGTTTTCTTGGTTACTGTCTGTCTCAGGAGTGGCCGGTTGCTGGGGCGCCGTCGCTGGTGCAGGTGTTTGTGGTGCCTCGGCCGTTGGCTTCGCAGCGGCTGGGGCAGGCGTTACAGCCGCTGCCGGGGCCGCTGGTTCCTCTGGCCTGGCAGGAGCCTCGGGAGCTTTGGCAGGAACGGGTTCCTGGGGGGCAGGCGCAGTGGCCTTCGGAGCCTCGGGGGCAACCGGCGCCGTCTGCTCTGGCGCAGGCGGCGCAGCCTCTGGTTTGGGGGCGGCTGCAGCCGGGGCTTCCGTCGGGGCCGGCGCTGGTTCAGGGGCGGGCTCCGCTTGCTTCGGAACAGGGCGGCCCTTGGCGTCCAGATCAATTTTGCCCAACACTTTTATGCCGGGTAGCTTCGCGGCGGGCTGTTCCGGTGCAGCCACGGGCTTAGGCGCCGGCGCGGCCGGTGCCTCCTGCTTGTGCTGGCTGCTGTTCTTTATCAGAATCTCCTGCTCAGGCTCGCTTTGCTTCTTCGGCTCCTGGTATGGGTGCCTGTCAGAGTCAATCACCTGGTTGCCCTGCGGCTTCTTGCCAATGTTAATTTCCTCTGCCTCCTGCTTGTCCTGCATAGAAGAAGCGTACTCTTTAGCCAGCATATTGAACTGCTCTGCGGAGATCTTGGTCGTGGGTTTGTTTTCCACGTCGAAGCCTTTAGCAGAGAGGTAATCCACAATGGTAGAGGTACCAATGTTCAATGTCGTCGCAACCTGTTTGAGCCTCCTTGTTTTTTCTTCTGCCATTTTGTTCTAATATGCTGTCTTTTAATTCTGTCTAAATAAATATATAGTTGCCCTGCCAGAGAGCAGAAAAGATGCACGCAACCGTAATTACTTCAAAATTAAGGTATCAGCGCACAACTCACAACTATTGATTGTCTTCTTCTTCCAACTCCTCGCGCAGGATCGAGAGCACATCGTCGATGGTTTCCTCCTCCAGCTCGGTGCGGCGCAGCAGATCCTCCTTGCTCACGGCCAGTACGCTCTTCGCGGTGTCGAGGCCGATGCGCCGCAGTTCTGCGATTACCCAGTCCTCGATCTCGTCCGTGAATTCCTCCAGGCTGATGTCCTCCTCGTAGCTCTCCGACTCACGGAACACGTCTATCTCAAGGCCTACCAGGCGGCTTGCCAGCTTGATGTTCTGCCCGCCTTTGCCGATGGCCAGCGACACCTGATCCGGCTTCAGGAAAACCGACACGCGGCCGTTCTCCTCGTCAATCTTCATGCTGCTGATCTTGGCCGGGCTAAGGGCGCGCTGTATATATAGCTCCGTGTTCTCGGTGTAATTGATCACGTCGATGTTCTCGTTCTCCAGCTCGCGCACGATGCTGTGGATGCGGGAGCCCTTCATGCCCACACAGGCGCCCACCGGGTCGATGCGGTCGTCGAACGACTCCACCGCCACCTTGGCGCGCTCGCCGGGCTCGCGCACAATTTTTTTGATGGCGATGAGGCCGTCATATATCTCTGGCACCTCGTTCTCGAACAGGCGCTCCAGGAAGGCGGGGGAGGTGCGGGAAAGAATGATTTTCGGGTTGCCGTTCACGATCTCCACGCGCTGCACCACGGCCCGCACCACGTCGCCTTTGCGGTAGCGGTCTTTTGGGATCTGCTCCGCCTTCGGTATCAGCAACTCGTTCTCCTCCTGGTCAAGCAACAACACCTCGCGGTTCCATACCTGGTACACCTCGCCGGAGATAATCTCTCCCACCTGGTCCTTGTACTTTTGGAAAACCAGCTCCTTCTCCATGTCCTTGATGCGCTGGATCAGGGTCTGGCGGGCGGTCAGCACGGCGCGGCGGCCAAAGTCCTCCAACTTCACCTCTTCCGACACTTCTTCGCCCACCTCAAAGTCAGGCTCAATCTTACGGGCATCCGAAAGGCTGATCTTGTCGTGGTCCCAGATGTCCTCAGAGTTGTCGTCCACAATTTCGCGGTTGCGCCATATCTCCAGGTCACCCTTCTCCACGTTCAGAATGATGTCAAAGTTCTCGTCGGTGGACCACTTCTTGCGGATCATGGTGCGGAACACATCCTCGAGGATGCGCATCATGGTCGGGCGGTCAATGTTCTTGAATTTCGCAAACTCTGCGAACGACTCGATCAGGACTGAACTGTTCATTTGTTTATCATTTAAAAGATATTACAACATTTGCTTTCACAATATCCGCGTAAGGTATTTGCACAGGCACATACGTAGCCTTCTTGCCTTTTAGTTTAACTTCCTCCAGCAGGCCGAGGCCCGCTTCGGTCACTTCCTCCAGCTTCCCGGTTTTCTCCGAGCCGTCCTGCAGCTTCAGTTTCAGGCTGCGGCCCAGATTGCGCTTAAACTGCTGCGGCTGCGTAAGCGGGAAATCGAGGCCCGGCGAGCTTACCTCCAGCACGTAGCTTACTTCTTCGCCAAACTCCTCCTCCATCCTTTTGTTAATGCGGCGGCTGATGGTGGCGCACTGGTCAATGGTGATGCCCTGCTCGCCGTCGGCCAGCACTGTTATCTTCGGGCGCACCGGCGTGTCAGACACGGCCACGTCCACGATAAACAGGTCTTGATCCGGCAGGCTTGCCTCCGCCATCGCTCTTATGGTTGTTGCGGTAAGTGCCATAGCAAACTTTAAGAAATAAAGAAGGGGACTCCGTGTCCCCTCATCTCCTTGGAAATAATGGCAAATTTACTACAAAATCCTAAGATAAACAACATGGGGTGCCGCCGATGCCTCTATTAAATTATCGGAATGCTCTAATTATGACAGCGGCGGCGGCAGAAACCGGCTCGGGCAGGGGCTGTTTGCAGGCCTGTTATGTGACAAAACCGCGCGGGCAATAGTTCGGGTAAGGCCGGGGCTGTCTATATATAAACCAGTGTGGTTTAGTGGGGTTATATATATTCTGCCTTCCGGCGTAGGGTACATACTCTCTTAATTCGTAAGTTTGCTCTTGTGTCGGGTACCTTCAAAAAAATACGCAGGCGTATATGGCTTGTCCTCAACATCGGGGTGGTGTTGTGGGTGTTGGCGGGCGTGTTGTGCCTGCAGGTGCCGCCGCAAAAGTTCTGGCCCGCCGGTTTTGTGGCCTTCTCGCTGCCAGGTGCGCTCGTGTTCAACTTCTTTTTTTTGTTATACTGGGCGCTGCGCCGCTCGTGGCTGTTTGTGCTGCCGCTGGCCGTGCTGCTGCTCGGCTGGAACTACTACGCCCGCCTGTTTCCCATCAACTTCGGCCAGGAACTGCCCCAGGAGGCCAAGACCCTGCAGGTGCTCAGCTTCAACACGCACATGTTCAACGCTTACCTGGGCCAGACACCGCGAGAGGCGGAGGCAGCCAAGGAGATGATTGAATGGATTGCCGAGCACCCGGCGGATGTTTACTGCCTGCAGGAGTTTTACAGCAAGCGCCACTCCAACCTGTATAACACCATCAGCAAGATAGGGGTGCGGTACAACAAGCACCGGTTCTTTTCGGTGGCCAACATAGACCGGGAAAAAGGTGACATCGGGGTCGCTATTTTCTCGAAGTACCCTATTGTGGAGAAAGGGGTGATTAATTTTAACAAGTCGAGCGCCAACCGTGTTATCTGGACTGACCTGGAGGTGAACGGCGACACCGTACGCATCTATGCGGCGCACCTGCAGTCGATGAGCATCAAATCGGAGGACATTGAGAACACGTACTCAGCCATCGGCAACGAGGAGAGCTTTAAAAAGGAAGGCCGTAACCTGGCCAGGCGCCTCCGGAGCGGCTTCGTGGCCAGGGGGGAGCAGGTGGATATGCTGCTGGAGCATGTGCGGGAGTCGCCTTACCGGTCCATCGTGTGCGGCGACTTCAACGACATCCCCTTCAGCTATACTTACAACGAACTGGCCGAGGAGCTGGACAATGCGTTTGTGGAAGCCGGCGCAGGCATAGGCGCCACCTACAACGGGCCGCTCCCTTTCCTGCGCATCGACAACCAGTTTTACACGGATGGGCTCCGGGCTGTCAAGTTTGAGACGCACCACGAAATGAGCCTTTCCGACCACTACCCCATTTCCGCCACCTACGTGGTGGAGCCGCGCGCAGCGGAAACCCGTTAGGAGATAGAAGGCAATATATATAGCTTTGGGCCGCGGTAGGCCTTCCGATAAAGGCAGCGAATATAGAAGTGCGGCACCTGCCGATATGAATACCCGAAATGAATTATGCAACAGAAACTGAACCTGTACAATACGCTGACGCGAAAGAAAGAAGTGTTTGAGCCGCTGCACCCCCCTTTTGTGGGGATGTACGTGTGCGGCCCGACCGTATATGGCGAGCCGCACCTGGGCCACGCCCGCAGCGCCGTTACCTATGATGTGCTCTACCGTTTCCTGAAAAGCGAGGGCTACAAAGTGCGCTACGTGCGCAACGTGACGGACGTGGGCCACCTGGAGAGCGATGCCGACGAGGGGGAGGACAAAATCCAGAAGCGGGCAAAGCTGGAGCATCTGGAACCGATGGAAGTGGTGCAGCACTACACCAACATCTACCACGAGGAACTGCGGAAACTGAACGTGCTGCCCCCGGACATCGAGCCGCGCGCCTCCGGCCACATCATCGAGCAGATACAGATGATACAGGAAATCCTGGACAACGGGCTGGCCTACGAGGTGAACGGGTCAATCTACTTCGATGTGCAGGCCTATAACAAGGACCACCACTACGGCAAGCTGTCGGGCCGCAACATCGACGACCTGATCGGCAACACCCGCGACACCGAGGGGCAGGAGGAAAAGCGCTCGCCCGTAGATTTCGCCCTCTGGAAGAAGGCCTCCCCGGCGCACATCATGCGCTGGCCCTCGCCGTGGGGCGAGGGTTTTCCGGGGTGGCACCTGGAGTGCTCGGCCATGAGCCGCAAGTATTTGGGCACAACCTTTGATATACACGGGGGCGGGCTGGACCTGATGTTCCCGCACCACGAGTGCGAGATTGCCCAGAGCCAGGCCAGCAACAGCCACACCGACGCCGCCCGCTACTGGATACACAACAACATGATCACGGTGGGTGGCCAGAAGATGGGAAAGTCGCTGGGCAACTTCATTAACCTGAGCGAGCTGTTCAGCGGCAACCACGAGATGCTGGAGCAGGCCTATACGCCGATGACGGTGCGCTTCTTTATCCTGCAGGCGCACTACCGCAGCACCCTCGACTTCAGCAACGAGGCGCTGCAGGCGGCCCGCAAAGGCTACACCAGGCTGATGAACGGCCTGGGCATACTGAAGAAGCTGAAGTACCCGGAGGAACCGGCGGAGCCGGACGCCAAACTGAACGAAGAGTTGCTGAAGCTGGCGGAGGACTGCTACCGGGGTATGAACGACGACCTGAACACCGCCCGCACCATCGCCGCGCTGTTCAACCTGCTGAAGAAGATCAACAGTTTGAACCTGGGGCAGATCAGGATGGAGCAGCTGTCGCGCGGCACCTTCGACACCGTCCGGAGCACTTACCAGGAGCTGGTGCTGAACGTGCTGGGGCTGCAGGAAGAGCCGGTGGGCGACCTGGGGGAGATGCTGGACCTGGTGCTGCAGTTTTACAAAGAGGCCAAAGAAACTAAAAATTACGACAAGGTAGACGTGATCCGGGCCGAGCTGAAGAAGCAGGGCATCACGATCAAAGACCTGAAAACAGGAATTGACTGGGCTTATGAAGAATAGATTGAATATGCTGACACTGCTCCTGTGCTGCTCCCTCTTCTTTTACGGGTGCGACTCGGCAGAGAAGGGCGGCGCGCAACAGTCGCAGGCAGAGGAGCAGAAGGAGACGGTGCAGGCACCCGCCTTTAACGCCGACTCGGCCTACGCCTTTGTGGCAAAACAGGTGGCTTTCGGGCCGCGCGTGCCGAACACGGCGGCTCATTACGCCACTGGAGAGTGGATAGTACAAAAGCTGAAGGAATACGGCGCGGAGGTGACAGAGCAGAAGTTTCAGGCGAAGGCCTACGACGGCACCACCCTGAACCTGCGCAACATCATCGCCTCTTTTAACCCTGGCGCCGCTAACCGGGTGCTACTGGCAGCCCATTGGGACACCCGCCCCTTCGCCGACAAAGACGAAACGAAGAAGGATGAGCCGATAGACGGGGCCAACGACGGCGGCAGCGGTGTGGGCGTGCTGCTGGAAATTGCCAGAACGCTGCACGAGGCGGAGAAAAAGCCGGGCGTGGGCGTGGATATGGTCTTCTTTGACGGAGAGGATTACGGGCAGCCGGACAACAGCGACCTGCCTTACCAGCAGGACACCTGGGCGCTGGGCTCGCAGTACTGGAGCAAGAACAAGCATGTGCCCAATTACAGGGCCAACTACGGCATACTGCTGGATATGGTGGGCGCCGAAAACGCCCGCTTTGCACGCGAGGGCCACTCCATGCAGTATGCACGCCCGATAGTGAGCAAAGTGTGGAAGGCCGGAAACAGCATCGGCTACTCCGATTACTTTAAATACGAGAATGCCCCGGCCATTATCGACGACCACTACTACGTGAACAAGCTCGGCGGCATCCGCATGATCGACATTATTGAGTATAACATGAGCAACCCGGACGATTACTTCGGGCCGTACCATCACCGCCACTCCGACAACATGGACGTAATCAGCAAAAATACGCTGAAGGCGGTGGGGCAGACGCTGCTGCATGTTATATATAACGAGTAACCGGCGTCTGAGCCTATATAATTTATGCCTATATATAAGAAGAGCGTCCCGCTGCACTGCGGGACGCTCTTCTTATATATAGGCATATAGGGCTGTAGCGTGTACGGCCATTGCCATTTTCTAAACCGATATATAGCCTGGGGCCCTCCCGGCCAGCTCGGTTCATATAGCCATCAGCGAGAGGCAGTATGTTTTAGAAACCCCGTTAATATGTAGTCGCCGCTAACCGAGCAGCCCAACGGCACCTGCGGCAGCGCGCCCTGTTATCCCGCTACGGCCGCGCCTTTCGCCTGAATTCCCTGCAGACTCGTAAACAGGAAATCATATCCCATCACCAAAACGTAAGGCATATGACCTACAAAGACATTGTCTCGCTGCTTGGTGCTGATGCGGAGAGCCTGCTGCAGCACGAGAGCAAAACTTTCCCGAGGGCGCAACTGCACCTGCCCGGCCCAGACTTCGTGGACAGGGTTTTTGCGCAGACTAACAGGAGTCCGCAGGTGCTGCGCAACCTGCAGCAGCTCTACAGCCACGGCCGCCTGGCGGGTACTGGCTATATATCCATTCTGCCCATAGACCAGGACATCGAGCACACGGCGGGCGCCTCGTTTGCCCCGAACCCCATCTACTTCGATCCGGAAAATATACTGGAGCTGGCCCTGGAGGGCGGCTGCAACGCCGTGGCCACCACCTTCGGCAACCTGGCCATGGTGTCGAGAAAGTACGCGCACAAGATTCCTTTCATCGTCAAGATAAACCACAACGAGCTGCTGACCTACCCCACTAAATACAACCAGATTATGTTTGGCTCGGTGGAGGAGGCCTGGAACCTGGGCGCAGTGGCCGTGGGGGCCACCATCTACTTCGGCTCGGAGGAGTCGTCGCGGCAGATCCTGGAGGTGGCAGAGGCATTCGAGCGGGCGCACCAGCTGGGCATGGCCACTATCCTGTGGTGCTACACCCGCAACAGCGCCTTCAAAAAAGACGGCACCGATTACCATGTGGCCGCCGACCTTACCGGGCAGGCCAACCACCTGGGTGTCACCATCCAGGCCGACATCATCAAGCAGAAACTGCCCGAAACGAACGGCGGCTTCACCGCCATCGGCTTCTCCAAATCAGACAAGCGGATGTACACCGAGCTGAGCACAGACCATCCGGTTGACCTGTGCCGCTATCAGGTGGCCAACTGCTATATGGGCCGCGCGGGGCTCATCAACTCCGGCGGCGAGTCGCAGGGCGATACCGACCTGCAGCAGTCGGTGCGCACGGCGGTCATCAACAAGCGGGCGGGCGGTATGGGCCTGATTCTGGGGCGGCGGGCGTTCCAGCGGGCGTTTGCCGACGGCGTGGAGCTGCTGAACGCCGTGCAGGACGTGTACCTGGCCAGCGAGATTACAGTCGCGTAATTTGTAGCACAACTGCGGATAATTACATATTTTTGTGGCCTGCCTTTCCGGCACCTCTTTTAGGGGATGTACGGGGCAGGTAGTGCGTTTATAGATGCCTTGCTGCCCGGCAAAGCATACACCCAAATTTAAAAGTGCGGCTAGCACGCTTTTGTCTATGATGCCTTGGTTTAAAAGAGTCGAGAAAGGAATACACACCCCCACAGAAGAGAAAAAGGAGACGCCGGACGGGTTGTGGTATAAGTGCCCGGAGTGCAAAGCAGTGACCAGCATGGCCGAGCACCGCAAAAACCTGAACACCTGCGTGAAGTGCGACTACCACGACCGGATTGGCTCGGAGGAGTATTTTGCCATCCTGTTCGACGACAACAAGTACACGGAGATGGACGATAACCTGACCTCCGGCGACCCGCTCCACTTCGTGGATTCCAAGCCGTACCCGCAGCGCATTGCCGCCACAGAGAAAAAGACAGGCCTGAAAGACGCCGTACGGACAGCCTACGGCAAAATGAACGGCCAGGACATCACCATCGCCTGTATGGACTTCGCCTTTATCGGCGGCTCGATGGGCTCGGTGGTAGGCGAGAAGATTGCCCGCGCCATCGACCATGCCCGCGAGGCCCGCACGCCTTTCCTGATGATCTCCAAATCGGGCGGCGCCCGCATGATGGAGGCCGGTTTTTCGCTGATGCAGATGGCGAAAACGTCGGCAAAGCTGGCGCTGCTGTCAGAAGACCGCCTGCCCTATATATCGCTGCTCACCGACCCCACCACCGGCGGCGTGACCGCCTCATATGCGATGCTGGGCGACTTTAATATCTCCGAGCCGGGCGCCCTGATCGGCTTCGCCGGTCCGCGCGTTATCCGCGAGACGATTGGCAAGGACCTGCCCAAGGACTTCCAGAGCGCGGAGTTTGTGCTGGAGCATGGCTTCCTCGACTTTATCGTGGACCGCAAGGCGCTGAAGCAGAAGCTGACAGACCTGCTGGCGATGGTGATGCCGGCAGAGGCGCCAAAGCGTGAGCAACCCAAAAAGCTGGCAGCCTCCACCAAAGCCTCCTGAGTACGCGGTTCCATATAAAAGGCGTGGCCTGCTGCCGGCAGCAGGCCACGCCTTTTATATGCCTATATGATCAATGCGAGCCTGTAATTTTATATGGCTGGAAGCCATGAGGTTAAGGATAAAGCAGGAAAGATATATGGCCAGCAGAATATATAAACGCGCCTTCCCTGCGTTTTGGCATAAGAGTTGCAAACAGTGAGGCGTGCAGGCAGCACAACAGACAGAAACACCATATAAACAGTATCACCAAAACCTATATTGCGAAAATTTACAGACAAGACCATGAAACTAAGAAACTTATCCCTGAGCTCGCTTTTAGCCGTTACCGTGCTTTTCTCCTCGTGCCAGACCACGGCACCTGTGGCAGGCTCAGGCAATACAGAAACAACGACGCAAGCCAAAACCGATGATACGGGAGCGGACAAGCCGGGCATGAAGAAGACCACCAAGGGTGGACTGATCGGGGCCGGTGGCGGCGCCGTGATAGGCGGCCTTATCGGGAACAGGCTGGGCAACACGGCGGCGGGCGCCATCGTGGGCGCGGCGGTAGGCGGTGCCACCGGTGCCATCATCGGGCGGCGCATGGACAAGCAGGCTGAGGAGCTTGAGAAATCGATGGAGAACGCGAAGGTAGAGCGTGTGGGCGAGGCTATTCGCGTAAACTTCGACTCCGGTATTCTCTTCAAGGTGAACTCTGCCGAGCTGAGCCCAAGCGCCAAAAGCGATGTGCAGAAACTGGCCCAGACGCTGAAAGAGTACGACGGCACCAACGTGATCATTGAAGGCCACACCGACAACACCGGCTCTTACGAGCTGAACCAGAAGCTGTCGGAGCGCCGCGCAGAGGCCGTGGCCGCCTACGCCCGCAGCCTGGGTGTGGACGGTTCGCGCCTGCAGGCCAAAGGCTACAGCTACGACCAGCCCATTGCAGACAACAGCACGGCAGAAGGACGCCAGCAGAACCGCCGCGTGGAAATCATTATCGTGGCGAACGAGGAACTGAAACAGGCTGCTGAAAGCGGCGAGATACAGGAGTAAAATAAATTCCTGTTCTATTAAAGCGGCGTCTGCGGGTGTGAACCGGCAGGCGCCTTTTTTACGACGCCTGCTTCCGTCACGGTCTAGCTTAGGCGCGGCTACAACCTGAAAATATTGCTGACGTTTAAGTATATAGTATAGAGTATATGACGTGTTAGTCTCCAGGCAGCATAGGCGGGCGCTTATTTGCATCGGCACGTAACAGGAGTATGGGGCTCCTGTAAATAAAACATTTTGAAATTATAGGAGTATGTACCACAGAGCTTTTGGGTTCGTAAAACTTACTTATGACTAAAACCATGAAAAACTTAAGAATTTATCTCTCCATATTTGCTATTCTGAGCCTGCTCTCCACCTCGTGTACAACAGGCCAGCAGGCAGGCACAAGCTCCGGCAACGACCGTGGCATGAGCAAAACCGCGAAAGGCGGCATCATCGGTGCGGGCTCCGGTGCCGTGGTAGGCGGCGTTATCGGCCGGGTGGCGGGTAACACGGCCGCAGGCGCTATTATCGGGGCCGCGGTGGGCGGCACCACGGGTGCCATCATTGGGCGCCGCATGGACAAGCAGGCCGAGGAACTGCGCCGCGACCTGGAGAACGCCGAGGTGGAGCGTGTGGGGGAAGGCATTAAGATCACCTTCGACTCCGGCATCCTGTTCAACACGAACTCTGCACAACTGCAGCCAAGTGCCGAAACTGAGATTGCCAAGTTGGCCGAGACGCTGAAGAAGTATCCTGATACCAACATCCTGATTGAAGGCCACACAGACAACACGGGTTCGCCAGCCATCAACCAGCCGCTCTCGGAGCGCCGTGCGCAGGCCGTAGCCGATTATGCCGCCTCCATGGGCGTAGACCGGAGCCGTATGACGACCCAGGGCTACGCTGCCGAGCAACCGATTGCAGACAACTCGACCGAAGCCGGCCGTCAGCAGAACCGCCGTGTGGAGATCGCCATCTTCGCGAACGAGAAAATGAAGAAAGCCGCTGAGAAAGGCGAGTTATAAAAAGATAACAGTTTTAAATATATGCCAGCCGCGCCCAAAGGTGCGGCTGGTTTTTTATACTGCCAGTTTAGCCTATATATAAAGAAGCAGCTGTAGCTATGGCGCGTTGTATGGGCATTCATCAAAATGAAAAAGGGGATTCACTGCACTGCTGAGCGTGCTGATCATGGCTATATTAGTGGCTGCAATCGCATCCTGGATTTACTGGCTGTAGAGGCGCTTACTGGCAACGGCGGGGCTGGCAGCAGATGCTGCTACTTCTTCCGCAGCGCGAACGCTGCACCCATGGCAAGCATACCGCCAAGCAAGGCCAGCGCAATGTCTTTCTGCGCGTCCCATATATCGCCCTGCATCCCAAGAAAGGCCGTGCCCTGCGCGGCGCCCTCATATGCCACATCGGCCACCAGCCACTC
The DNA here is from genome assembly GCF_009931655.1 of Pontibacter russatus. Classification (NCBI taxonomy): domain Bacteria; kingdom Pseudomonadati; phylum Bacteroidota; class Cytophagia; order Cytophagales; family Hymenobacteraceae; genus Pontibacter; species Pontibacter russatus. Next base: position 2,195,285 of record NZ_CP047984.1, on the reverse strand, counting down.
CACCACCTCGTACAGCGCGCTGAGCGAGAGAATGAACTCCACAGGCAGCAGGTAGCTTAAAACATTTCTCTTGCCGAGGGCGTGAGCCAGCACCTCGTGCAGGGGGTATGCCAGCAGCAGGCCGAAGCCAAAATGCACCAGGCGGTCGTAGTGGTTGCGCTGCAGGTCCAGTTGGTCTTTTAGCCATTCGCCAAACGGGTTGTCGGCATATTGGTGCTGGCTGCCATACACGTGCAGCAGCAGGAACAGGAAAATAAGGGTGTAGCTGGTGTCGGAGAAGCGGAAGATGTTGTAAAAAGCTGTCAGAAAGATGATAAGCGAGAGCGTGAGCGTGTTCTCCATCAGCCAGTTTTCTAAATCCGGCGTGGTGAGGCCGGTATATACCCAGAAGGCGGCAAACAGCACGCTGTACAGCAGGTGCAGCGGCTGGCGCAGGTAAGAGGGGTTAGTGGCGCGGGGCGCGGTCATGCTTTGTGGGTGCCTCTTTCAGAAGCTCTTGTTCCGCTGCAATAACCACAAAAAGGATATATAGTTTCGGTGCGCGCAGGCCATATCAGGGCATATATAGATTTATATGCCAGCTGTCGCAGGGGGCCGTGTACAGTGCTGCCCGAAGGTATGGTATCTGGGCGAACAATTTAGTCTCAGGCCATCAGGGCCTTTTCGTAGAACACGAGCCGGATGGGATTGTCGTCGGGGCTTTTGGTAGGGTCGCAGTGGTAGCCGAACATGGTGATGCCGCTCATATAGGGCAGCAGCTTCTTGTAGTAGGTATGGCCGGTGTTGTCGGCCGAGAAGGTGATGTCGTGGAAAACACAGGTTCTCTTCTCGGGCAGCCGCTCCAGGCGCTCAAACAGCCCCTCGGGCCTGCCCAGGTCGCCGGAGTACACGATGCGGGTATCGTTGTCGAAGATGTAGGCGTAGCTTTGCATCCCCTCCGCGTGCTGCCCATAAGTGTCGATGGGCGTAATGCCCTCCACCTGCTCCAGCGGCACGAACTCCACGTATTTCTCCGGGTCCTTCACCTGTATCTGCAGAAACTGGTATACCTGCTGCCTGAACTGCTCGGATGGGTAAAGAATAATGGGCCGGGGGCTCTTCTCGATGATATGCTTGTACAGGAGCAGGTTAGCGAGGCTGCCGCAGTGGTCGTTGTGCAGGTGCGTGAGGAGGATGTACCCCACCTTCCGTACAAGGCCTTTCTCTACCAGCGTCGGGAACACTGTGAAGCCACAGTCGATCAGTATATGGATGTCTCTGAACTCCAGCAAGGCGGCTGAGTTTCGGTAATCGGTGTCAAACGCGCCTCCTGTCCCTAAAAATTTTATCTGCATACGGGTTCCTAAAAAGTGTCAGCAGGACAATACCATATTGACTAAAGCATATAGCGGGAAACCTTTAAAATAGTTTTGCATATAGTTATAATTTCTGTCGATTAGTGCATGTATGGCAAAATGAAGGCCTGTAGGATGCAAATTTCGGATAATTGCTGCCTGAAATGCCCGCCCCTGCAGCTAACGGAGGCGCCCGCGCCGCCGTATAGGAAAGCTGTAAGACACGCCGCCCATGGATGCCCACACGCTGCCGCCGCAGGAGAAAACGCTGCTGACCCACCAGTTGCTGAACGAGGCTTACAAACGGCTGACCCTCGACAGCCGCCGCAGCCCCATGCACGAGCTGATCTCAACCATGCTCTCGCACCGCACCAACCACGCCGATGAGGAAAAGGCCTACTATACCATGCTGGAGCGCTTTGGCGACTGGGAGGGGGTGCTGCATGCGGACCCGGACGCACTGGCGGACGCCATCAGGACCACCCGCTACCCCGGCCAGAAGGCGCCGCAGATACAGCAGGCGCTGCGGATGATTAAGGAGGAGCGCGGCGAGATCAGCATCGGTTTCCTGCAGGAGATGCCGGTGGAGGAGGCCATGGCCTGGCTCACGCGCCTGCCCGGCGTCGGCCTGAAAACCGCCACGCTGCTCCTGCTCTTCAACTTCAAAAAGCCGGTGCTGCCCGTCGATACGCACGTGTTCCGGGTGAGCCAGCGGGTAGGGTTGATTGGGGCCAGGGTGACCGCCAACAAAGCCCACGAGCTCCTGTTGAAGATGCTCCCCCCGGATGCTACCGAGCTTTTCAACTTCCATAAGCACCTGTTCTGGCACGGCCAGCGCATCTGCACGTTCTACAGCCCCAGGTGCGGGCAGTGCGTGCTCAACGGTTTCTGCAACTATTATCAGGATGTACGGCAGAAGGGAACAGACCAGGCGGGGTAGCTATGTATACTGCCGAAGCCCTAGCTTTCTCAGGACGAGCGGGGCCGCCACCAGGCCCACAAGCACAGCCGCGATATAGATGTAGATGAGATCTCTGCTGATGTATTCCCCGAGCCAAAGCTGCAGGCCTGCAACGGTAACAGCCACGGCGCTGACAGCCAGCCAGTAGGGGGCGACGCTGCGGCAAACGGGCAGCGGCGGGGCTGCCGGCATCCGGATAATAACATATAGCACCACATACGCCCCCACCAGCGAACTGAGGCGCTGCATGATGTAGAAAGCAGAGAACTTCTCGCCTGAAACATATACGTGGCCCAGCATGAAGGGCAGCAAGTTGGCCCCGCGGCCCCCCTTGTGGGTAAAGCTGTCCCAGAATATATGGGAGGCAGCGCCAAGCAAAACGGAGAGAATGACGATGAGGTAGTGTTTCTTAAAGTAGCCGACCCAGTCCTGGTGCCTGAACCCCGCGAGACGCCTGCGTAAAAAGCCGGGCAGGTTGTTGATGAGGGCGTCGCGCACGATGAGGTGGAAGATAAAGGCAATCAGCAGCCCGACGGGCAGGTTGAAGTAGAAAATGCTGCGCCAGGTGTGGCTGTAGGGGTCGTTAGCCGACATGCGGATGAACTTCTCGAAGTCCGGGGCCAGGCTGCCTGCCACCAATCCTGTCAGAGAGGTCCAGCGCCTGAAAACGGCATACACAGGCAAAACAAGGGCAGGGTGCGAAAACGTAAAGGGCATTTAGATGGGTAGTAGCTTTTGCGGCGGCATTTCGGCTTTATACTGCCACAGAAAACATATTGTTGCCCGCAGGCAGCGGCCCGAAAGCAGTTGAAACAGAAAGGTTATATATAAATCATATAGGATTAAGAGCGGAGAATGAACTCCGGCACGGGATGTTAAAGGGAAGCGGAAACGGCGTTGTCTGCAGCTATATAACGCATGCTGACGCCCTCCGGCTGCACCTCCAGCTTTGCTTCGCGGCCGCAGACCAGGGCCAGGTTCAGCGGCTCGTGCCCTACCGGAAAGCCGTAGCACACCGGGTAGTTGTATTTGCCCGTGTGCTCCAGAATGATTTCATAAGCCGTTTTGCCAAACGGAACAGCAGTATCCTTCATGTCGCTCATATCGCCCACAACCAAACCCGCCAGTTTCTCCAGTTTGCCGCTGCGGTCGAGGTGTACCAGCATGCGGTCGATGTGGTAGAGGTACTCGTCCAGGTCTTCGAGAAAAAGAATCTTGCCAGCGGTGCTGCTATCGGAGCGGGTGCCTATGAGGGAGCCGAGCAGTGAGAGGTTTCCGCCTATCAGTTGCCCCTGCGCCGTGCCGGTGCGGTTGAAGCGGTGGGGTGCCACGGTATAAATAAGCTCCGCGCCGAACAAGACTTTGCGCAGCGTCTCAATAGAATCCGCAGTGCCCGCCTGGGGGAAAAGCAGCGGCATGATGGCGTGTATGCTTTCGATGCCCAGGGTATGGACATGGCTGTGCAGGGTGGTGACATCGCTGAAGCCCACGAGCCACTTGGGGTGTTTCCTGAAACGCGTGAAATCAACCTGGTCGATGATGCGGGTGGTGCCGTAGCCGCCGCGCGCGCACACAATGGCTTTGATGCTTTCGTCGTCCAACGCCTTTTGCAGGTCCTGCAGGCGGAGGGCGTCATCGCCTGCAAAATAGTTGTAGCTGGCGCCAATCGTCTCGCCCAGCACCACCTCCAGCCCCCAGCTTTCGAAGGTGCGCACCGCCAACTCTATTTCAGGAAACGTAATTCTTCGGGCAGTGGCAACAATGGCGATGCGGTCGCCGGGGCGTAGGGCTGGTATCATGCTTTGTAAGGGGTGTTGGGGCTAAGTTAGCGTTTTTCAGGTAAAGTTCCGGCGAGGAGTTACATCGTCGGAGACAAAAAGGCCTCTGGTTATATATGGGTGCTAGGCTGAGGTCGCCTCATATATCCTATATATGGGAAGGCCGCCGGAATGTATATTCCGGCGGCCTTCCCATAAGAAAGCAGCGTTACCTGAGCAGCTTATAACCCAGGCTCACGATAAACTGCTGGTTGTTGAACTCCATGCCCGATTGCTGCGTGGGGTTGGTCAGTTGGCGGTTGATGCGCTCGTAGCGCACATCGGCGGTGATGCTGCCAATGTCCACACCCACGCCAGCCTGCAGGCCCCAGTCCGAGTTGTTCATATATTCCTTTATATCCTGTCCCTCGCGCCGGGCGCTGAGCAGGGACGAGGCAACCGGCCCGGCCTGCACCCGGAACACGTTGCCGAAATTATAGCCTACCAGCAGCGGGATATCCAGGCGGTTGAATTTGATGTCCTCCACATGCACCGGCATGGTATCGTCGGCGCTCGAAATCTCCACCTTGCCGCCCGTAGAGGTCAGGATGGCCTCCGGTTGCAGAAAAACGCCTCCAAACTGCAGCCGCACAAAGGCACCGGCATGGTAGCCGGTCACGTTCTCGGCTTTGGCATACTGCCACGGGTCGTTGCGGACTTCCTGAATCTCCACGTTAGCGGTGCTCAAACCTGCTTTCACACCCGCCTGTATCTGCGCCTTTGCAGCCACGCTCGTCGCCACAAATGCCATCAATAGCACGATTCTCCTCATATCTGTTATCGTTTAAGTCTATGTTTGTTTGCCTACTCATAACGGCTGCGAACAAGAATTGGTATTATACGGCAAAAACCATCCCGCAGGGCGTGTGGGCTTTCGGCTTTTAAGGGAGACGAGGGGGAGGGGTATCCGGCTCAAGCAGCATTTATATATAGCTGAGGGAGTGCAAAACTTTTTCAGGTGGAGGCGGGCAGGACGGCGGTGGCCTCGATTTCCACGAGGTGGTCGGGGTGGATGAGGGCGCTGACCTGCACCATGGTGGAGGCCGGTTTTATATCCCGGAAGAACTCCCCGTGCGCGCGGCCCACTTCCTGCCACTGGCTGATGTCGGTCATATAGATGCGGGTGCGCACCACATCCTGCAGCGAGGCCCCGGCCTGCGCCAGCGCCTGCTCTATTTTGCGGAGGGCATATATGGCCTGCTCATAGGCGTCGCCTTTGCCGATTACGTGGTCGCCTTCGGTGGCGGTGGTACCGGAAACCTCAATGGTGTTGCCCATGCGCACGGCGCGGCTGTAGCCTATCTGGTCTTCCCACACCGCCCCGGAGGAGATATTCTGTCTTTTCATTTTTTACGGCTTTGTTTCGTATCTATATATAAATTGGGGTTGAGACAGGCGAAAGCAGGTTCCCCCTTTATTTCCCGGGCATAATCCCTAATTTTGATTTTATAAGACTCAAGAATGCGCCTGACCTCCAAACCTGTGCTCTGCAACTATTACGTTACCTACCGCTGTAACGCAAAGTGCTCGTTCTGCGATATCTGGGAAAAGCCCTCGCCCTATATCACGCTGGAGGACGTGGCGCAGAACCTCCGCGACCTGAAGCGGCTGGGTGTGCAGGTGATAGACTTTACGGGCGGTGAGCCGCTGCTGCATCGCCAGATAGACCAGATGCTGGGCCTGGCGCACGACATGGGCTTTATCACCACGCTCACCACCAACGGCATGCTCTACCCCAAACTGGCCGAGCGGCTGAAGGGCAAAATCGATATGCTGCACTTCTCACTGGACTCTTCAGACAAGGACGAGCACGACAAGGGACGTGGCGTGGCCTGCTATGATTTTGTGATGGAGTCGATTCAGGTGGCGAAGGCGCTGGGGGAGCGGCCGGACATCCTGTTCACGGTGTTCCGGAGCAACCTGCACCAGTTGGAGGAGGTGTACCAGAAGATTATTCTCCCGAACAAGCTGCTGCTCATCATCAACCCGGCGTTTGAGTACAACACCGTGGAAACCGGCGAGCAACTGACGGAGGAAGAACTGGATTACCTGACCGCCTTTGGGAAGCGCAAAAGCGTGTATATGAACGAGGGCTTTCTGCAGCTGCGCCGCGACGGCGGCAACCATACAGCCGACCCGGTTTGCAAGGCCGCCAGCACCACGCTGGTCATCTCGCCCGAAAACGAACTGGTGCTGCCCTGCTACCACCTCGGCACCAAAAGCTACCTCATCAACGGACAACTCTATGCGCTCTACAAATCAGGGGAGGTGGAGGAGCTGAAGCGGCTGGAGGGGCGGCTGCCGGAATGCGAAGGCTGCACCATCAACTGCTATATGCAGCCCAGCTTCGCGGTGGAGGTGAACAAATATTTCTGGAAGGCCCTGCCCAGCACCCTCAAATACAACTACATGAAAGGCACCTGGAAGCGGCTGGTTTGATGGTTGGTTGTTGATTGTTGAAGGCTTTATGGCTTAATTGTTAAATGGTTGATTCATGAATTAGATAGAAGAATATGGGTAGCTGCAGGAGCCGTTAAGAGCAGCTTATATATAAACAATCAACAATCAACAATTTAGCCATTTCATAATCAAGCCATTCAAATTTATTCAAAATTCAACAATATGCCAGTTATACTACCGGTAAAAGGCGTGAAGCCGCAGATGGGGCGCGATTGCTATATAGCCGAGAACGCCACGATTGTGGGCGACGTGATTTTGGGCAATGAGTGCTCGGTGTGGTTCAACGCGGTGATTCGGGGGGATGTGAACAGCATCCGTATCGGCGACAAAACCAACATACAGGATGGCGCCGTGATTCATTGCACTTACCAAAAAGCCGCCACTACCATTGGCAGCAACGTGTCGGTGGGGCACAATGCCATTGTGCATGGCTGCACCGTGGAGGACAATGTGCTGATTGGGATGGGGGCCATCGTGATGGACAATGCGGTGGTGCAGCAAAACTGCATCGTGGCGGCGGGGGCTATTGTGCTGGAAAACACCGTGTGTGAAGCGGGTTATATATATGCGGGCATCCCGGCCAAAAAGGTGAAGCAACTGAGCCCGGAGCAGGTGGAGGGGCTGGCGAAAACAGCAGACAACTACGTGCTGTACAGCAGCTGGTTTACGGGCAGAGGGTAAGAATCAATGCATGTGCAGGGCCACCATTTCCTGCAACTGCTGTAGCTCCTGCTCTGTCATATCGCCCTGCACCTGCTCAAAAAATACACGCTCTTCTTTCCGGATGTGCTGCTCCAGGAGTTTCCCCGCCTCGTGCAGCTTGTCGGGCAGCAGGTCTTCAGCGATTCGGGGCAGCGCCAGTATCAGTGCCTCCAGTTGCCGGTGCTCCGCCTGCAATTCCTCTGTTTGGCGGCGCAGATCCTCTGAAAGGGAGGCGGACAGCGCGAAAACAGTCTCCTCCTCCAGTTTGAAATGCGGCTTCAGGTGCCGCTGCAGCAGGCCCAGGATATGGTCGCGCTTGCCGGGGGGCGTGGTGGGCATGCCTTTGAACGGCGGCGCGCCGTGTTGCAGCAGCCGGGCGGCCAGCAGTCCCTCCTGGTGCTGGCGCGAGATAGGGGCAAGGCTTTCATGGCGTTTCATTAGTTGTCCTCCTCTCCCTGCAGCACTTCCTGGCGCACCTTCAGCAGCACCCACTCCACGCGCCGCTCTGATTTCTCCAGCACCCGCACCTCGTACTCGTTAAAGTCTGTCACCTCGTTCAGGTTTTCGGGTATCTGGCCATATATCACGTTCAGCAGGCCGCCCACTGTTTCGTAGTCTTCACCTTCGGGCAGCGGGTAGGGCAGGAAATCGTTGGCGTCGGAGATGGTGGCCGAGCCGCTCACCTTGTAGTCGAAATCGCCGACTTTCTCCACAATGGGCACTTCCTCGTCGTACTCGTCCTGTATCTCGCCCACCAGTTCCTCGATGATGTCCTCGATGGTGACGATGCCCGACACGCCGCCGAACTCGTCGGTGGCCACGGCCATGTGCATGTGGCGGCGCTGGAACTGTTTCAGCAGCAGGTTTATTTTCTTGGTCTCCGGCACAAAATAGGCAGGGCGCATGAGCTGCTCAATCACGATGGGCTCGCCCCGGCGCACGATGCTCAGGATGTCCTTCACGTACAGGATGCCGACGATGTTGTCGATGTTGCCGTTGTAAACGGGCAGGCGCGAGTAGCCCTCATTGAAGATGAGCTCCATCAGCTCGTGCTCCGACACATTCACGTCCACGGCCACCATCTTGGTGCGCGGCACGAGTATCTGCTTCACCATCCGCTCGTTAAACTCGAACACGTTCTCAATCAGCTGGTGGTGCGCGTCCTGGATGGCGCCGCTCTCCACGCTTTGCTCAAACAGGAGCCGGAGCTCCTCGGCCGAGTGTACCTCCGCGCCATGCACTGCCTGGATTCCCAGCGCGCGCAGCACCATGTTGGCCAAACCGTTCAGCAGCCATATAAACGGCTTGAAAATGATATAAAAGAACCGGAGCGGAAAGGCGATGGCCAGGGCCGTGGACTCGGAGCGCTGGATGGCCAGCGACTTCGGGGCTAGCTCGCCGAACACGATGTGCAGCACCGTGATGATGGCAAAGGATATGGGCAGGGCTATCTTGTGCGCCAGCTCCTCGCTTCCCCCAAAACCAAAGAACCCCATCACGTTGATCACAATCTGGGACACCACGCTCTCGCCAATCCAGCCCAGGCCCAGGGAGGCGAGCGTGATGCCCAGCTGCGTGGCCGAGAGGTAGGCGTCGAGGTGGGTGAGCATGTTCTGCGCCATCCGGGCCATGGTATTGCCTGCCTGCGCACGCAATTCTATCTGCGAGGAGCGCACCTTGACGATGGCAAACTCAGCCGCAACAAAGAAACCGTTCAGAAATACCAGGAATATGGTTAACAGGATGTCTAACGCCATAGGGAGCATTTGCTGTGATGTAGCAGCAAAGGTGTAAAATTAACTAAAATACGCGCTTTTGGCGCAAGAGTACAAGCCGTTGCCGCTAAAACATTCCGGAAATGCCCGTAGCGGGCAGAGGATGGGGTTTTTTTATATATAGCCAGCGCCCGGACGCCGGTAAAACAAAAAGGTGCCGCGAAGCACCTTTTTGTTTTCAGACATGCAACGAAAATCAGGAGCGCAACTGCGTATAGGACGCCTGGGCGGTGGTAAACAACTCGCGGGCGTTGTCCTGAGACAGGCGGTGCTGAAATATCCGCTTCGCCTCCGGCTCAGAGATGATTCTGTAGACATTCGAAATCATGTCGTCCTGGAAGGGGTTGCAGAAGGAGTAGATATACTCATCCGAAAAAGTCCGGTAGATGACGTGGAAGTTGTGCTGCTCGTCACGCATCAGCTTAATGGCTTTGAATACATTCTCAAACGTTTTGCCGCATTCAGTCCGGAGGGTGAAGTCAACATAGCTCTGTAAGGTCGTATCCATATCTAATGTGTTAAAGGGTGGTAAAAGTGGTGGTTTGGCGCGTTGTGTTATGTAAATATTGCAAGATATTTTTTCATTTCATATAAAAGGTTGCCTTTTTGCCGCTTTTATTACGTAGACCCTACAGATTAAAGGGTGTAACTTGAATATTAAGTGGTAAACGGCGATTCATATAGCATGTTCAACGGAAAATGTTTAATTATAGTTATAGGATTATATAAAATTTGTTGAATATTTATTAAAAGTTGCACTTGATTCATGGCAATTTATTGCACTTAAATTGCATATATATGCATAAAGTGCTCTGTATAAGCTTTTGGGGTTGTTTTACTGTAAAATGAATTGCACTGCAGAAACAAAAAATAATCCGCAGAACCTGGCAAGAGGGCAATCCTTATTTGAGACTGATAAAAGATTGAGCCGCTCCGGAGGTATTATGTGGCGGTGCAGGCAACGTTAAGGAAGGTTTGCGTGTTGTTTATGCGGGCACCTGTAAATGGAGGTGCCGGGTGAGGGCAAAAATGCCTATTTTTGTACGAGGCAAGACCTAAGGCGCGCTGGTTGCAACCGCCTCCACCAGTATATATAAGGAGCCAGGCTATATATGATTGACAGCTATAACATGAGATCAAAACTACTCGCCACCTGGCTGCTCTGCCTGGTGGCATTGCTGGCGCAGGCGCAGGTGCTGAAGCCCGCCTCCTGGAGCTACGATGTTTCTAAAAAGCAGGTGGCGGTGGGGGAGGAAGTGGACCTCATCTTCAACGCGAAGATTGACAAGGACTGGTACCTCTACTCCTCGGACTTTGACCCCGACCTGGGGCCGATGGTTACGGAGTTCTCCTTTCAGAAGCACCCGTCTTACGAGTTGGTAGGCGATGTTCAGCCCGTCAACCCCAAGAAAAAATACGACGATATATGGGAGGGGGAGTACACCTACTTTACCGGCACGGCGCAGTTCCGGCAGAAAATCCGCGTGCTGCAGCCCGACCTGCAGGTAAAGGGCGGCTACGAGTACCAGGTGTGTACCGACGTGACCGGCCAGTGCATCCCCTTCGACGATACCTTTGCCTTCACGAGCCAGCAGATAGCCGTTACGGCCGCTGCTACACCTGCCGCCAAGCCCGCAGACAAAGCGCCCGCGAAAACCAAGTCGGCCGCCCCGCAACAGCCCGTTCGGGACACCGTTGCCGCGTTTCAGGACATGACCGCCGAGGATACCAGTGGAACGGAAGCACTTTCCTCGGCCTTTGCGCAGCAGCCGGGCACAACCGAGGGGGCGGCTACTGAAACGTTTTCGGCCACAGTTCCGGCGTCAGAGCCCATGACAGGGCAGGACAGCCTGTGGGCGTTTATGCTGGTGGCCTTCGGCTCGGGGCTGGTGGCGCTGCTCACGCCCTGCGTGTTCCCGATGGTGCCCATGACAGTGAGTTTTTTCACCGGCAGCAGCGGCAGCAAAGGGCAGGCAGTGCTGAAGGCGCTGGTATATGGCCTTTCTATCATCGCCATCTATACCCTCATCGGTACGGTGGTGGCCAAGCTTTTCGGGGCCGACGGGGCCAACTTCATCAGCACGCACTGGCTGCCGAACCTGCTGTTCTTCGCCATTTTCCTGCTCTTTGCCATGTCGTTCTTCGGCATGTTCGAGATTACGCTGCCCAGTTCGTGGCTCACCAAAGTAGACGCGCAGGCCGACAAAGGCGGCTGGGCGGGCGTCTTTTTCATGGCTTTTACGCTGGCGCTGGTGTCCTTTTCCTGCACCGGCCCCATTGTGGGAAGCATTCTGGTGGCATCGGCCGGAGGCGAGACCATACGCCCGGTGGCGGGCATGTTCGGCTTCTCGCTGGCGTTCGCTCTGCCGTTTACCCTTTTTGCCGTCTTCCCGTCGTGGCTGAGCAGCCTGCCCAGGTCCGGTGGCTGGCTCAATTCTGTAAAGGTGGTGCTCGGGTTCATTGAACTGGCACTGGCGCTCAAGTTCCTCAGCGTGGCCGACCAGGTGTACCACTGGGGTATTCTGGACCGGGAGGTATATATAGCGCTCTGGATCGTGATTTTCACGCTGATGGGCTTTTACCTGCTGGGCAAGCTTAAATTCTCCCACGACTCGGACCTGCCCTATATCAGCGTGCCGCGCCTCTTCCTGGCCATCGCCACCTTCGGCTTTGTGCTGTACCTGATACCGGGTATGTTCGGGGCGCCGCTGAAGGCGCTGGCAGGCTACCTGCCGCCGCAGTCTACCCACGACTTTGACCTGAACAGCATCATCCGCCAGAATGCGGGCGGAGGCGGCGCAACAGCCGGGGCAGATCAGTTGTGCGGGGAGCCGAAGTATGGCGACATATTTGAGTTGCCGCACGGGCTGCAGGGCTACTTCGACCTGGAGCAGGCAAAGGCCTGCGCGGCCCAGCAGGGCAAGCCTATCTTCATCGACTTCACCGGCCACGGCTGTGTGAACTGCCGCGAGATGGAGGCCAACGTGTGGTCGGACCCGGCAGTGCTGCAGCGCCTGCGCGAAAATTATGTGATCGTCGCGCTGTACGTGGATGACAAAACCGAGCTGCCGGAGGCGGAGTGGTACACCAGCGCCTACGACAGCAAGGAGAAGAAAACCATCGGCAAGCAAAACGCAGACTACCAGATTACGAAGTTTAACGTGAACGCGCAGCCCTACTACGTGCTGATGGACGCCCAGGAGAATGTGCTGGTGAAGCCCATAGCCTACGATCTGGATGTGGAGAACTTTGTCAACTTCCTGGATGCCGGCGTCGCCTCCTACAAAGCCAGACACGACGCTACGGCGCTGGCGGAATAGGTTTGTTTATATATGACTCGCAGCTCCTGCGAGCGTTTGTTGCTGATTACCAGACACTCGCAGGACCTTCGGACGCTGCGAGTTCATATATAGAAATCAAAAGCCCCGGTCCTATAGGACCGGGGCTTTTGATTTCTATATATAGTGTTTGAAGATTACTTCGCTTAGTTGTAGCGGCGCGATACCACTTCCCGGCTCATCCGCTTATAGCGGGGCATAGGGCTGTTTGTCCTGCTTAGGCTGGATGGTCAAGCTGTGGTTCAGGATGCCTGAAGATTTTAAATCGCTTATAAATAATTTATCGAACTTCTCAGCCCCGCTCTGGGATAAGTGGTTCATGTCTGAGAAGTCGGTAGAGGATATGAGGGAAAGTTCTTTCCGCTCGTTGTAGTCGAAGTAAGGAATGTTGTTCTCCCTGGCGATTCTGGCGATAGTGCTCGTATAGCTGCTGTAGTTTACTACCTTGCGCTTATACTCCTTTGTAACGGGGGTCATGACAAATATCAGCTTCTTGTTGTGGGATTTACAGAGCCTGATGATCTTTTGCAGGTACGCTAGCTGAAGGTCATGAATCGTGGCTTTCTGATACTCTATATCCGCAAGCTCTTCCTTATCCAGTTCATTCTGAGTTGAGAGCGACTCTGTGTAGCCGCCGGAAACGTATCTGAACTCCTCGAATTTCTGCTGCCTGATTTCATGGAGCGGAGTTTGCAGCCTCGTAATATAGGCTGCGAACAGACTGTTGTAAACTGTTCCGTTTTCCAGGTCAAGCACCATTTGAAGTGTGCTCTGATCCAGGTCCGAATTAGATAGTATATCAATAGCAGGCTCTATGCCATCGTTCTTTGCCACCCCCCAATAAAGATCCAGCACCACATACTCAGGTTTGAGGGTTGGCAGGTACTCCTTTAACAGGTAATAGGAATTAAAGAGGGTTTGGGCGGATGTGCCCAGGTTGAAGGCCTCCAGGCCGTTTTTTTCAAAAATGCGCACGTCAAAGCCCCTGTTTACCTGAGACGACCCGATAAAAAGCATGTCCACGTCAGTCGCTTTTTCTGCCTCATTTAACCGCAACAGGGTATAGCCATAGCCACCAGCGGTGTTCAACAGGTTGGGGATCCAGTTTCTGAAGCTATTCGACTCTGTAGGCAGCACGCCCAGGTAAAGGAATGAGACGAGGGAATAGAAGATAAATGTTGTCGCGATTACGATAAACCCTCTGAAGAAGAATAACTTTTTCATCTTAAAACTGAAAGTATATAAATTCTGATTCGGAGAAACTGCCAAACAGCAGGATTGAAGCGATGAGGATGTTATAAGCTGCCACGCGCACCGGGAAGGGATAGCTGGAAATCGCAAGGCGCAGGCTCCCGCTCCGCTGCGCAAGTTCCACCAGCATGAGCACCAAAATGGCCAGCAAACCTATCGTGAAGATTTCTCTGCTTTGCCCCAGGTAAAGCAGATTGCCCCGTGCGCCGTCTTCGTTTGTTACGATGGCCTGTGCAGTTTCTGCCAGTCCGCTAAAAAGGTGCGTTGTTATATACCAGGCGTCTCCGATTGTGTTTGCTCTGAAAAACACCCATGCCAGGCAAACCAGGGCGAATGTGGTGCCTATCTGGGCGACCTTGTAGGTCTGTGGCCGGCCAGCCAGCCCGAGGGCGTCCACGGCTGCGTTGCGTCTTCTCTTCGTCAGCTCCGCAAACACCAAGTAAAACCCATGCAACGCCCCCCACACCACGAAAGTCCAGTTGGCCCCGTGCCATATCCCGCTCACCAGGAACACGATAAACAGGTTGTAGTACCAGCGCCACTTCACCACGCGATTGCCGCCCAGGGGGATATATAAATAGTCGCGGAACCAGGTGGAGAGCGAGATGTGCCAGCGCGCCCAGAATTCCCGGATGGACTTGGAGAAGTAGGGCCTGCGGAAGTTCTCCATCAGCCGAAAGCCCATCACCTGCGCCGCCCCGATGGCGATGTCAGAGTAACCCGAGAAGTCGCAGTAAATCTGGAAAGCGAAGAAAACGGTGCCGATGATGAGCGGAATGCCCTCATAATCTGTCGGGTTATTGTACACATGGTTTACCATCACCGCAAGGCGATCGGCAATAACGATTTTCTTGAACAAGCCCCAGGCCATCAATTTGAGGCCATTAGCTGCATTCTGGTAATTGAAGTCATGCTTCTCCTTCAGCTGGCCCAGCAGGTTCCCTGCCCGCTCAATCGGCCCGGCCACCAGCTGCGGGAAGAAGGTGACAAACAGGGCAAAGATGCCCAGGTGCTTCTCCGCCTTTATCCTGCCATAATACACATCAATGGTGTAGCTCATCGTCTGGAAGGTGTAAAACGAGATGCCCATGGGCAGCAGCAGCTCAAAGGCGGGTGCCGCGTACGGCACGTCCAGCAAACGCGCAAGGTCGGCAGCGGCCTCGTTAAAGAAATTATAATACTTGAAAGTAAACAAGATGCCCAGGTTGGAAAGCAGGCTCAGCCAAAGCCAGGGCTTGCGCTTTGCCCTTTCTGATTCTGCGTACCTGTCCATCATCCGGCTGCACACGTAGTCAATCAGGGTGGAGATGACCAGGATGATGGCGTAGTCCACCCGCCAGAACATGTAGAAGGTATAGCTGGCAATGAGCAGCAGCACCCACCGGAGACGGTAGGGCAGCAGGAAGTAGAGTGCTGCAACCGTCGGGAAAAAGACAAGGAAATCAAGTGAATTAAAAAGCATGTGATGCCGAAGGAGATTTTAATGATGCTACAACTACTGATAAACGGCTGTAAAACTAATAACCGTATGCAGGTTTTTATATATTTTGATGCTTATTTTACTGATATATGTTTAGGGTCATAATAAGTATATATAAAAGCCAAAAGCCCCAGTCCTATAGGACCGGGGCTTTTGGCTTTTATATATAGTGTTTGAAGATTACTTCGCTTCGTTGTAGCGGCGCGTTACCTCCTCCCAGTTCACAACGTTCCAGAAAGCATTGATGTAGTCCGGGCGGCGGTTCTGGTAGTTCAGGTAATAAGCGTGCTCCCACACGTCAAGGCCCAGGATCGGCTGTCCGTCACAGGCCTGGTCCACGTTCATGATGGGCGAGTCCTGATTGGCAGTGGAGCAAATCGTCAGCTTGCCGCCGTCTACGCACAGCCAGGCCCAGCCGGAGCCGAAGCGCGTGGCCGCTGCCTTGTTGAATTCCTCCTTGAAGGCGTCAAACGAGCCGAAGGCGCTGTCGATGGCATCGGCCAGCTCGCCGGAGGGCTTCCCGCCGCCGTTCGGCGAAAGGATGGTCCAAAACAGGTTGTGGTTGTAGTAGCCGCCGCCGTTGTTGCGGACAGCCGTGTTGCCATCCACGTTCCGCAGGATCTCCTCGATGGACTTGTTCTCCAGCTCAGTGCCCTTGATGGCGTTGTTCAGGTTGGTGGTATAGGCTTGGTGGTGCTTGGTATGATGGATTTCCATAGTGCGCGCATCGATGTGCGGCTCCAGGGCGTCGTACGCGTAAGGTAGTTTCGGAAGTTCGAAAGCCATAGTTTTATAATAGTTATAGGTTGAAAAATGATGTCAGTACACTTGTTAAAGGTGTACGGCTTGGTCTCAAAGTTAGTTAATTTCTTTTAGCCGCAAAGAAAGCGGCCATCAGGTCGGCGCACTCCTGCGCCATGATGCCGCTCACCATCTCTGTTTTGGGGTGCAGCAGATTCCCTACACGTCTATAACCGCGCTTGGGCTCAGATGTTCCGAACACCACCCGCTTGAGCTGCGCCCAGAAGCTGGCGCCGGCGCACATCACACAGGGCTCCACGGTCACGTACAGGGTGCAGTCGTGGAGGTATTTGTTGCCCAGGTACTCGGCGGCGGCCGTAAAGGCCAGCATCTCGGCGTGCGCCGTCACGTCGTTCAGTTTCTCGGTCTGGTTATAGGCCTTGGCGATGATGCGGTTATTGGCGACGATGACTGCACCGATGGGCACCTCGCCTTCGGCGTAGGCCTGTTTTGCCTGCGTGTAGGCCTGCTGCATAAAGTGGTCGTCGCTGTAGATGGATAGGAAGTCTGTGGCCATGGCAAGTCTCTCAGGTGGAGCCCGCATGAATTTGCGGGCTGCTATATATAAGAAGGAAGGTTATATGGCTGAAGTCATATAACCAAGCCTATCAAAGTTAAGGCACTGCGGGCACAGAATCAAAAAGCCCCCCCGGAAAAGGAGAGGCTTCCCAAGGCATGTGCGGGTTATATATGAACCTCAGTTTTTCTTGAGGGCGATGGAGCTCATGATTTCGCGGGCCGGCTGCTGCCAGTCGTTCTTCATCATAAAAGGGACGTGCAGGGTGAAGATCAGCAGCTGGTCTCCGGCAATGGTATACTGCACAATGCTGTACTTCTTCACCGGTGCCAGGTTCGTGACGCCGCGCTCATCCGCCACCGTCGACACAAACTCGAACACGATAAAATCCTTGCCTTTCACCTGGGTCACCTCCTGCCGGATAAAGTCTATTTTGCTGAAAGTCTCCAGCAGGTTGGCCTTGTAAAACTCGCGCAGCATATCCAGGTCCTGCTGCCTGAACTGCGTGGGCTTCTGCGTCACGCTGAAGTCGACCTGGCCGTTCGGGCTGGTATATACGGCCAGCGGCTCGACAGACGCCGGATACTCACGGGCAATTTCCTCGATGGGCAGGGGCGTAAAATCCTGCGGCAGCATGACGCTGAGCTCCTTGGTAATCTGCACCTTCTTCAGTTTAGGCTGGGCAAAGGCCACCCCTGCCAGGAAAAGAACTCCTAAAAAAGCTATATAGCGCATATTCATGTGTTTCGGAAGGCAAAGTTATAAAAATGGCGGGCATAGTTGCCTTAGCCACAAATGATGCAATTTCTCTGCCAAAGTCTCTAACGAAGTTCGGCGCCCCGTCATTGCATCTGCAGCATCCTCTGGGGCCGGTTGCCGTTATAGAGTGTGTGGCGATAGAGTCACACGCAAAGCTTGCGTGCTGATGACAGCAGCAGGAATGTATTCCTATGGAAGCAGGAACAGCGAGTTGCCGTGCTGCGCGCTTAGTGCCTCTCGGGGAATTTCAATCAATATTATACCATTCAAAAAACTAACACCATGCTTGAAAACATCATGAACAGTGTAAAAGGGCAGCTGACTGGCGAGTTGCAAAGCAAGTTTAATTTAGATCCGCAGAAAGCGAACCAATCGGTGGACCTGGCCAAGGACGACCTGGGGGACGAGATGAAGACCCGCGCCGGCAGCGGCGATTTCGGCGACATCATGGATGTGCTGAAAGGCAACAAGGCGGCCGCCCAGAGCGCCACCGTCAACAGCGCCATCCAGCGGTATGTAGGCGACCTGACCACCAAACTGGGCATCCCGGCCTCCGTGGCCAGCCAGGTGGCACCGTTTGTGATGACCTTCATCATGAACAAGCTCTCGGGCAAGGTAACTTCCGAGGGCATGGGCCAGTCCGACATTATGGGCAGCCTGCTGGGCGGCGGCCTTAAGGACGCCGTGTCCAAAGGGCTTGGCGGAAAGCTGGGCGGCCTGTTCAAATAAAGCCTCCGGCATATATAAATGAAAGAAGCCACACCCAGCAGGTGCGGCTTCTTTGTTAACGTCACTTTGGTTGTTTGGATCGGAAGGGCGCTCCCCCCTTTAAACAAGAGCGCCCTATCGCCGGGGGCTTAACGCTCACGGCAATGTCTTTATAAGCATTGGGTCAAAATTAGCTTAAATTTTTGTAACCCTGCAAGTTCTGAGTCATGAACCTGATCCGGAGAACCTTTCGGCAAGCCGTAAAAGCTTAATTTCCCCTCTACCAGTATTCTCTCAGGATAACAGGGGCCGAGTGATAAATTATTCGAACCGCCTATATACAGCGCCCCGTCAGCCACCACTTAGGCTATAACGCGCAGCTGGGCTGTTCTGGTGTGCCACCCCGAAATATATTTCATGTGCAGGAGACTTTCCCCGATGGTGCCAGCAAGCTTACCCCAATACGGCGCCACTTGCGGCTGCCTGGATGGTGCCCGCCGCGAAAAATTGGTTGCATGGCCAAAGTCTGCTACTTTTGCTGCTTCCGCTGAAACAAACAGTGCCCCGTGGCTGGGCCCAGTCGGTAAGCGTAACGCCAGAGCGAATGAATGAAAGCCTGCAGAGCCTCTTCTTTAAGTTTCTTAAATTTGGCGTGGTGGGCTTATCAGGCCTATTGCTGGACTTCGGCGTTACCTATATTGCCAAGGAGCAACTGCGCTGGAACAAGTACATCGCCAACAGCCTGGGCTTCCTGCTGGCCAGCGGCAGCAACTACTACCTCAACCGCACCTGGACCTTCCACAGTCTGGATCCCGGGATTGGCTGGCAGTTCTCAAAGTTTCTTTTCGTGGCGGCGGTCGGGCTGCTGCTCAACAACCTCATCGTGTACCTGCTCACGGAGCGCGCCCGGCTCAGCTTCTATATCGCCAAGTTCGTGGCGGTGGTGCTGGTCTTCCTCTGGAATTTCTCTGTCAACTATATATACACTTTCACGCGGTAGTGCGGCTACGGCAGCACCTGGTAAAGCTGCACATGCTCGTCTTTGTGTACGCGCGGGTTCAGGAAGTGCAGCAGACGGTCGTATAACGAGGGCGTGATGGTGTGCTCCAGTCTCAGGTTCGGGAACAGGCTGTGCAGCCGCGCCATGCGCTCCTCCATATCGTCGGTGCCCACCACGATGACGTAGTCCGGCTTGTAGGGCGAGGCGGTGATTTCCTGCTGCAACTGTTGCGGCGCCTTGTCTTCGTTCAGGGTATAGGCCATTACAAAATCCGCCGGCAGCTGTGTCCGACCCTGCAGGTACTCCTCCCACACCATGTCCTTATCCATTATATACCTGTCGTACTCGGCGCTCATGTGGCCCAGGTAAAAGAGCGGCGGCTTTTTTACGCTGTGGTTGCCGAACTCCAGCACCACGCCATCCAGGCCCGGCTTCTCTGACAGGTACACCAGCGGGGCCACGCGGCTCTTTTTGGTATAGGTAAAGGCCATCCCCACCGCAGCCGCTATGTTCAGCACCCAAAAGAAGACCCAGCAGAACGCCAGCAGCCTGCGGCGGCGGTGCCAGAACGCGGAAGTCTGCACAAACTGCCGCCACCCGATCACGCCCAGTATCATGACCAGCGGGAGCAGGGGGAGAATGAAGCGCTCCTGCTTGTTCGGGAAGAGCGAGTGCGCCACGAAAAAGATCAGGCCGCCCCAGAAAAGCGTGGGAGCCAGCCGCGCGGTGCGGGCATAGCCCAGCACCAGGAACACACTCACGGGCGGCACCAGGAAACCGAGCACCGTCAGGGCAAAGCGGTAAACAGGGCCGGTGCTGTAGTTTGTGGCGTTCTCGGAGTTATATATAAAGTACGCTACGATGGAGTGGAAAGGGTAATCGAAGAAGATGATGTCGATGACGCCCTGCACCAGAAAGGCGGCCACGGCGAAACCCAGCAGCACAGCGCCCGCTTCGCGCCACTGGCGGCGGTAGAGCAGCACCAGCCCTGCCCCCGCCCCGAACAGCACCGCGTGGTAGCGGATGGTAAAGGCGAGGGCGAACAAAGCGCCCGCCCATATATAGGGCATCACCCGCCTCCGGTCGGCCTGCTCCTGCTTCACCATCAGGTAAAAGGCGGCCAGGTATGGCGGGATGCACACCATCTCTACCAGGTTGCGCACGCTCATAAACGGCATGAACCACACCAGCGCCAGCATCAGGCCCACCAGCCGCGCGTTTTGCGTGTTAGACAGGCGCTCTGTCAGCTTGTAGCCAAAGTACACCACCAGCAGCGAGTACAGTCCATGCAGCACCCGCACCACCGTCATTTTTGTTTCCGGGCTATAGACGCCCATTGCCTCCAGTATATATAAGATGGCGTAATGCACCAGCACGTACAGCATGCTGTGGTAGGGCGGCGTCGGCTCGTTCAGCCACAGCGGCAGCCCGTCGAGCCAGCCCTGCGCAATCGTGATCACGTCGAAATGATCGTCGCTGAAAGCAAACCCTTTGGAGAAGAAGGCCGCCGCCATGCGGATAAGCAGGGCCAGCAGCAGGATGAAGGAAAGCGGCACCAGGTAACGGCTGTGGGTGGTACCGGGGAGGAGAGTTTCGGCGGCGGGCCCGGTAGTTGTTTTCGTATGACTTTGCATGCGGCGGCTGTAGTGCTGCCCAAATTTAAGGGGAAATAAAAGAATTGGTGTTACCTTGGACTTTTAAATTGAATGCAAAGCATCCTGCATCCTGTGAAGACGGTCAGAAAGCGACGCTTACAACTCCTCCCCAAATTACTGCTCGTGCTGGGCGCGGCGGGGCTGGCCATATATGGCTGCCGCGAATTTTACTTCGCCTCCCTCTACGCCGATGCCGATGTGCTGCTGATAGGCCACGCTGGCTCAGGCTTCTTTTCCCCGCTGAACCCTGTTAACTTTTTGCCGCCCAACAGCAGGGCCTCTATCATAAAAGCCATGGAAAACGGGGCAGACGGCGTGGAGGTGGACGTGCAACTGAGCAAAGACGGTGTGCCCATTCTGTACCACGACGTGACGCTTGCCTCGATGACGGTGTGGCCGGAGCCGGACACCATCGAGAACCTGCCAGCCTCGGAGGTGGCGGGGCTGGCCTACAAAGGCGGCTTCCCGTATGACCTGTTCCACAACGAGGGAATCATGACCCTGGAAGAGCTCCTGCAACTGTTCCGCACCTACCCGGAGCCGCCGTACCTGCACCTCGACCTGCGCAACCACGACGCCTCGCGCCACGCCATATATGCCCGCACGCTGCTGGCGCTGCTGCGGCAATACAGATACCCGCTGCAGAAGCTCGTTTTTATCTCCCCAAATGCCGATTTCCTGGAGGCCTTCCGCCAGGTGGAGCCCGATGCCATATTGATGATTGATGCGGGCAGTGACTTCGGGCAGGCACAGCAGACGGTGCTGGCCCACAGCTTTCAGGGCATATGTGCCCATGGCGGCAAGGTAAGCCACGGGCAGGTGCAGGAGGCGAAGCAGCAGGGGCTGGAGGTGGTGCTGTTCGGCGGCAAGTCCAACGCCTATATCGCCAGGATGATTTCGATGGGCATCTATGCCGCCCAGGTGAACGACGTGGCGGCCATGCGCCGGATGCTCGACTAACATCTTTTTCGCACCTGCCTCTCCGAAACTTACAAATTGTTACCTTTGCAGATACAGACACACTCATTGAAGCCATGCTCAGAACACACACTTGCGGCGAACTCCGCCTCCATAACATACACGAAGACGTTGTTTTAACCGGATGGGTGCAGCGCGTGCGCGACAAAGGCGGTATGGTCTGGGTCGACCTCCGCGACCGCTACGGCATCACGCAGCTTTCTTTTGAGGAGGGCATTACGCCACCGGCCATTGTGGAGCAGGCGCGTAACCTGGGCCGCGAGTTTGTGATGCGGGCAACCGGCAAAGTGATCGAGCGCTTCTCCAAGAACGAGAAAATCCCCACGGGCGAGATAGAGGTGAAAGTCTCGAAGCTGGAAGTGCTGAACCCCTCCAAGCTGCCGCCGTTCCTGATTGAGGACGAAACCGACGGCGGCGACGACCTGCGCATGAAGTACCGCTACCTGGACCTGCGCCGCGCCCCGGTGCGCCGCAACCTTGAACTGCGCCACCGCATGATGCGCGAAGCCCGCCATTACCTCGATAGCCATTATTTCATAGAGGTGGAGACACCGGTGCTGATCAAATCCACACCGGAAGGGGCCCGCGACTTCGTGGTGCCGAGCCGCATGAACCCGGGTGAGTTTTACGCGCTGCCACAGTCTCCGCAGACGTTCAAGCAGTTGCTGATGGTGGCTGGCTTCGACAAGTACTTTCAGATTGTGAAGTGCTTCCGCGACGAAGACCTGCGCGCCGACCGCCAGCCGGAGTTCACGCAGATAGACTGCGAGATGTCGTTTGTGACGCAGGAAGACATCCTGAAAGTTTTCGAAGGCTTCATCAGGCACATGTTCTCGGCAGTGATGGGCATCCAGATCGAGAAGCTGCCGCGCATGACCTACGCCGACGCCATGCGGCTCTACGGCTCCGACAAACCGGATACCCGTTTCGATATGCACTTCGTGGAACTGAACGCGCTGGCCCGGCACAAGGGCTTTCCGGTATTTGATAATGCAGAACTGGTGGTCGGTATCAACGCGAGAGGCGCGGCCAGCTATACCCGCAAGCAACTCGACGAACTGACAGATTTTGTGAAGCGCCCGCAGATAGGGGCCACGGGTCTGGTATATGCCCGCGTGGCGGAGGATGGCAGCATCAAATCGTCGGTAGATAAATTTTTTACGGCAGAAGACCTGGCGGCATGGGGCGCGGCCTTTGACGCCCGCCCCGGCGACCTGCTGCTGATACTGGCCGGCGGAGCCGACAAAACCCGCAAAGCCCTGAGCGAGCTTCGCCTGGAGATGGGCGAGCGCCTCGGCCTGCGCGACAAGAACGTGTTCTCGCCGCTGTGGGTGGTGGACTTCCCGCTGCTGGAGTGGGATGCGGCCACGCAGCGCTACCATGCCATGCACCACCCGTTCACCTCTCCGAAGCCAGAAGACCTGCCCCTGATCGATGACCGCCCCGGCGACATCCGCGCCAACGCCTACGACATGGTGATAAACGGGGTGGAAGTGGGCGGCGGCTCTATCCGGATCCACGACCGCAGGCTGCAGGAGCAGATGTTCCGGCTGCTGGGCTTCTCCCGCGCAGAGGCAGAGGCGCAGTTCGGCTTCCTGATGAACGCCTTTGAGTATGGGGCGCCGCCGCACGGGGGCATTGCCTTCGGCTTCGACAGGCTCTGCTCGCTGTTTGGTGGCGCAGACTCTATCCGCGACTTCATCGCCTTCCCGAAAAACAACTCGGGCCGCGACGTGATGATAGATGCCCCGTCGCCAATTGCAAATGAGCAGTTAGACGAACTGCACATCCGCATGAAGCACCTGCCGCACTAAGCGCAGGAAAAGGCGTAAGGCATATAAGATGCGTGTTTAACTTGTGGCGAGCCGTGCCGCAGCCATATAGGCAGGATGCTGTTGAGTAGTGGGTTTATATATAGATTTATCCGGACAGGTGAAGGTAGCAGCGCAGGAGTATGAGTTGAAAACAGGGGAGAAGATCCTGATCAGAGAAGGCAAGGTGACCGACTCGGAAGCCCTGCTGCAAACCGTGCGGGAATACGTGCTCACGAGCCGCTACCTGATTGTGGCTCCTGAGGAACTGGAGAGCACGGTGGCGGACGAGGCGAAGTGGATACGGGAACTGCGGCAGAACCCGAACAGCCTGTTGCTGCTGGCCCTGCACAACGGAAACGTCATCGGCAACCTCGACCTGACCGGCAGCGAGGAGGAGTATGAAGACCAGTCGGGCCTGATAACCATGGGCCTGCTGCAGGAGTATCAGAACAAGGGGCTGGGTTCTATTCTGTTGCGCGCGGCGGTGGCGTGGGCGCGGCAGAATCACAAGCTGCAGGTGCTTTGCCTGCAGGTGGAGCGGGCCAACAAAAGCGCGGTGCGGCTATATCAGAAAGCTGGCTTCAGGGTGGAAGGAAAGCAGCCGGATATAGCGCCCGAGGACCAGGTGGATTACAGCGAAAGCATCATCATGACGCTGAACCTTTGACGAGACATAAGATACAAGACTTACCATAAGCGGTTTAGCTGCTTGCTGCATGTAACCCGGTTGGTATGGGATGAAGAAGGTGCTTTCTGTTGATGATGCAGCTTCTCTCCAATAGCCCCAAGCATATATAAAAAGCCCGCGTACTGAAATGGTCGCGGGCTTTTTTGTTGCCGCCTGCTTCCCCAGCCTCCCCTGAAATATTGTTGCTTTTTCCTGCTTTGCTTTAGCGCGAGGCATATAACCGCTGGGAAATACGGCAAACGCGTTGCACTTCACCGGATAAATTTGTAACATAGCAGAGGCAAATATTTTGGCAAAGAAGCGGGAGCACCTGAAGCGCCAAGTTCCGGCCTCCGCCCGCTCTGTTATGTACACGCCCTCAAACCCTTACGCACATATTCTGCATGGCTGCTTATCAAATCAAAGAAGAACCCAAGAAATACGATGCTGTTATAGTAGGCTCCGGCGCCGGTGGCGGTATGGCAGCTTACGTGCTGGCGAAAGCCGGCCTGAAAGTATGTCTGCTCGAGGCAGGCGCTATGTTTGACCCCGCCACTGACTCCGCGCAACTGAAGAATCCCTGGGAGTCGCCAAGGAGAGGGGCCAGCACCAAGTACCGGCCTTTCGGCGATTTTGACGGCTGCTACTGGGGCTGGGAGATAGACGGCGAGCCCTACACGAAGGTTGAAGGAACGGAGTGGGACTGGTGGCGTGCCCGCATGCTGGGCGGCAGAACCAACCACTGGGGCCGGATATCCCTCCGCTTCGGGCCAAAGGACTTCAAGCACAGAAGCATTGACGGGCTGGGCGAAGACTGGCCCATCGGCTACGATGACGTAAAGCCTTTCTATGACAAAGTGGACAGGCTGATAGGCGTGTTCGGCACCAAAGAAGGGCTGGAGGACGAGCCGGATGGTGTTTTCCTGCCGCCGCCGCTGCCGCGCCTGCACGAACTGAAAATACAGAAAGCGGCGCAGGGCATCGGCATTCCGGTCATTCCCTCGCGCCTGTCCATCCTCACCGAAAAAATAAACGAGGAGCGCGGGCAGTGCTTCTACTGCGCGCAGTGCGGGCGCAGCTGCAAAGTGTACGCCGACTTCTCCGCCGGCTCCTGCCTGGTGAAACCTGCCGTGGCAACCGGAAACGTAGACGTGATTCCGAACGCGATGGCGCGGGAGGTGATCACCAACTCGGAGGGGCTGGCCACGGGCGTATCGTACGTGAACAAAAAAGACATGCTGGATTACCAGGTAAACGGCCGGGTGGTGATACTGGCGGCAAGCGCCTGCGAGAGCGCCCGCCTGCTGCTCAACTCGGTGTCGCGGCGCCACGCCAATGGCCTTGCCAACTCCAGCGACGTGGTAGGCAAGTACCTGCACGATTCCACAGGCGCCTCTGTGAGCGGCGTGCTGCCCGAACTGATGGGCCGCAAGCGCTACAACGAGGACGGTGTGGGCGGCATGCACGTCTACACGCCCTGGTGGCTGGATAACAAAAAGCTCGACTTCCCGAGGGGGTATCATATAGAGTACTGGGGCGGCATGCAGCAGCCAGCCTACGGCTTTGGCTGGGGTGTCGAGAACATGAACGGCAAGCTGCAGGTGAATGGCAGCACCAAGGAGGCGGGCGGCTACGGCAAATCGCTGAAAGAAGACTACCGCTTTATGTACGGCGCAGGCGTGGGCATGGCCGGCCGGGGCGAGGCCATCGCGTTTGAGAGCAACTATTGCGAGATAGACCCGAACGTGGTGGACAAATACGGCATTCCGGTGCTGCGCTTCAACGTGAAGTACTCCGACTACGAGATCAACCAGGCCAAGCACATGAACGAGACGTTCAAGGAGATTCTGCATGAGATGGGGGCCATCATCACCTCGGGCGGCGACGCTGGCCCGCATAACAACTGGGGCCTTGCGGCACCCGGGAAAATCATACACGAGGCAGGCACGGTGCGCATGGGCAACGACCCAAAGAAATCGGCCCTGAACAAATGGAGCCAGGCCCACGACAGCAAGACGCTCTTCTGCGTAGACGGAGGGCAATTCGTTTCGCAGGGCGACAAGAACATCACCTGGACCATCATGGCGCTCTCTATGCGGGCCTCGGAATACATCATCGACCAAATGAAAAAGCAAAATCTATAAGCGCCCTCACAGGCTAAAGCTTAACTATATGGACAGAAGAGAATCACTTAAGGCCATTGTGCTGGGCACCGTTTCCTCGGCGTTTCTGCTGGAATCCTGCGGCGACACCAAAACCGAAGAGCAGGCCGCACAGGTACTGGAGACGCCTACCGAGTCTGCGGCCCTGCCGGGCCGCATGCCGGAAGAGATTGCCCATTTAAAGGAAATCACCTCCAAGACCTTCTTCACAGAACCGGAGATGGCCACGATCACGGTGCTGGCGGATATCATTATCCCGGCGGACGACGTGAGCGGAAGCGCCTCCGAGGCGGGCGTGCCTGCCTTCATCGAGTTTATCGTGAAAGACAAGCCCGAGAACCAGACGCCGATGCGCAACGGCCTGAAATGGCTGGACATCCAGTGCCAGGACCGTTACGACAACCCCTTCCGGGAGTGTACGGAGAAGCAGCAACTGGAGATGGTGGACGCCATTGCCTACCCCGAGAAGGCGGCGCCGGAAATGAAAAAGGGGGTGGCATTCTTTAGCCTAATGCGCAACCTCACGGCGACCGGCTTCTACACCTCTGAGATGGGCGTGAAGGACATCGGCTATATGGGCAACCGCCCCAACCAGTGGCAGGGCGTGCCGGAGGAGGTGCTGCGGGAGCATAACCTGGCCTACACGGAAAAGCAACTGCGCGAGTGCGTGACAAACGGGCGGAACGTATAGGCTATATATATAGGCGCTCCTTCAGGGTATTTCAACATTGAAAGCGCGCCTATCTGTAACCCATATATAGCGCGCATACATAAACAGGTAAAAAACAGATTATATATAAACAACCCTAAAATGACATCTAAAATTTTAATGACAACGCTGCTGGCAGGCAGCTTTTTCATGGTGCAGGCGCAGCAAAAAGCAAAGCCGGAAGACACGGAGGTGTGGGAGCCGGTGCCTGAGAAAGTAACCCCAGGCGAGGCGCGTATCGAGGCTCCGTCAGATGCTACGGTCCTTTTTGATGGGAAGAACCTGGACCAGTGGGTAGCAACGGCAGACCGGAGCAAGCCCGCCCAGTGGAAAGTGGCGGACGGAGTGATGACGGTGAACAAGGAAGCCGGCAACATCGAGACCAAGAAGGAATTTGAGGATTACCAACTGCACATCGAGTGGAAAATCCCTGAAAACATCAACCTGGAGGGGCAATCGCGGGGCAACAGCGGTATTTTCCTGGCCTCCACGGGCAAAGGCGACGCGGGCTACGAACTGCAGGTGCTGGATTCCTACGACAACAAAACCTATGTGAACGGAATGGCTGGCAGCATTTACAAGCAATTCGTGCCTTTGGCCAACCCTACCAAAAAGCCGGGCGAGTGGCAGAGCTATGACGTGTTCTGGAAAGCGCCCACCTTTAAGGCGGATGGCTCCGTGGAAACGCCTGCGCGCGTAACGGTGCTGCTGAACGGGGTGCTGGTGCAAAACAACGTGGAGTTACTGGGCCCGACGCAGTATATCGGCAAGCCGTCTTACAAGCCGCACGGGGCTTCCCCCATCAAGCTACAGGCGCACGGCGACAAAAGCATACCCATCAGTTTCCGCAACATTTGGGTAAGGGAGCTTTAAAGCACATCGCTAACGTAGCACATTATATAAAGCCTGGTTTCCATACAGCCAGCAAGAAAATTTAACCTCACCCATCGGCAGCAGGAAACATGGCATCCTGCAGCCGGTGGGTGAGGCATATAAGAGCACGTCTCCTTAAAATATGTAAGCGGCTATATATAGCCTGGGTTCAATCACAGCGTCATGTCGTGGTACACGGCGGTGTCCGGGTCCAGTGTCTCGGCAGAGTCATCTTCTATATCCAGCTGAACGTCAGTAGGCGTTTCTTCTGTGTCTATCGTTTCCATCTCCTCTGCCGCCGTGTTCGCGCCTCCGTCGCCACAGGCGGCAAGGGTGGCCAATGCAAATGCCATAAAGGCTGTCATTCCTGTCTTTTTCATCGTCTTGTAAGTTTCCTGAACAATCAATCAAACTACTCTTTAACCAATTGTACGCAGTTTGGGGGCCAGGGTGAGCTTTTCTTACAGCACATGACAGGTTAAAAGAAAGCTGCAGGTATAGATAGCCGTTACAGAACATATCGGAAATAGGAATATGAATTATTTGACAGAACCGTCTTCGCGCCCCCCGGCGCGCGAAGATGGTTAATTTATATAGGTGCGGCACTTTATCAGGGCTATATATAAAAAAGCGGCTGCCCCTGATGGAGCCGCCGCTTTCTGTAAGGGTTTATAACCTTCCTTAGAGGATGTCGCTCACCAGTGCCGGGGCTACGCCCAGCAGAATCGTCAGTACAGTGATGAAGATGAGCATGAAGGCCGAAAAGCTGTTCACTTTGATTGGCGCGAGGTTCTCTGCCGGGTGCAGGTACATGGCAATCACGACACGGAAGTAATAGTAGATACCCACAGCGGCCAGCACCACGGCGACGATTACGAGCCACATCATATGGGCATCCTGCAGCACAGCAGCGAACACGAAAAACTTGGCAAAGAAACCGGCCGTCAGCGGAATCCCGCCCAGCGAGCACATCGACACCGTCATGGCAAAGGCCAGCAGCGGGTTCGTCCTGCCCAGCCCGTTGAATGATTCGTATACCTCGCCGCCACGCTGGTTTTTCACCATGCCCAGCACCCCGAAGGCCACCACCGTGGCAGCCGAATAAGCCAGTGAGTAAAACAGGATGGACGAATCAGACTGTTCGTTGAAAGCGACCAGGGCCATCAGCAGGTAGCCCGCGTGCGAGATACTGGAGTAGGCCAGCATGCGCTTCACGCTCGTCTGCACCAGTGCGCCCACGTTGCCCACCACCAGGGTAAGCGTCGTGATGGCCACCAGCGTCGGGAACCAGCTGGGGTAGGAGGCCGCGAAAGCCGCCGCCATCAGTTTGTAAAATGCCGCCACGCCCGCCGTTTTCACCACCGTCGACATAAACGAGGTGAAGAAGGTAGGGGTGCCGTCATATACATCCGGCGCCCAGAAGTGGAACGGCGCAGCCGATATCTTAAACGAGATGCCGATGATCACCATCAGCAGGCCCAGCAGGAACATGGCGTTCATCACACCGTCGGTGGCTGCCTGGGCAGCGCCAATCTCGGTGATGTTGAACGTGCCGGTCGCGCCATATATCAGCACGATGCCGAACAACAGGATGCCGGTGAAAAAGGAGCCCATCAGGAAGTACTTGAGGGCGGCTTCGTTGGAGCGCAGGCTCTTTTTGTCGCTGCCCGCCAGCACGTACATGGCAATGGAGAGAATCTCGACGCCCACAAACAGCATCAGCATGTTCTCAAAGCTCACCATCATGATGGCGCCCACCAGCGAGAACAGCAGCAGCGAGTAGAACTCGGCCAGGTTATCGTCCCGGTCGTCCACGTAGCGCTGCGAAAAGGGCAGCATCAGCAGCGTGGTGAGCACCATGATGCCCGTGAACGCCACCGAATAATTGTCGATGGTGATCATGTTGCTGAAGTAGCTCTGGGTGTCGTTCCAGCTCAACAGGTTGGCGCCAAACACCACCGCCAGGAACAGCAGCGCCAGTGGCAGCAGCATCCTTTTCGAGTTCGCGAAACCGATGAAGAGGTTCACGATGCCGAAGAGGGAAAGAAGTATGATCGAAGTCATGTCGTCGTGTTTCCTGTTAAATTCTTTTCTAATTCCTGTGCCGCCTACCGGTTAATGATGTTCAGCAGGTTACCCACGGCGGGCTCCGAGATGCTCAGGAACGTGTTGGGGAACAAGCCGATCCAGAACACCATGATCACGAGCGGAATCAGCACCGCCTTTTCACTCATCGTCAGTTCGGCAAATATCTCCGTCGCCGCCCCCGTTGGGCCGAACATCACGCCCTGAAACATACGCAGCATATAGACTGAGCCCAAGATAATAGTCAGGCCGGCCACGCCGCCGAGCCAGTAGTTGTACTGAAACACACCGGACAACAGCAGGAACTCGCCCACAAAACCGTTGGTGAGCGGTAGCGCCACGGAGCCCAGCATCAGAATCATAAAAAAGATAGAGAGCGCCTTGGCATGCTGTGTAATGCCGCCCAGGCTGGTGATCTCGCGGGTGTTGGTGCGGCGGAAGATGATGTCGATGACGAAGAACAGGCCCACCACGTTGATGCCGTGGCTCAGCATCTGGATCACCCCGCCCTGCAGGCCCCGCTCGTTCAGCGTGAAGATACCCGCCGCAATCAGGCCCACGTGTGCAATAGAGGAGTAGGCAATCAGGCGCTTCAGGTCGCTCTGGCGGATGGCGATGACGGAGGCATATATAATCCCGATGATGGACAGCGCCAGCACCAGGTCGGCCCACTGGCTCACGCCGTAGGGCACCACCGGCAGCAGCCAGCGCAGCACGCCGTATATACCCATCTTCAGCATGATGCCCGACAGCAGCATGGTGCCCTGCGTTGGCGATTCGGTATAGGTGTCGGGTTGCCAGGTATGGAACGGGAACACCGGCATTTTGATGGCGAAGGCGATGAACAGGAACCAAAAGATCCAACTCTGCGACGCGCTCGACAGGTTCAGGTTGTAGAATTCAAACACTTCGGAGGAGTGGCTGCCCGGCGTCTGCAGGTAGAGATACACAAACGCCGCCAGCATGAACAGCGAGCCCAGGATAGTGTAGACAAAGAACTTGATGGTGACCGGCACCCGATTCGTACCGCCCCATATAGCCGCGATAAAGTATATCGGCACCAGGGCCACCTCCCAGAAGAAATAGAACAGGAACGCATCCAGCGCCACGAAAACACCGATCAGGCCCGTCTGCATGAACAGGATGAGGGCGTAAAAAGCATTCGGGTTTTTGTACTCCTGCTTAAAAGAGGACAGGATGATGAGCGGAACCAGGAAGGTCGTGAGCAGCACCATCAGGATGCTGATGCCGTCCATGCCGATGGTGAAGCCGATGCCGAGGCTTTCAATCCAGGGGAAGGAGAGCGCATGCTGCATGCTTCCGCTGGCGGTGTTGAACCCGGCCAGCGCCACCAGCGAAATGGCAAACTCGATAAGTGCCGCCACAAAAGCCACCGTTCTGGCAGTCTGCCCTTTCAGGAGCAACACCAGCAGTGCAGCTAAGGCAGGCCAGAAAAGTAAGAGAGC
The DNA here is from genome assembly GCF_009931655.1 of Pontibacter russatus. NCBI lineage: Bacteria > Pseudomonadati > Bacteroidota > Cytophagia > Cytophagales > Hymenobacteraceae > Pontibacter > Pontibacter russatus. The sequence goes on along the minus strand of NZ_CP047984.1, from coordinate 2,163,973 downwards.
TGTAATCATCTTCTAAGAATCTTATCCGATAAAGAAGTTTAAAAATAGAATCAGCACGATGCTGCACACCATCACGAGTATATAAAATCCGATAACCCCGCTCTGGGCGTAGCGTAGCGTGCGGCCACTCTGCGTCGCGAATTTGCCGAAGCCGTTCACGATGCCGTCCACCAGCACCGTATCCACGAAGCGGTATAAAACGGAGGAGAGCCACATCACCGGGCGCACGATAAGGGCGTTGTACAGCTCGTCGATATAGTATTTGTGGTAGATGAGGTTATGAACAGGCGACAGGCGCTCGCCCTCCGGCGCAGGCACCGTCTTTTTGCTCACATATAGCACATAGGCGATGATGGCTGCTATCACGGCCACGGCCACCGAAATGGCCATCAGCATATATTCCGTGGCATGGTCGAGGTGCAGCGGCTCAATGGCAGCGGCGTTGGCTACGCGGGCAAAGCCATATATAGGCGAGAGGGAGTTCTGCAACACATGGCTGTTCTCGGCAAACACCGCCGGAATGCCCAGGAAGCCGCCCACCGTGGACAGCACAGCCAGCACAATCAGCGGAATCGTCATGGAAGCCGGGGACTCGTGCAGGTGGTGGCGCTGCTCCTCGGTGCCCCGGAACGTTCCGAAGAAGGTCAGGAACACGAGGCGGAACATATAGAAGGACGTCATGAAGGAGGCCAGCAGGCCCAGCGCCCACATCAGCTTGCTGTGCTCATATACGTGCGCCAGAAGTTCGTCTTTTGAGAAGAAACCTGCAAATGGCGGAATACCGGCAATGGCCAGCGTGCCGATGAGGAAGGTGAGGAACGTGATGGGCAGATATTTGCGCAGGCCTCCCATATAGCGGATGTCCTGCTCGTTGCTCATGGCATGAATCACAGAACCGGCACCCAGGAACAGCAGCGCCTTGAAGAAGGCGTGCGTGAGCACGTGGAACAGCGAAGAAGAAAAGGCCATCACCCCCAGCGCCAGGAACATATAGCCCAGCTGCGACACGGTGGAGTAAGCCAGCACCTTCTTGATGTCGTTTTGCGCCAGGCCGATGGTGGCGGCCAGCAATGCGGTTGCCACACCCACCACGGCAATCACCTCCAGGGTGGTAGGGGCCAGCACATATAATACGTTCGAGCGCACCACCATATAGATACCCGCCGTCACCATGGTCGCGGCGTGAATGAGCGCGGAAACCGGCGTCGGGCCCGCCATCGCGTCGGGCAGCCAGGTAAACAGCGGAATCTGCGCGCTCTTGCCCATCGCGCCCACAAAGAGCAGCATCGTAATGGCAATCATCACCCCCGAGTCGATGCCGCCTGCGTAGCGGGCCGCCTCGGCAAACACCTGCGGGTAGCTCACGCTGCCGAAGGTGATAAAAATAAGGAAGATGCCCAGCAGGAAGCCCAGGTCCCCGATGCGGTTCATGATAAAGGCTTTCTTGGCGGCGTTGTTGTAGCTGGTGTTCTTGTTCCAGAAGCCGATCAGCAGGTAGGAGCAGAGCCCCACGCCTTCCCAGCCCACAAACATCATCACGTAGTTGGAGCCCATTACCAGCAGCAGCATCGAGAACATGAACAGGTTGATGAAGGCGAAGAACTTGCCGAAGTTCTCGTCGTGGCTCATATACCCGGCCGAGTACAGGTGAATGAAAAAGCCGATGCCCGTCACCATCAGCATCATGAGCAGCGTGAGCTGGTCGATGAGGAAGGAGAAGCCGATGCGCAAATCGCTCACCGAGATCCAGTTGTAGAAATCGACGGTGTAGGCGCGGCCGCCGCTGGCCGTGAAGTCCAGGAAGAGGTAGATGGAGATAAGGAAGGAGGCCAGCACCGTGCCGCACCCTACCAGGCTCACCAGCCCTTTTGCCAGTTTCCTGTTGCCCAGGCCGTTCAGGATAAAGCCCAGGAAAGGCAGCATCGGAACGAGCAGACAGAGCAGTGCCATGGCTTGGTTACTACTTGGCATTACAATCTCTTGCATCTGTATATGTCTTATATATGCTGTTGAGTGATAAATTGTGGGGCTGCTACCACCGCAGGTAGTTGAGCAGTTGCACGTCCGTGGAGCGGATGTTACGGTACGTCATCACGATAATGGCCAGGCCCACGCAAACCTCGGCTGCCGCCACCGCCATGATAAAGAACACAAAGGCCTGGGCGCTGGCGTCGGCGCGGTAAGCGGAAAGGGAGGTCAGCAGGATGTTCACAGCGTTCAGCATCAGCTCGATGCACATGAATATAACGATGGCGTTGCGGCGGGTAAGCACCCCGATGACTCCGATAACAAAAAGGGCGGTGCTGAAAAACAGGTAATATTCAAGTGGAATGGTTCTGATAACCTCAGGTATCTGGTTCATTTTCTGTGGGTCTGAACGTATGGCTGGTTAAGTGCTGTGCTAAAACTAAGGCGCAAAGTTATCCCCTATTTTCAAATAAACATAAATAATCTGAATCTTCTTTAGGCGGGCGGCGTAGGATTCCGGCTCCTGTTTCTGCCTTTTCTGCCTGCGGCGGAGCGCGCTTTGGCCATGGGTTTATACCAACGGCGGCAGGTTTCCGTAGTTAAGGGTAATTCTGAACCGAACTCCCTGTATGAACTATAAGTGTATCTTGCCGGTGTGCCTTGCCTCTTTGGCGCTTACCGCCTGCAAAACTGAACAACCCGCCGCCTCGAACGCGGCCACCGCCGAAGTCCGCATGAAAGAAATCCAATTAGAAGCCACCGTGCAGCAGAAGCTGACTTACGAGCATCTGCCCTCCGCCTCCGGCATTGAGCTGGTCGACAGCGCCTATTATGTTGTGGGGGATGACTCCCCGTACCTGTACGAACTGGATGCGCAGTATAAGCTGGCCCAACGGCATGTGCTGTTCGACACCGCTGACTTTGCCACGGGCCGCATTCCGAAACCGTTGAAGCCCGACCTGGAGGCCATGGCGCATTTCACCTACGGCCGCGACCAGATGCTGCTGCTGATCGGGTCCGGCTCCAGCGACAGGCGCAACCGGGCTTTCGTGGTGAACGTGACGGATGGCATGCAGGTGCGGGAACTGGACTTTACCCGGCTCTACATGTTTCTGAAACGGGTGCTGCGAATGAAGACAGACAGCGAACTGAACCTGGAAGGCTTTGCGATGGACGAAACCGACACCTACATCATGCAGCGCGCGCTTGGCACGGCCGCCGGGGTGCTGTTCCGCTTTCCTACCAGAGGCTTCAAGGATTTTGTGATGGGTGAGGGAGACATACCGGCTGCTGCTGTCTATCATTTTGCGCTCCCGGAGCTGGGGGGATATATGGCCGGGTTTTCAGGCGCTTACGCCTTCGGCGGCAAACTGTTCTTTACTGCCTCGGTAGAGAACACCCCTAACGCCATTGAGGACGGGGAGGTGCTGGGAAGCCTGGTGGGCCTGATTGAATTGAACGCTTTGCCCTATGCCGCAGATGCCACAAACCCGCTGCGGGTGCCTGCGGTGCAGCTCATGAACCCTGACGGCTCCGTCTATACCGGAAAGGCGGAGTCGCTGGTGGTGGCAGCCGGTGAAGGCGGAGCGTACAAGCTCGTGGTGGTGTCGGATGATGACCAGGGCGGCTCGGAATTGCTGGAGATCCAGTTGGAGGTGAAGGAGTAGGACTGAGTATCGTATCTATATAAGGCGCAGCACTTTAGAAACACCGGCCTTATTTATATATGACAAGTTTATATATGGCAAGAGTCGCGGTATATAAACTTGTTTTTTAAGGACTATCTGCTCTTCCGGATTTGTAATCCGAAACAGCGATAGCGGAGGTGATGCCTGAAGGATGAAAGCAAAACATATCACGCCATATGTAATCATATATAACCAGAAAGGCCAGCGCTGTAGAAGCGCTGGCCTTTCTGGTTATATATAAACTGAACGCTTTTAGAAATGCCGCTCGCCAGTTTCTTTCTTGCCCAGCATCACGGCACCCACCATGGCTACCAGAAACAGCACGGACGCCAGCTCGAAAGGCAGCAGGTACTCCGTGAACAGCACCTGGCCCAGGTTCTCCACCATGCCCACCTGCGAGTTGTAGGTGTCGGGGTTGTAGCCTTCTATGTCGGAGTCTTTCAGCGCGGCGATCATTACCACAAAAAGCAAGCCTCCCGCAATAACGCCCGCAATCTTGCTCAGGGCAGACACCTTTGCATGGCTCTCCGTCTGCTTGCTCATGTTCAGGAACATAATCACGAACAGGAAGAGCACCATGATAGCCCCGGCATATACGATGATGTTGACCGCCGCCAGGAACTGCGCATTCAGCAGGATATAATGGCCGGAGATGGTAAAGAACGTGATGATCAGGAACAGCACGCTGTGTACCGGGTTTTTGGAAATCACCACCATCAGGGCGCAAAGCAGCGTCAGCGAGGAAAGAAAATAGAACAGGCTCTCTGTCATCGGATTATTTTGTTTCAGTAGTCTTCAGCGGCTCCACCAGGCGGTCTTTGCCATATATAAATTCGTCGCGCTCGAAGCGGGCCGGGGCCAGTTTGTCGTCCTGCAGGAAGATGGCGGCTTTCGGGCAGGCTTCCTCGCAGAGGCCGCAGAAGATGCAGCGCAGCATGTTCACCTCGTAGGTAACGGCATACTTCTCCTCGCGGTACAGGTGCTCCTCGCCCGCCTTGCGCTCTCCGGCCGTCATGGTGATGGCTTCGGCTGGGCAGGCCACGGCACAAAGTCCGCAGGCGGTGCAGCGCTCCGCGCCGTTCTCATCGCGCTTCAGCACGTGCAGGCCGCGCCACACTTCGCTGCGCTCGCGCGTCTGCTCCGGGTACTGCACGGTGGCCTTCTTTTTGAAGAAGTGCTTCAGCGTGATGCCGAGCCCCTGGGCAATAGCAGGCAGGTAGGCGCGCTCCGCAAAGGTCATCGGCAGTTGCTCTACGTTCTTTCTTCTATTGGTTAGTGGTTCCATGTATGTTATCTTTTGGATGTCAGTGTCTTTCCTCCTGCCTTAACAGGATGCAGAACGCCAACATTCAAGTTTAGATACTTTAATTTAAAACAGGTAATCTTTCAGCAGAATACCGCCGCCTGTCAGCACAATGTTCAGGATGGCGAGCGGAATCAGGATCTGCCAGCCCAGCTTCATCAGTTGGTCGTAGCGGAAGCGCGGAAGCGTCCAGCGCACCCACATGAAGAAGAAGATGAACAGGAATATCTTCGCGAACATCGCCGCCACGCCAAGCAGGGTCACAATGTTATTGGCCGTCACCGCGCTTTCTGTGGCACCGGCCAGCCAGGCTTCCAGCTCCGCCATGAACGGGAAGTTATAAGCCCCGAAATACAGCGTCGCCATCACGGCGGAGGCCACGAAAATGTTGATGTACTCCGCAAACAGGTACATGCCCAGTTTCATGGAGCCGTACTCGGTGTGGTAACCCCCAATCAGCTCGGCCTCACTCTCCGGCAGGTCGAAGGGCGTACGGTTTGTCTCGGCGAAGGCGCACACCAGGAAAATGATGAAGCCCAGCGGCTGGTACCAGATGTTCCAGTTGAAACCCGCCTGCTGCTCCGCTATTTCCCGCAGGGAGAGGGAGCCCGTCATCATCAGCACCGCGATCAGCGACAGGCCCATGGCCAGTTCGTAGCTGATGTTCTGCGACGCCGCACGGATGGCGCCCAGCAGCGAGAACTTGTTGTTCGAGGCCCAGCCGCCTATCATCAGGCCATACACGCCCAGCGACACTACCCCGAATACATACAGCACCCCGATGTTCACCTCGATCGCCTGCAAAAACACCTCACGGCCGCCCACCAGCAGCATATCCCCGAATGGGATAACGGCACTAGACATGGTGGCCACCAGCATCGCGATGCCGGGGCCGATAATGAACAGCGCCTTGCTTGACCTGGCGGGAATAAAGTCTTCCTTGAAGAACAGTTTGCCCGCATCGGCCAACGGCTGCAGTAAGCCCGCCGGGCCTGCGCGGTTCGGGCCCACCCGGTCCTGGATGAAAGCGGCAATCTTACGCTCGAAGTAGGTAGAGTACGTGGCTATCAGCAGGGTGATTCCGAAAATCACCAGGATGTAAATTCCTTTGTATAAGAGGTCTACGGAATCCATATATTATTCCTGTGGCAGGTTTTTCTTGGTGGACACTGGCAGATTCGGAACTATCGGCACATTGAGCACCGGCAGTTCGTAATGGTTTGCCGAAATTACAGAATTTCTGTTGATATGGGTCGGGCCTTCTATTGTCCAGTCTTTTGTCTCCTTCTTGTCGAAGCGGCAGGTGTTGCAGATAAACTCCAGGCTCTCGTTGTACTGGTCCTTGCGGGCTGTCACGCGCAGCACTTCCTCGCCCCGCGTCCAGAGGGTCACTTTTCCGGAGCAGGTAGGGCAGTCGCGGTGCGCGTCGAGTGGCTTGGTGAACCAAACGCGGTTCTTAAAGCGCCACGTTTTGTCTGTCAGCGCTCCCACCGGGCACACATCGATCACGTTGCCGGAGAAGTCGTTGTCTATCACATTCTCGATATAAGTGCCTATCTCGGCGGCATCGCCGCGGCCCAGCACCCCATGCACGCGCTCCGGCGTAATCTGGTCGGCCACGTGTACGCAGCGGTAGCAAAGGATGCAGCGCGTCATGTGCAGCTGGATATAGGGCCCCAGGTCCACTTTGTTGAACGTGCGGCGCTCTTCCTCAAAGCGCTGCGCGCTCACGCCGTGCTCATAGGACAAATCCTGCAGCTTGCACTCCCCGGCCTGGTCGCAGATAGGGCAATCCAGCGGGTGGTTGATGAGCAGCATTTCCACGATGCCTTTGCGGGCGTTCAGCACTTCCTCGTTCGTCGTGTTCTCCACCACCATGCCGTCCTGTACCTGCGTGATGCACGAGGCAACGAGTTTAGGCATCGGGCGGGTGTCTTTGGAGGAGCCCTGCGTTACTTTTACCAGGCACACACGGCACTTGCCGCCACTGCCTTTTAACGGCGTATAAAAACACATGGCAGGCGGCACAATTTTGCCCCCTATTTTTCTTGCGGCCTGCAGAATGGTAGTTCCGTCCTCTACCTCTATCTCAATGCCGTCAATGGTTACTTTGGCCATCTTATATATCGTTGTTCGTTTCTCGTTGTTCGTTTCTCGGAAGAAGGCGAACAACGAAAACGGTCTAACCTAAATAGAATTTTATATATGCAGCTGGCGCTACCGCCAGATTTTGATGCTTTAGAGACGCAATATTTTGCGTCTTAGGTTTTGTGTGGTGTAGGCAGGAGACGCAAAATATTGCGTCTCTACGATTTTACGCTGTCACGGTATCCAACTGGCCTCTATATACCGCACCCGGGGCTGTCGCCTCTTTCGGGTGTTTTATATGCCACTCAAACTCCTCGCGGAAGTGGCGGATGGCGGCGGCTACCGGCCACGCGGCGGCATCACCCAGCGGGCAGATGGTGTTTCCCTCTATCTGCTTGGCCACGCTTACCAATAGGTCGATGTCCTGCTGATGACCGTGGCCGTACTCGATGCGGTGCAGCACTTTCTCCATCCAGCCGGTTCCTTCGCGGCAGGGGCTGCACTGGCCGCACGACTCATGATGATAAAAGCGGGCATAGTTCCAGGTGTTGCGCACGATGCACTGCTCCTCGTCGAACACGATGAAGGCACCCGAACCCAGCATAGAGCCCGTTACAAAGCCTCCGTCAGACAAGGACTCGTAAGACATAAGGCGATTTTCCCCGGCGGCTGTCTTCAGGATAAGGTTCTTTGGCAGAATCGGCACAGACGAACCGCCCGGCACCACGGCCTTCAGCTCGCGGCCTTTCCAGATGCCGCCGCAGTACTCATCAGAGTATATAAACTCCTCTACCGGCACGCCCAGCTCAATTTCATATACCCCGGGGTTGTTGATGTTGCCGCTGGCGGAGATCAGCTTGGTGCCTGTGCTGCGCCCGATACCGATTTTAGCATATTCGGCCCCGCTGTTGTTCACAATCCAGGGCACAGACGAAATTGTCTCTACGTTGTTCACCACCGTCGGGCTCTGGAAAAGGCCTTTCACCGCCGGGAACGGGGGCTTGTTGCGCGGGTTGCCGCGCTTGCCCTCCAGAGATTCCAGCAAGGCAGTTTCCTCGCCGCATATATAAGCACCGCCGCCGGGCGCCACGTGCAGGTCCAGGTCGTAGCCGGAGCCCAGGATGTTTTTGCCCAGCAAGCCGGCTGCGTATGCTTCTGCAATGGCTTTTTCGAGGATGCGCAGGATGAACATCAGCTCGCCGCGGATATAGATATAGGAGGTGTTGGCACCGAGCGCGTAGCTGGAGGTAATCATCCCCTCAATCAGCCCGTGCGGGTTTTTCTCCATATACCAGCGGTCCTTGAAGGTGCCCGGCTCGGATTCGTCGGCGTTGCAGACCAGGTAGCGCGGAATGCCCTCCGGCTTTGCCAGGAAGCTCCACTTCATACCCGCCGGGAAACCGGCGCCACCGCGGCCGCGCAGGCCGGATGTTTTCACCTCTTCCACCACCTCCGCCGGGGACATCGTTTTCAGGGCTTTCTCTACTGATTTGTAGCCGCCATGCTTCCGGTATACCTCCAGCGTCTCGATGCCGGGTACGTTTATATGTTCGGTTAATATCTTAAGTCCCATTGTAGCAGGATGTATTGCTTCGCAGTGGCTTGTTCAGGGGCGCACTGGCTGTTTATCAATGATTTAATCGACAAAAGATGTTTAGACAAGAACGCCAGGGGCGGTTAAATAAAAAATGCCCTTCGTCACTTTTCTGTCTTTTGTCTAATCTTACTTCGCCCAGGCTGGCGTCTCGTGCTCTTTCTGGCGCATCATCGCCAGGAACTCGTCCACGCGGGCCTCGCTGTCGAGGTTCTCGTAGTACAGCTCACGCACCTGCAGCATCGGGCCTGTTCCGCAGGAAGCGAGGCACTCCACCGGCTTCAGCGTGAACATGCCGTCAGCCGAAGTCTCGCCTTCCTCGATGTTCAGCTTGCGCTTCAGCGTGTCGATGAGCTCATCGGCGCCGCGCAGGCAGCAGGGGCCGGTGCGGCATACTTCCAGCACGTGCTTGCCCACCGGCTTCAGGTTGAACATGGTATAAAACGTCGCGACCTCATATACCTCAATCGGCTGAATGTCCAGGATCTCGGCTATCTTGTCCATCACCTCCGGGCTCACCCAGCCGCCAAACTCGGCCTGCGCGATGTGCAGGATGGGCAGCAGGGCAGACTTCTGGCGACCCTCCGGGTAGTGGCTGATGTAGCGCTGCATCTCGGCCAGAGCCGCATCAGAAAACTGTACTTCGTTTATAGTCTCTGCCATTTTTCAATTGTCACTGGCCCTGTATATGGGTCAATGTTGAATGGTAAATGATTCTTGTTAATTATGCGTCCAGTTCGCCGGCAATCACGTTCAGGCTGCTCAGTGTCAGGATGGCGTCAGCCAGTTGCCCGCCCTTGATCATCTCGGTATAAGCCTGGTAGTATATAAAGCAAGGCCTGCGGAAGTGCAATCTATATGGCGTGCGGCCGCCGTCGCTGAGCAGGTAAAAGCCTAACTCGCCGTTGCCGCCCTCCACGCTGTGGTACACCTCGCCCACCGGAATGTCTGTCTCGCCCATCACAATCTTGAAGTGGTAGATAAGGGCTTCCATGCTGGTATAGACCGCCTGCTTCGGCGGCAGGTAATAATGCGGCGCGTCGGCGTGGTAAGAGCCCTCCGGCAGGTTTTTGTAGGCCTGCTCAATTATCCTCAGGCTTTGCCACACTTCCTCGTTACGCACCAGGAAGCGGTCGTAAGTGTCGCCTTTGGCGCCTACCGGAATGTCGAACTCGAAATCTTCGTAAGAAGAGTAGGGGTTCATCACGCGCACATCGTAGTCTACACCCGTGGCACGCAGGTTGGGGCCGGTAAAGCCGTAGTTCAGGGCCCGCTCCGCCGAAATAGCGCCCACGCCGGTTGTCCTGTCGATGAAGATGCGGTTGCGGGTCAGCATTTTCTCAAACTCCGCCCACACTTTCGGGAAGCGCTTCAGGAACTCATCGATCAGGTGCAGGGCCTTCGGTGAAAGGTCGCGCTCCATGCCCCCGATGCGGCCCATGTTCGTCGTCAGGCGGGCACCGCAGACCTCCTCATATATATCGTAGATGTGCTCGCGCTCCTGCATCACGTACAGGAAGCCGGTAAAGGCGCCGGAGTCCACCCCCAGGATGGAGTTACAGATCAGGTGGTCGGAGATGCGGGCCAGCTCCATCATGATCACGCGGATATACTGGGCGCGCTTCGGGATGGTGATGCCGAGCAGTTTCTCCACCGTCATGTGGTACCCCATGTTGTTGATGGGGACGAGCAGTAGTTCATGCGGTCAGTCAGCGGCGTGATCTGGTAGAACGGCCGGCGTTCCGCTATTTTCTCGAAGGCACGGTGGATATAGCCGATGGTGGGCACTGCGTCCACGATCTTCTCGCCGTCCATTTGGAGGATGTTCTGGAAAATACCATGCGTGGCCGGGTGCGTGGGGCCCAGGTTCAGCGTGGTCAGGGGCCGCTCGTCCTGCAGGGCCAGCCCGTGGTCTTTACGGAACTGCTCCAACTCGGTGAGTTCTGCGGTTTTATTTTCAGTAGCCATGCTATATATGCTTTATTTGTCTGCTGTTACGCGCCCGGTGTTCCGGGGCAGTCGCAGCGAAAGAGCTTATCGCCCGAAAAACGTGTCTATCTTGTCTTCCCGCGTCAGGTCCTCCAGCGGGTACTGCTTCAGCATCGGGTGGTACTCCATCTCCTCGATGTTCAGGATGCGGGTCAGGTTCGGGTGGCCCGTGAAGATGACGCCGTAGAAGTCGAACGTCTCGCGCTCCATCCAGTTGGCGGTTGCATATACACCCGTCAGCGTTGGCATCACGGGGTCGGCAATCGGGAAGAACACCTTGATGCGGAGGCGGTAATTATGGCGCAGGCTGTGCAACTGGTACATTACGCACAGCTCCTTGTCTTTCTGGTCGGGGTAGTGGATGCCGCACAGTGTGGTGAGGAAGCGGATTTGCAACTCCTCGTCGCTGTGCAGGTACTGGATCAGGTCGATGATCGTGTCCCGGTTGGTGGTGAACGTCATGATCCCGTCCGGGTTGTAGGCATCCTGGATGTTCTCTTCCCCAAACTTGCTGATGATCTTGCCGAGTACGTTTTCGTGCGTAAGCTCCATGTGCTTATTGAATATTGTAAGAGGCCAGAAGCGCCTGGTACTCCGGAGAGTTGCGGCGGCGCAGCGATTCGTTTGCCGCCAGGTCCTGCACCCGCATCAGACCGTCCAGGATCTGCTCGGGACGGGGAGGGCAACCGGGCACGTACACGTCCACGGGCACCACGCGGTCGATGCCCTGGAGCACAGAATACGTGTCGAAGATGCCGCCGGAGGAGGCGCAGGCCCCCACCGCTATGACCCAGCGCGGCTCCGCCATCTGCTCATATACCTGCTTCACCACAGGGCCCATTTTCTTGGCGATCGTGCCCATCACCATCAGGATATCCGCCTGGCGCGGGGAGAAACTGGGGCGCTCCGAACCGAAGCGCGAAATGTCGTAGTTGGAGCCCATGGTGGCCATATACTCGATGCCGCAGCAGGAGGTGGCGAAGGGCAGCGGCCACAGCGAATGCTTGCGGGCCAGGCCGATCACTTTCTCGAAAGAGGTGGCGAAGAAGCCGGCACCCGACACACCGTCCGGCGCGTCAACTAATTTAATATCGTTATTGGAGTTGCTCATTTGAAGGATAATTTAATCTCACAAGTACAGGCTTCAGTGCCCGGTGTTTTAACACCATCGCGCTTGTAAAAGTTTAATGTCCTATTCCCACTTCAGGACGCCTTTTTTGAGAACGTAGAAGAAGCCCGCCATCAGCAGCGACATAAACACGATCATCTGCAGGAACCCATCGAGGCCGAACTCCCGGAAGTTGACCGCCCAGGGGTAAAGGAAAATGATTTCCACATCGAAAAGTACAAACAGGATGGCGATCATGAAGTACTTGTAGGAGATAGGCGTGCGGGCATCGCCCACCGACTCGATGCCGCTTTCCCAGGCGGCGCCTTTAACGGCGCTGTTGCGCTTGGGGCCAAGCAGGTGCGTGAGCGTGAGCGCAAAAATCACAAAGCCAAGGGCGGCTGCAAACTGAATGAGAATGGGCAGGTAATCAGACGGTACATACTGATCCACAGTTGGTTCCATAATGCGGTAGTCCTTCTATAAATTGAGCAGCAAAATTAGGTATAAATAGCCAACAATCAAAAGCATATCTCTTTAGTAGGTTTAGCGAAAAAAGAAGGCGCCTACTTGTCTGAATCCTGATTCAGACGATATATAAACACAGTGGCCACGCACTTTTCAGAACATGGCCACTGTGTTTATATATAACATATATAGGCTATTTGTCCTCGCCCAGGAACGGATAGCGGTAATCGGTGGCGGGGTTTAGCGTTTCTTTGATAGAGCGTGCCGACACCCAGCGCAGCAGGTTCAGCATAGACCCGGCCTTGTCGTTGGTGCCGGAGGCGCGGGAGCCGCCGAACGGCTGCTGCCCCACCACCGCGCCGGTCGGCTTGTCGTTGATGTAGAAGTTGCCAGCCGCGTCGCTCAGTTTTTTGGTGGCGTACTCAATGGCATAACGGTCTTTGCTGAAGATGGCGCCGGTCAGGGCATAGGGCGAGGTGGCGTTTACCAGTTCCAGGGTGTCCTCCCAGTTGTTCTCGTCATATACATAGATCGTTATCACGGGCCCGAAAATCTCCTCGCACATGGTCACGTACTGCGGGTTGTGCGCCAGCAAGACGGTCGGCTCGATGAAGTACCCTTTCGATTTGTCGTAACTGCCGCCCGCGATCACCTCCACCTCGTTGCTCTCCTTCGCATTGTCTATATACCGGGCAATCTTATCGAAAGACTTCTCGTCGATCACGGCGTTAATGAAGTTGAAGAAATCCTCCGGCGGCCCGATTTTAAAAGATTTCACATCGGCAATCACAAAGTCTTTCACCTCCTCCCAGAGGTTGCTGGGTATATAGGCGCGCGAGGCAGCGGAGCACTTCTGGCCCTGGTACTCGAACGCGCCGCGCGTGATGGCCGTGGCCACCTGCTTTGCCTCTGCGGAGCGGTGCGCCACGATAAAATCCTTGCCACCGGTTTCGCCCACAATGCGCGGATAAGTTTTGTACTTGTGGATGTTGTTGCCGATGGTCTTCCAGATGTTCTGGAACACGCCGGTGCTGCCCGTGAAGTGGATGCCCGCGAAATCAGCGTGGTTAAAGATCACCTCGCCCGCCACCGGTCCGTCCACATAGATCAAATTGATCACGCCGTCCGGAAGACCCGCCTCCTGCAACAGGTCCATGATCATGTGCGCGGCATATACCTGGGTGTGCGCGGGCTTCCATACCACCACGTTGCCCATCAGGGCCACGGAGGCAGGCAGGTTACCGGCGATGGCCGTGAAGTTGAAGGGCGTGAGCGCGAACACGAAGCCCTCCAGGGGGCGGTGCTCCATGCGGTTCCAGACGCCCGGCGACGACTCCGGCTGCATGCGGTATATATCGGTGGCGTACTGCACGTTGAAGCGCAGGAAGTCGATGAGCTCGCAGGCAGAGTCGATCTCGGCCTGGTAGGCGTTTTTGGACTGGCCCAGCATGGTGGCGGCGTTCAGGCGCGCGCGCCACGGCCCGGCCAGCAGCTCGGCCGCCTTGAGGAAAATGCTGGCGCGGTGCTCCCACGCCATGTTCGCCCACATCTCGCGGGCGGCAAGCGCCGCGTTGATGGCCTGTTCCACGTGGGACGCGTCGCCTTCGCTGAAATGGCCCAGTAGGTGCTGGTGGTCGTGGGGCTGCACCATGGGCCTTTTGTTGTCGGTATACACCCGGTCGCCGCCAATGTACATCGGCACGTCCAGTTGCTTCGACTTCAGTTCTTTATAGGTGCGCTGCAGTTCCTCCTTTTCGGGGGAGCCGGGCGCATATGATTTTACTGGTTCGTTTACGGGAGTGGGTACTTTAAAAAATCCGGTTGCCATGCGTTTATATTTTTTGGTGATGTATATATATGCTACTGCGGAAGGTGCTGCACAGCAGCGCCCTCGCGGCGCAAAGGTACGGCTTTTTCACCGGAAAGCCGTATGGGCGCCACCATCCCGCCTCCTCCGGGCACCCAAAACGGCAGACGTGGGCGCCGTCTGTCAAAGAACGCGTGCAGCCATATATGGCCAGTGCAGCTTTCCTTTATTCAGGTCGGTTTAACCCCGGTTTGAAGGCCGGATGCAACGATAGGGGAGCCTTGCGGGTCCTGTACAAAAACAGCAACAGGCAGAAGGCATATATGACCTTTGCTTACAAAAAAAGTTTCAGCTCGCTCAGGCAGCTGATCTCGTGGGTGGGTCGGGGGCTGCGCTTCCGGGTGATGCCCTCCGGGTTGAAGAAAACCTGGTCTATGCCGGCGGCGCGGGCGCCTTCAATGTCGCATTCGTAGTTATCACCCACCATCAGGCACTCCTCCGGCGCCACCCCGATGCGCCCCAGCAGGTGCTCAAACATGCGGCGATCCGGCTTTTTGTAGCCGCAGCACTCCGAAGTCACAATCTCCCGGAAGTAGGGGTGCAGGTTGGAGGAGGTCATTTTTATATGCTGCACTTCCTTAAACCCGTTGGTGATGATGTGCAGGCCGTATCTGGGCTGCAGGTACTCCAGCACCTCGTAAGCGTAAGGGAACACGGCGGTCTTGGTGGGGCACAGGGTGATATAGGCCTCGGCCAAGCCTTCCGGCACCTCATGCGGCTCCAGCCCCAGCCCCGTCAGGGTTTTCACGAAGCGGCTGTCGCGCAGCTCCGCCTGCTTGATGCGGCCTTTGTTGTACAGGTCCCAGAGGCGCGCGTTCACGAACTTGTACTTGCGGTAAAACGAGTCGCAGTCGAACTTGCCGAAGCTGCCGAGCGCAAACTGGTCGTACAGGGCATTTAGCGTTTCCTCGGAGTTTTTCTCAAAATCCCAGAGGGTGTGGTCGAGGTCGAAGAGGATGTGGGTGTATGTTTTCATGCGGAAATGCCGGCCTAAGCGTAGTTAAAACGCGCCAGGGGAACGGATGTTTTGAGAATTTCCTTATTTAGGCGTCGGGCGCAGCGGCGGCGCCCCCGGACCGGGACAATATAATCCGGATTTACGGGTTATGTGGGGGCAGGCGAAAGCTAGTGCGCGGTCCAGCGGCGCGTCTGCAGCTTGTTCACGGCCAGCTCGCGGTTGGAGAACAGGATCTGGTATGCCTCAATGTCTTTCCGCAGCGCCGCGTCGCGCTCCATATAGGAGAAAATCTGGTTGATGAAGTCCGTGGCTTCTTCTTTTACCGTGTAAAACACCCACTGGTCCATCTTGCGCGTCGACACGATGCTGGCGTTGCGCAGGTAAGAGAGGTGGCGCGAGGTTTTGGTCTGGGTGAACTCGAGCACCTGCTCCAGGTCCGACGTACACATCTCCTTGCTGTGCAGGAGCAGGTGGAGGATGCGGAGGCGTGATTCGTCGGCGAGGGCCTTCAGGACCTGCTCACCAAAAGACAGACTGAAATGCTTGAGTCTCATAATAGGTCGGGCGCAGAACAAAATTAGGTAAAAGCAGCTATAATAAAAGATAAATATAGTATAATTGTATCAGATGAAGCTTACCGAACACCCGTTTCTTTTTGAAGCGATGCCTCTCAAAAGGCTCCTGCTGCCACTGCTGGGCCTGCTGCTTTTCCTTTGCACCCCGGAGCAGGCGGCGGCGCAGCGGAAGGCGCGGGTGGTGCAGCTCTCGGGCTTCGTGGCCACCGGCGACAGCCTGTACGGGGTAACGGGCGTGAGCATCTTCGTGCCGGGCACCAGCCGGGGCACCCAGTCCAACGAGTACGGCTTCTTCTCGGTGCCAGTGCTGGCTGGCGACAGCGTGCTCTTCAGCGCCATCGGCTTTAAGCGGCAGTACCTCAAAATTCCCAAAAACTACAGCAGCGAAAGCTACTCCATCATCATGCAGCTGCAGGAAGACCCCACCGAACTGCCGACGGTGGACGTGTTTCCGTGGGCGACGGAGCGCGAGTTGCGGGAGGCGGTGGCCAACGTGAAGCTGCCTGACGAGGGCCGGGCCATCGCCATGCGCAACCTCGACCCCGAACGGCTGGAGGAACTCTTCAAAACAACCCCCATGGACGGCGCGGGCAACTTCCGGTACGGCATGGAGCAACAGCGGCAACTGCAGCAGAACCGCTATATGATTCAGACAGGCATCAGCCCTTTCGCCATCCCGGCGCTCATCAAGTCCATCATCAACGGCGACTTTAAGAAACAGTAGCCTTTCCGGCCTTCGTGTGTTTCGGGCGAAGGCCATTTGGCTGGCGCAGGTTGTGGCTTGTGCCTATACTTGTACCTATATAGGCATGCCGGAAACTAAGCGGTGCAGGTTTCGTTATTTCCAATGGTAGTCCTATATATATACCCGGGTTGGCCACAGGCAAGCCGGGCAAGGGGCTGCGGTTAAAATCACCCTAAAGAAGAAACCTATGCTCGAAACCGACCTACTCTCCCTGAACATTCCCGCTACCACCAAACCCCGCGTCGTGATTATCGGAGGGGGCTTTGGGGGCATTAACCTGGCCAAGAAGCTGGATAACAAAAGGTTTCAGGTGGTGATGTTCGACAGGCAGAACTACCACGGGTTCTGGCCGCTGCTGTACCAGGTGGCCACGGCCGGGCTGGAGCCCGACTCCATCGCGGAGCCCCTGCGCAAAATGTTCGGCAGCGACGACTACACGGATTTCCACTTCCGGCTGGTGAAGGTGACGGGCATCAACCCCGAGTCCAAAACCGTGTCGACGCTGATCGGCGACCTGCCCTACGACTACCTGGTGGTGGCCACCGGCACCAAGTCCAATTACTTCGGGAACGACCAGATCAAGAAATACTCCTTCCCGCTCAAGCAGATCCCTGACGCCCTGAACCTGCGCAGCCAGCTCTTGCAGTCGTTCGAGCAGGCCAGCATGACGAAGAACGAGGAGATCAGGCAGAGCCTGCTGAACATCGTGATTGTGGGCGGTGGGCCGACAGGCGTGGAACTGGCGGGGGCGCTGGCCGAGATGAAGCGGTATATCCTGCCCTCGGACTATCCCGGCCTGGATTTCAGCCAGATGAACATCTACCTGGTGGAGGGCCTCGACCGCGTGCTGCCCCCCATGTCGCCGGAGGCCAGCGCCAAAACGAAGCAGTACCTCGAGGAGATGGGCATCATCATTAAGCTGAACACGCTCGTGGAGTCGTATGACGGCAGTGTGGCCACTTTTAAGGGGGGGGAGCAGATACGGACGCACACGCTGGTATGGGCTGCCGGCGTGGCGGGCGCGCTGGTAGATGGCCTCCCGGCGGAGGCGGTGGAGCGGGGGCGCATCCGCGTGAACCAGTTTAACCAGGTGCTGGGCTTCAGCGACATCTTTGCCATCGGCGACATCGCCTTCATGAGAACCGAAGAGTACCCGAAGGGCCATCCGGGCGTGGCGCAGCCTGCCATTCAGCAGGGCGCATTGCTGGCCAAAAATCTGACCCGGATCATCCGGAACGAGCCGCTGGAGCCGTTCAAATACCACGACAAGGGCTCGCTGGCTATTATCGGGCGAAGCCGCGCCGTGGCCGATTTGCCGAAGAACCGCCATATAAGCGGCTTCCTTGCCTGGATGATCTGGCTGTTCGTGCACATCATGTACCTTGTCGGCTTCCGTAACAAGCTGGTGGTGCTCAGCAACTGGGTGTACCGCCTCTTCACCTACGAGCACGGCACCCGCCTCATCATCCGGCCGTTCGTCCGGAAAGGAGACCACGCCCGGCGCAGGTTCTTCGAACAGTACAACACGGATGTGTAAGGCTTTAATCAGCGATAGGGTCCATATATAAATCGCGCCTTCAGACCATGGTCTGAAGGCGCGATTTATATATGGCTGCCGTTGATTTACTGCGCCGAAGAGCCATTGCCATTACCGCCGCCGGTGCGGGTAGTGCTGCGCTGCTGCTGCATCGGGTTGGGCTGTTGCTGCCGCTGCTGCTGGTACAGTTCGAAACGCGACGGGGCCAGCTGGCGCGGGAAGCTGTTGTCCGACAGGTCGGTGTCGGCGGTCTGCAGGTACGGGTCCAGTGTAAAGCTCACCACCGGCTTCTCCGTCACGAACACCTTCGTGATCTCGTTGTTGTCGTAGCGCCATATCTCCGCCGGGATGTTCACCACTTTCTCAGATCCGTCCTCGTACGTCATCTTCACCACGAGCGGCATCACCAGCCCCCCTTCGTTCCGGAAGCCCACCTCGTAAAAGTTGAGGCCCGAGTCCAGCGCCTTCTTCTGCTCCGGTGTCAGGTTTTTCATGAAAGTCTGGTAGCGCTTCTGGTCAGCGGCCGTGGTGGCCAGCGGGTCGTAGGTGTTGTAGAAATCCTTCAGCTCCGGCTTTTTCTCCACCAGTGTCTTGGGGATGTCCTGCAGGTTGCGCTGCTCCGAGAGCGTCTTTGGTTCGCTGTTCAGCTGCTCGCGGCGCTGGGCGTTCACCAACTCCGGGTTCTGTGCGTCGATGGTGTACCATTTCACGTCGGTCAGGGCGATGTCGGTGTGGTCGGTGGTGTAGAACCAGCCCCTCCAGAACCAGTCCAGGTCCACGCCCGAGGCGTCCTCCATCGTGCGGAAAAAGTCGGCGGGCATCGGGTGCTTGAAGGCCCAGCGGTTGGCGTACTCCTTAAAGGCGTAGTCGAACAGCTCGCGGCCCATCACAGTTTCGCGCAGGATGTTGAGGGCCGTGGCAGGCTTGCCGTAGGCGTTGTTGCCAAACTGCAGCACCGACTCAGAGTTCGTCATGATGGGGACCTGCGTGTTTTTGGCGCTCTTCATATACTCCACAATGTCCTGCGGCTCGCCGCGCCGCGAGGGGTAGCCGCGCTCCCACTCCTGCTCCGACAGGTACTGCATGAAAGTGTTCAGGCCCTCGTCCATCCACGTCCACTGGCGCTCGTCCGAGTTCACGATCATCGGGAAGAAGTTGTGGCCCACTTCGTGGATGATCACGGAGATAAGACCGTACTTGGTGCGGTCAGCGTAGGTGCCGTCTTCCTCGGGGCGGTAGCCGTTGAAGGAAATCATCGGGTACTCCATGCCGCCCACCGGGCCGTGTACCGATATGGCCACGGGGTAGGGGTAGTCGATGGTGCGCTTGGAGTAGGTGCGGAGGGTGTGGGCCACAGCCTCGGTAGAGTACTGGCCCCAGAGCGGGTTCCCCTCTTTCGGGTAATACGACATGGCCAGCACGTTTTCGCCGCCCACATTCACGTTCATCGCATCCCATATAAACTTGCGGGAGCTCGCCCAGGCAAAGTCGCGCACGTTCTCGGCCTCAAACACCCACGTTTTCTTAGCTGTGGCTTTGTTCTGCTCGGCCCTGGTGGCTTCCTCCTGCGTCACGATCAGCACGGGGTCGTCGCTTTTGGCGGCCTCGGCCCAGCGCTTCTGCTGCGTGGCGGTCAGCACCTGGCTGGCGTTCTGCAGCTCGCCGGTACCCGCCACAATGTGGTCGGCCGGCACCGTGATGCTGACCTTGTAATCGCCGAAAGGAAGGGCAAACTCACCCCGGCCCAGGAACTGCTTGTGCTGCCAGCCGTTCACGTCGTCGTACACGGCCATGCGCGGGAACCACTGCGCTATCTCGTAGAGGTAGTTGTCGTCTTTGGGGAAATACTCGTAGCCCGAGCGGCCGCCCAGCGTCTTCTGGTTGTTGATGTTGTTCTTCCAGTCCACGTTGAAGGTGACGCTCTGGTTCGGCTTCAGCGGCGCGGGCAGGTCAATGCGCATCATGGTGTTGTTGATGGTGTGCTTCAGGGCCTTGCCGTTGCGGTCCGTTACCTTGCTTATCTTAAAGCCGCCGTCAAACTCCTCGCGCGTGAGGTACTCCACCGCCTGCAGCGTCATCTTGTCCTCCAGCTCGGCTGTCTCCGTCAGGTTGGTCATGGAATTGGGCTCGAAGATATTCTGGTCCAGCTGCACCCACAGGTAGCGCAGCACGTCGGGCGAGTTGTTGGTGTAGGTCACGGTCTCGGAGCCGGTCAGCGTCTGGTTCTTGTCGTCCAGCTCTACCTTGATGTTATAGTCGGCGCGCTGCTGCCAGTACTGGTGGCCGGGCGCGCCGGAGGCGGTGCGGTAGGTGTTCGGGGTGGGGAGTTCCTGCCCCAGCTGGGCGAATTTCGTGTCCTGCGCCAGCGCCGTCAGCGGCCCCGCCGCCAGGCACATCAGCGCCAACCCTGCTAAAAGGTTTCTCATGGATGTCGGGTAAAGTAGTAAGGTTATATAGTAAGGGGTTCGTTCAGGCATAAAGTTCAAATATAGGAATTTGGATCTAAAAGATGTTTGTTTCCAGCATCAAAACCAGGGCAATGCCCGCCGCCGCGCTCGACAGCACCATAATCCAGTCGCGCTTCTTGGCATGAAACACATTTAAGATAACAGCCCCGGCCAGCAGCAGGATGGCCACAATCAGCAGTTGCCCCAGCTCGATGCCGATGTTGAAGGCCAGCAGTTGCTGCCATATACTGCCGTTGCGCCCCAGCATCGCCTTCAGGAAGTTGGAGAAGCCCATGCCGTGGATCAGCCCAAAAAACAGCGCCATCAGGTTATGCAGCGACAGGATGGTATTTTGCTTGCCCGCCGCGCCCTTCAGTTTGAAGAAGTTGGTGATGCAGGTGAGCAGGATGGTGACCGGGATCAGGAACTCAATCAGGGCTGTGTCGAATTGGATGATGTTGAAGGTGGCGAGCGCCAGCGTGACGGAGTGGCCGATGGTGAAGGAGGTGACCAGGGCAATGACTTTGCGCCAGTCGCTGAGCGTGTAGATGGCGCTCAGGGCCAGCAGGAACAGCATGTGGTCGTAGGCGTTGAGATCGAAGATATGGTGAAAGCCCAGTTGTATATAGGTCGAGAAAACGGAGGACACAGGTTAGCTAAAGTAAGGGTGACGGCGTACGAGCAGGCAAATTAAGCCTTTGCCCACACACTTGCAACAGCCCCGCAAATCCGGAACTCAATCCTTTCAAGTAATGCTGACCGCACCTCAATCTGAAGCCTTTCCTCCCAAATAGGCTGTTTCCGATGCTTTAGGAGGACTAACTTCAGCTCTTAAATTGAGCCTATTGAAATTTTTTCGGGCAGTATGAAGCCATATATGGTAAGTTAATGCTATGCCCTCGCCCTGAGAGCACCAAAACCAGCTATGGAATTTAGAAGTAGCAGGGTCCGCAGGGATGAACAGCTATTCTCAGCGCAGGCACTGTCTACTACGGAAACCCGAAATTCACGTGTTGGGCAGCCATATATGATATGGCCCTCTGAGGAAATACGGGCAGGATTTGATAACAATACAGCTTTATTTCTTACTTTGAGTACAATTTGATAGAAGCAGCGCAGAGAGCATCAAACCTATATATAGCCTGCCGCCCTGAATGTCCTCCTATATATAAACCACCAAAACAAGAACATGAAGCATCCCCGCAACCCTACCCGGCACAACATTGTAAAAGCAGCAACGGCAGGCGTGCTGATTTTATCGCTGGCGCTGTCGGCCTGTAACTCCAATACTCCGGATACGGCCGCCTCGGAAGAAACGGCCGCCGAAACCGAGACACTAAACGAAGCGACAGCCATGGTATATATAGGCACCTACGCCGATGCTGGCAAGGAGAGCATCTTTTTGTATAAGCTGAACCCCGAAAGCGGGGAGCTGACCCGCGTGAGCGGCTTCAAGGCCGGGGCCAACCCCTCGTTCCTGACCCTGGATGCGCAGCGCAAACACTTGTATGCCGTGAACGAAACCGGCGACTACCAGGGGCAAAAGAGCGGAGCGGTCAGCGCTTTCTCCGTCGACCAGCAAACCGGAGACCTGACACTGCTGAACCAGGTGGCCTCCAAGGGGGGAGCGCCCTGTTATATATCCCTGGGCGAAGGCGGCAAAACGGCGCTGGTGGCCAACTACTCGGGCGGCAACGTGGCCGCATTCCCCATCCAGGATAACGGACAACTGGCCGGGGCCGCTGATGTGGAGCAGCACAAAGGCACTGGCCCTAACAAAGACCGGCAGGAGGCCCCCCACGCCCACTATATCGCCCCAAGCCTGGACAACAAATATGTCTATTCTGTTGATTTAGGGATTGACAAGATTTTAGGTTACCGCCTCGACTCCGGCAGCGGCACCCTGACGCCCACGGAACCTGCCGTGGCTTTTGCCGCCGCACCCGCCGCGGGGCCGCGCCAGATGGCGTTTCACCCGGACGGGAAATATGCCTACGTGATAAACGAACTCAACTCCACCATGACGGCCCTTGCCTACGACGGTAACAACGGCACGTTCGCTGAGGTGCAGACGCTGCCCACCATCCCTTCAGATTACGGGAAAGACAATTTCCCTGCCGCTGTCCGGGTATCGCCGGACGGGAAGTTCCTGTATGGCTCCAACCGCGGGCACAACAGCATTGTGGTCTACGGCCTCGACGAAAATACAGGCAAAATGACGTACGTGGAGAACGTGCCCACCGGCGGCGACTGGCCCCGCGACATGACCATTGACCTGACCGGGAATGTGCTGCTGGTGGCCAACGAGCGCTCCAACAGCATCACTTCGTTTAAAATAGACAAAGCAACCGGCAAGCTGACCGCCACAGGCCACGAGGCGCAGGTAAGCAAGCCCGTGTGCGTGCAGGTGGTGCCAGACTTTCAGTAGTCAGAAATCAGGGGATATATAAGCGAAGCGTCGGCCGGGGTGGCTGGCGCTTTTTTGTTTGAGAGGCAGGGGATAAGTGAACCGGCTGCATTAGTTCGGAGCAGTACCGCTCATCGCCGGAAATATCCTGTCGGCGGTGAAGATTCTGGAATCAGCGCGGAAGTGGAAAAGAGTTGTGTTTGGGAAGCAGATGTTTCTGCTAAAAAGATCTTGCAGCGTGCGCGCGTCCGGCGTATATATAGCCTTAGCCTCTGACGCAGACAGACACTCGCGGGACCTTCGGACACCGCGAGATCTTCTGAAAACGTGTGGTCTGAATGGCCACCAGCCAAATATGCTCTAAAACAAAAAGGCCACCCAAGCGGGCGGCCTTTTTACAACTAAACTTCAAACCTTATACTGCTTATTCGCCTGTAGGGATTTCCACATCCACGTTCACGAACCTGATTCTGCCGTCTTCCAGGGTGGCTTCCACCACCGAATCCTTGCTGATCTTGCCGGAAAGGATGTCCTTCGACAGCTCGTTCAGGATCTGGCGCTGCAGCACACGCTTCAGCGGACGGGCACCGAACTGCGGGTCGAAGCCCTGCTCGCCCAGGTAATCCAGCACCTCGTCGGTGGCTATCAGCTGTATACCACTTTCTTCCAGCCTGTCCTGAATGTGGCCGAACTGGATATCTACAATCTTGCGGATGTCGCCACGGCTCAGCGGACGGAACATCACCAGCTCGTCAATTCGGTTCAGGAACTCCGGCCTTACCGACTTCTTCAGCAGGTCGAACACCTCGTCCTTGGTGCGCTCGATCACCTCCTCGTGGTTAAACTCATCCATCGTCTCAAAATTGCTCTGGATGATGTGCGAGCCGATGTTCGAGGTCATGATGATGATGGTGTTCTTGAAGTTCACCACACGGCCTTTGCTGTCTGTGAGGCGGCCGTCGTCGAGCACCTGCAGCAGGATGTTGAACACGTCCGGGTGCGCCTTCTCAATCTCGTCGAGCAGCACCACCGAGTACGGCTTGCGGCGGATCGCCTCCGTTAACTGGCCCCCTTCGTCGTAGCCTATATATCCCGGAGGCGCGCCAATCAGGCGGCTCACGGCATGACGCTCCTGGTACTCACTCATATCGATGCGCACCATCGCGTTGTCGTCGTTGAAGAGGTACTCGGCCAGCGCCTTGGCAAGCTCTGTTTTACCCACACCGGTGGTGCCCAGGAAGATGAACGAGCCGATCGGGCGACGCGGGTCCTGCATGCCGGCCCGGCTGCGGCGCACGGCATCCGAGATGGCCCCGATGGCCTCCTCCTGGCCGGCCACGCGTTTGCCCAGTTCCTGCTCCAGGTGCAGGAGTTTCTCACGGTCGCTCTGCAGCATCTTGCTGACCGGGATGCCTGTCCATTTGGCCACCACCTCGGCAATATCCTCGGCGTTCACCTCTTCTTTCAGCATCGGGTTTTCGCCCTGCATCTCATGTACCTGATCCTGCAACTGCTTTAGCCTGGCTTCGGCCTCCTGAATTTTGCCGTAGCGCAGCTCGGCTACGCGGCCATAGTCGCCGGAGCGCTCTGCCTGCTCGGCCTCCAGTTTGTACTGCTCAATGTTCTCTTTCTCGTGCTGCAGCCCTTCGATGAGCTGCTTCTCGTTCTGCCATTTGGCTTTCAGGTCATCGCGCTTGCCACTCAGGTCGGCTATTTCTTTGGAGAGCACTGTTTCCTTGTCCTTGTCATTTTCACGGCGGATGGCTTCCCGCTCAATCTCCAGCTGCATGATGCGGCGCTGCAATTCGTCCAGTTCCACTGGCAAAGAGTCGATCTCGATGCGGAGTTTGGCAGCCGCCTCGTCCATCAGGTCAATTGCCTTGTCTGGCAGGAAGCGGTCTGTTATATAGCGGTTCGAGAGTTCCACGGAAGCGATAATTGCATCGTCTTTGATGCGCACCCCGTGATGCAGCTCGTATTTGTCTTTGATACCGCGCAAAATAGAGATGGCATCCGGCACGCTCGGCTCGTCCACCATCACCGCCTGGAAGCGCCGCTCCAGCGCCTTGTCTTTCTCGATATACTTCTGATACTCTTTCAGCGTGGTCGCACCAATTGCATGGAGTTCACCGCGCGCCAGGGCCGGTTTCAGCAGGTTGGCCGCATCCATGGCGCTCTCGCCACCGGCACCCGCGCCAATCAGGGTATGAATCTCGTCGATGAAAAGCACGATTTCGCCCTCTGCGTCAATCACTTCTTTGATTACCGCTTTCAGGCGCTCCTCAAACTCACCCTTGTATTTGGCACCTGCTACCAGCAGGCCCATGTCCAGGCTCATTAGCGTCTTCGACTTCAGGTTCTCGGGCACGTCGCCGGCCACAATGCGCTGCGCCAGGCCTTCCACAATGGCGGTTTTACCCACGCCGGGCTCACCCAGCAGCACCGGGTTGTTCTTGGTGCGGCGGCTCAGAATCTGCAGCACGCGGCGAATCTCCTCATCACGGCCAATCACCGGGTCAATTTTACCGGCACGCGCCAGCTCGTTCAGGTCTTTGGCGTAGCGCTTCAGCGAGTTGTACTTGGCCTCGGCGTTCTGGTCGGTTACTTTGGCGCCGCCGCGTAACTCTTTGATGGCTTTCTTAAGGTCTTTCTCGTTGAAGCCTACGTCCTTCATCAGGCCAGCCACTTTGTCGCGGCCAGCCAGCAGGCCCAGCAGCATGTGCTCGATGGCGACATATTCATCGCCAAACTCTTTCAAATAGGAGGTGGCTTTCTGCAGCGCTGCATTGGCGTCATTGGCTAAATAGGGGCCGCCTCCGCCCGTTACTTTCGGGTAACCGGCCACAATTTCGTCCAGCTTGCTGTTGAGGATGTTGCCGTTGATGTTCAGTTTCTGCAGCAGGAAGGTCGTGACGTTCTCGTCTGTCTGGAGAATCGCCTTCAATATGTGCCCGGTCTCGATAGCCTGCTGCTGGTTGCCGCCCGCTATCTCGGTGGCCTTCTGGATGGCCTCCTGCGCTTTGATGGTATAGTTGTTAAAGTTCATATCCTTGTTTGTTTCCTTTGGTTTTACTTACAATCGCTATACAATCAATTTACGCACCAGTGGTACTTTTGGGTGGTTTGTATGTAATTATGTCATGCTGAAGAATGGTAAATGTGGAGGTTTGAGACAAATTGTCTGAATCAGGATTTACAGCATTTGGAAGGAAGTGCAGGATTTTCCAGGGGTGTAAAATTCAAGGATGAAGTTAATTTGTAGCTATTGTTGAACATTTTTTATAATGGAGGCTGAGGGCGCCGAAGTTGATCAGCAGACCTAATGGAAAATTATAAGCTACTGTATAATTCTTGGCCTGCGCCAGGCGTATGTCTTCCAGGTTCACTAACGCTTTTAACTCTACCACAATGCTGTTCTCAATTACAAAGTCTGCTCGTCTGCCCCCAACTCCAGCTCCGTCATAATAGATAACCTGCTCTTTCTCCTGCTCAAAGCCTAGCCCTTCCTTTTCAAGTTCGATAGCCAAGCATCGCTGATATGTTACCTCCTGGAATCCGCTCCCCAAAGTATTATGCACGTTCATCGCACATCCTATAATCTTATAAGTTACGTCGTCTAAATGCATTACTGTATTATTTGAACTACCCTCTCATCCTAAAAATTTAAAAATAAAATCCTGTCCATCCTTCCCAATCCTGTAAATCCTGATTCAGACTTCCCGCTTATACACTGCCGCATAATGGTCAGCCAGGCGGGTTGGCTCGGGTAGCTTGTGCTTGATGGCGCAGGCCAAGGCAATGTCGGTGGCAGATTCCAGGTCCATCAGGTGGCCGGGCGACACAAACACGGGTTTCACGTTGTCTTTGGTGCGGAGCACGTTGGCGATGTGCTCGTCTTTATATATAAGCGGGGAGACAGCGCCTTTGGTGGCGGCGGGCTCGGTGTATTTCCCCACCAGCACCTTTTTGGCCACGCCGATGGTGGGTTTGTTCAGGTGCAGGCCCAGGTGCGTGGCAATACCCAGGCGGCGCGGGTGCGAGATGCCGTGCCCGTCTACCATAATCAGGTCTGGCTTCTGCTGCAACTTCTCGAAGGCTTTCAGCAGGTTGGGAGCCTCGCGGAAGGCCAGGAAACCAGGTATATACGGCAACTCCACCGGCCCCCGGTGCCACACTTTCTCCACCACTTCCAGGCTTGGGTAGGTCAGCAGCACAAATACGGAGAGGATGGTGTCTTCCCCGATAAAGGAGGAGTCGCAGCCGGCAATGAGCTTCAGGTCGAAGTCGGGTTTCTGGAGGATGATGCGCTCCTGCATCTGCCGTTGCTGCGCTGTGAGCGCCTGCAGCACCTTTGGGTCGGGCGGAGGCGTATCAAAATTTCTATAGTAAGCCATCTTTTTTAATTACGAATTACGAGTTCCGAATGGTATATGATGGGGTGATATAGGGCTGATTGATATATGATAACAGGGTGTCAACACCGCCTTCTTATTCAGCTATTCAAAATTCAGTTATTCAAAATTAAAATTCACTCATTCACTCAATCACTCATTCAAAATTCACTCAACCACTCATTCAAAGTTAAAATCAAGCGCTGCAGGGGTATATGAGCTTCGCGAAAAGGAGCCGCCACTGCTGGTCTATATAGCCGAAATGGAATTCGAAGGATGTGTTGGTGTGCAGCACCGAGCGCCGGACCAGCGGAAGCATGGCCTCTATTTGCCTAATTTGGGACGGAGAGAGGTTGGCGTAGTTCCAGTAGCCGCTTTTCTGGAACTTGCCGGGCTTCCAGACAAAGCAGCCGTCTTTGCTGTATCCGGTTTCTCCTGCCTCATAATCCATAGCAGCGCAGTCGAATGTCGGGAAGGGTTCCTCCGATAGCTCGCACGCCTTCACCTCTTCTGCAACCGTAAAAAATGAGCGGTCCTGGTATTCGCGCTTAAACGCACTAATATCGGTCACATGCGTCATTTTGGGCAGCGCCCCCGGCTGCTCTATCATCCAGACGCCCAGTTCCGGGTGAATGAACCGGTTCAGCGCGGCGGTGTCCGCCGCCTGCAGGGCCGTGAAAAACTGTTCGAAAGCATCCCGGAAAACTGTGGTGTCCTTTCGCGCCGTTTCCTCCTGCAAGGCCTCTAAAGAGTCGGTTCCGCTGCTGTTTAAGTCGGTGCCGCTATTGCCGGCTTCCTGCTTGTCGGAGGTACAGGCGCTGCCAAGCACACAGAGCAGCAGCAGGAGGAGGTGGGAGAGGTGGCGTGGCATGGGCATATATAGATGGCTACAGGGAATACGGGGTAAACCATGGCCGGAGTTGCCGCTCCTGAACTTTGGAAAGGAGAGGTCGTAATTTATAAAGACAAGCTGCATGGAACGCAGCTACCCCAACTATATATGAGCTATGGCAAACTACAAATTCTACGACAGTGTGCGGATTGATGTACAGGGAGTGTCGCTGCTGGGCGACCTCGCCGTGCCGGAGAAGGCGAAAGGCCTGGTGGTTTTCGCACACGGCAGCGGCAGCAGCCGCCTCAGCAAACGGAACCGCTTCGTGGCCGAGCACCTGCAGCGCTCGGGCTTCGCCACGCTGCTCTTCGACCTGCTGACGGAGGAAGAGGACCGCGACACTCAAAACCGCTTCGACATCCCCAAACTCACCCAGCGCCTGATTGAAACCACCTACTGGGTACAGCAAGACCTGAGGACGCAGGACCTGAACATCGGCTTTTTCGGGGCCAGCACCGGGGCGGCCGCCGCTATCGGAGCCGCCGCTGCCGAAGGGCCTGATATTATCAAGGCTGTCGTCAGTCGCGGGGGCCGCCCCGACCTGGCCGACGCCGTGCTGCCCGACCTGCTGGTGCCCACGCTGCTGATCGTGGGCGGCAAAGACGAAAGCGTGCTGGAGATGAACATACAGGCCCAGAACCAGATGCAGTGCATCAAAGACGTGGAGATTGTGCCGGACGCCACGCACCTGTTCGAGGAGCCCGGCGCCCTGGAGATGGCGGCGCAACTGGCCACCGACTGGTTCCGGAAATACCTGGAGCCCGGCAAGCAGCAGCCCCTGCACCAGAACCGGCCGTAGGGGTAATTTGGGATGAGTGATTGAGCGAATGAGTGATTGAGTGAATTTGGAATGAATGATTGGGCGAATTTGGAGAGAATGCTCGAAGGAGAATTCATGCTGCACACCTGCTCCATTTTATAGAATAAATAAATTTATATATATCCTCTGTTTTGTGACTTAGCAGCAGGATTCCTTTAGCAAGACAGCCGGTGTGTATATTCAATTATTCAAAAGTCTGTTATTCAAAATTGAAAATTCACTCAATCACTTATTCAAAATTAAGAAAGCAGGAGGGAACGATGAGCTATAACTTTATCCGAAACAGGGAGACTGCCGCCCGGCTGCTGGCGGAGCGGCTGGAAAAGTACCGGGGTCAGCAGGGCGTCGTGCTGGCCATTCCGCGTGGCGGCGTGCCTGTGGCGGCGCCCATTGCCAGGCACCTGGGTATGCCGCTGGAGGTAACGCTGTCCAAAAAGATAGGCCACCCCGCCAATCCTGAGTTCGCCATCGGCTCCGTCAGCCTCGACTCGGTGCAGGTAGACACGCGCGCAGACGTGCCGCAGGCATATATAGCCGCGGAGGTGGAGCGCATACGGGAGGGCCTGCGGCAGAAGTACAGCTTATATATGGGCAACCGGAAGCATGTGCCCCTGCACGACCGGGTGGCGATTCTGGTGGACGATGGCATAGCCACCGGCAAAACCCTGTTGGCCACCATCGACCTGGTGAAGAAAGAGCAGCCCCGCAAAATCGTGGTGGCCGTGCCCGTGGCGTCTCCTTCGGCCTATGAGACTGTCAGCAGCCTGGTGGATGAGGTGGTGTGCCTGCTGGTGCCCATTAGTTTTCAGGCGGTGGGGCAGTTTTACGAGGAGTTTTCGCAGGTAAGCGACGAACAGGTGATCGAACTGCTGCAGGAGCAGAAGGAAAACTGATCTACCCTCCTTTGGCAGGAGTTCGCCCCGCGCAACCGCAACCAAATCTCTATATGCCTGCAGTAGGTTAACCCGCACTTCGTGCCGTGCGGCGCCTATGTGGTTTTCCCAATTGGCGGGAAAGCCGCACGCATACCTGACCTATATCAAAAAGTCTGTTATATTTGCTTCGGAACGGATTGCCCAGCCAGATGCCTTCAGAGGCAGGGCCGTATGGCGGCAAGCCGGAGCTATATATGGATTATAACCAGAATACAGCCCTTCGTTGGGTAATATAAATTAAACAAACAGAACAAGATGACGACAAAAACAGCTAAAATTGTTTACACCATAACGGATGAAGCGCCGGCGCTGGCGACCTACTCCTTGTTGCCGATTGTGAAAACCTTCACCAAGGCCGCTGGCGTTGATGTAGAGACCAGGGACATCTCCCTTGCCGGGCGTATTCTGGCTGCCTTTCCTGAGCGGCTGTCCGAGGACCAGAAACAAAGCGACGAGCTTGCCTATCTGGGCGAGCTGGCCAAAACGCCGGAGGCCAACATCATCAAACTGCCCAACATCAGTGCCTCCATCCCGCAGTTGACGGCGGCTATCAAAGAGCTGCAGGCGCAGGGATATGACATTCCCGATTATCCGGCGGAGCCAAAGAACGACGATGAGAAAGACGCCAAGGCGCGCTATGCCAAAATCCTGGGAAGCGCCGTGAACCCGGTGCTGCGCGAAGGCAACTCCGACCGCCGCGTGGCAGACGCCGTGAAGCAGTACGCCAAAAAGAACCCGCACTCCATGGGCGCCTGGACCTCTGACTCAAAATCGCACGTGGCCCATATGAGCGAAGGCGACTTTTACGGCAGCGAGAAATCGGTGGTGGTGGAGAAGGCTGGCGACGTGAAGATTGAGTTTGTGGGCGCTGACGGAAAAACAAAGACGCTGAAGGAAAAGACAACGCTATCGGAAGGCGAAGTGATTGACGCGGCCGTGATGAGCCGCAAGGCCCTGCGCTCGTTTCTGGAGAAGGAGATAGCCGATGCCAAGGACAAGGACGTGCTGCTGTCGCTGCACCTGAAAGCGACCATGATGAAAGTGTCGGACCCGATTATGTTCGGACATGCCGTTACCGTTTTCTTCAAGGATGTGTTCGACAAGCACGCCAGTACTTTTAAGGAAATAGGCGTAGACCCTAAAAACGGTCTGGGCGATGTTTTCAATAAAATCCAGAAGCTGCCGGAAGACAAGCGGGCAGCGATAGAGGCCGATATCAAAGCCGCTTACGAGAAGGGCCCGGCCCTGGCGATGGTGAACTCCGACAAAGGCATCACCAACCTGCACGTGCCGAGCGACGTGATCATCGATGCCTCCATGCCGGCCGCTATCCGCTCGTCCGGTAAAATGTGGGGGCCGGACGGCAAACTGCACGATACCAAAGCCATTATCCCGGACCGCAGCTACGCCGGTATATATGAAGAGGTGATCAGGTTCCACAAAGAGAACGGCGCTTTTGACGTCACGACTATGGGAACGGTGCCTAATATTGGTTTGATGGCGCAGAAGGCGGAGGAGTACGGTTCGCACGACAAGACGTTTGAGATGACGGAGAATGGCACCGTGCGGGTGGTGGATGCGGCGGGCAACACCCTGCTGGAGCAGAAAGTGGAGGAAGGGGATATCTTCCGGATGACGCAGACCAAAGACCTCCCGATCCAGGACTGGGTGAAACTGGCTGT
Source organism: Pontibacter russatus (assembly GCF_009931655.1). Taxonomy (NCBI): domain Bacteria; kingdom Pseudomonadati; phylum Bacteroidota; class Cytophagia; order Cytophagales; family Hymenobacteraceae; genus Pontibacter; species Pontibacter russatus. The sequence goes on along the minus strand of NZ_CP047984.1, from coordinate 2,132,511 downwards.
CACCAGGGCCCGCATTACCAACACGCCCGCCATTTTCTGGCTGGACCCGCAAAGAGCGCACGACGCCAACCTGATCAAGAAAGTAGAGCGCTACCTCAAAGACCACAACACCAACGGGCTGGATATCCAGATCATGTCTCCGGTGGAGGCAATGCGCTATACGCTGAAGCGCGCCAAGGAAGGCAAGGACACCATATCAGTGACCGGAAACGTGCTGCGCGACTACCTGACCGACTTGTTCCCGATCCTGGAGTTGGGCACAAGCGCCAAAATGCTGTCCATCGTTCCGTTGCTGGACGGCGGCGGATTGTTTGAGACGGGGGCCGGTGGCTCCGCGCCGAAGCACGTGCAGCAGTTCACAGAAGAAAACTACCTGCGCTGGGATTCGCTGGGTGAGTTCCTGGCATTGGCGGTTTCGCTGGAAGATCTGGCCTTCAAGACCAAGAACGAAAAGGCGCAGGTGCTGGCCGATGCGCTGAACAAGGCAAACGCGGAGTTCCTGGAGAAAGACAAGTCGCCGGCGCGCAAGGTGGGCGAAATCGACAACCGGGGAAGTCACTTCTACCTGGCGCTCTATTGGGCACAGGCGCTGGCTGAGCAGTCCGAAGACCAGGAACTGAAGGAACGTTTCTCTAAACTGGCGAAAGCGCTGTCGGAAAACGAAGGCAGGATTGTGGATGAGCTGATTTCGGCCCAGGGCAAGCCCGTGGACATCGGCGGCTACTACCATCCGGATACCGAAAAAACAGAAAAGGCCATGCGCCCCAGCGAAACGCTGAACCGCCTCCTGGCTGATTTCTAAGAGAAAGCTGTTTATATATAAAAAGGCTGCCTAAGTGATTGGGCAGCCTTTTTTTGCTTAACAGTGAGATTTTAAACTTGCGGCATGGAAGGGCGAATCTGCTGTTTTTATATATGCATTGATATATGTAGAGACGCAATATTTTGCGCCTCATTACTAACTATCAAAAATCCATATCCAGCCCCAGGCGCTGCCTCATATCGACGAGCAGCGGATATTTCTCGGCGAGGTAGTTGAATTTGTCCTGCGAGGTGTACATTTTATTGCCTTCCTCCAGTTCCATCACCTCCGCCGTGAGCCGGATGCTGCGGTTGCCGAGCTCTTTTTTAAGCTCTGCCAGCAGCGAAGGGCGCAGCGTGGTAAACTGGTCGAGCATCACGTGGTTCTCGAGGTGGAGCGTTATCTCATTTTCGGCGCTCACGTGGTATTGGCGGTTCAGGAGCGTGTACTCCATCATGTTCTCCGACTTCTTCCGGCGCAGCACATTATGCCACACTGTTTTCAGGCGGGCAGGATCCACGGGCACCACGGTGCCGTAAGCCACTTCTTCCTCTTCCTCGGCCACGGCTGTTTCGGCGGCGGCCTGCGCGTGCTGCAGGTCTTTCAGGCTGGGCAGCTTGCTCAGCTTTTTAGGTGGCGGCAGTTGCACCCCGGAGCGCGGGGTGTGGGCGCTGGGGATGGGGCTTGAGCCCGGAGGCGTCTGCGGGTTGGCAGGCGCGATATGGGCATCCGGCGTTACCTCCTGCGGCGCTGGCGGGTGCCGCAACTCTTCAGAAGGAACCTGTGCGGGGGCGTGTGGTGGTTGCAGGCGCTCCGAAGGCACGCTGCCCGGCACGGGCTGCTGCAGTCCTCCGGAGGGCACCTGGCCCTGCTGCGGCTGCGGCGTAGTGGCACCTGCTGAACCGGTAGCGGCTGGTGCCGGCGCTGCTACCTTAGCTTTTTTTGCTACTGCTCCGTCCTGGGCAAAGTTCAGCGCGGCGTTGAGGTGCGCCATCTTCATCAGGCACAGTTCCACGTGCAGGCGCTGGTTCTTGCTGCTCTTGTAGTGCATGTCGCAGGTGCTCACCAGGTTCAGGCCCGACAGCAGGAACGAGACACTTGCCTTCTGCGACTGCTCCGCATATTTCGCTTTTATATTATCCGACACCTCCAGCAGTTGCACTGTTGCCTGATCTTTGCACACCAGCAGGCTGCGGAAGTGCTCGCCAATACCGACCAGGAAGTTGTGGGCGTCAAAACCGTTCTTCAGAATCTCGTCGAACAGCAACAGTGAGCCCGACAGGTTCTGCTCCAGCAGGTGGTCCGTCAGCCGGAAATAATAATCGTAGTCCAGGATGTGCAGGTTCTCGACCGTAGCCTTGTAAGTGACATGGCTGCCCGAGAAGGTCACCATCTGGTCGAAGATCGAGAGCGCGTCGCGCAGGGCACCGTCTGCTTTCTGCGAGATCAGGTGCAGGGCGTCCGGCTCAGCCTGAATGTTTTCCTTCTGCGCGATGCTGCCTAGGTGACGCACCATGTCCTCTATCCGGATGCGATTGAAATCAAAGATCTGGCAGCGCGACAGGATAGTCGGGATGATCTTGTGGCGCTCGGTGGTGGCCAGTATGAAGATGGCATAGGAAGGCGGCTCCTCCAGCGTCTTCAGGAAAGCGTTGAAGGCCTGGTTCGAGAGCATGTGTACCTCGTCTATGATATAGATTTTGTATTTGCCCGTCTGCGGCGCATACCGCACCTGCTCCACCAGGTTCCGGATGTCCTCCACCGAGTTGTTGGAGGCCGCGTCAAGCTCGTGAATGTTGAACGAGCTGTTAGAGTTAAAGCTGCGGCACGACTCGCACTCATTGCAGGCTTCCACCTCCGGGGTAATGTTCTGGCAGTTGATGGTTTTGGCCAGGATGCGGGCACAGGTCGTTTTGCCCACCCCGCGCGGGCCGCAGAAAAGGAATGCCTGCGCCAGGTGATGGCTGCTGATGGCGTTTTTGAGGGTGTTGGTGATATGGTGCTGCCCCACCACGCTGTCGAAGGTGGCCGGGCGGTATTTTCGCGCTGATACTACAAAATTCTCCATTAGGACAAAGATAATCAAACCCAAGGAGAGATGGGAGTGGATTTGCCCAGTAGTTTTCCAGATACTTATCCACCTGAGAACTAGGCCTTCAGCATGCAGGTAGAGGACCCTATATGGCCGAAACGGTAAGGGCGGCAGCTATATATAAACAGGATGGTTTACGCTGCCTTTCGCCCTGCCACACGGGGACTGAAAAACAGGAACGTTCCTGAAGTGTCGTTTCGGAAAAATTAACTTTACGGCATTACCGCACCGACTCATATACCCCCGTAGCGCCCTTTTTCGACAGCACCATTTGCCAGAGTTGGTTGTTGCGCCCCCGGAACGAACCGGCGCTGGAGAGCAGGTAGTACTTCCACATCCGATAGAACCGTTCGTCATATTCGCCCTTTAGCTGGTCCCAGTTGCGGTCGAAGTTCTGGAACCAGACCATGAGGGTAGGGTCGTAGTAGGCTCCGAAGTTGTGCAGGTCCTCCACTATGAACAGGTGCTCCATGGCCGCCCCGAGCTGCCTCAGCGAAGGAATGAGGCAGTTGGGGAAGATATAAGTGTTCGTGAAGGGATCTGCAGACGTTTTGGAGAAGGGATGGCCGATGGTGTGCAGCAGGAACAGGCCGTCATCCTTCAGGCATCGGGCGACCGTCTTCATAAACGTGCGGTGGTTGCGGTAACCGACGTGCTCCACCATCCCCACCGACACCACATGGTCGAACTGCTCATGCACCTCGCGGTAGTCCTGCAGCCGGATTTCCACGGGCAGCCCTTTGCACATCTCCCTGCCCAGTTTCGCCTGCTCGTGCGACACGGTGACTCCCACCACTTCCGCGCCGTAGCGCTCGGCGGCAAACTTCGCGAAGCTGCCCCAGCCGCAGCCGATGTCAAGCACCCGCTGCCCCGGTTGCAGCCTGATCTTCCGGCAAATGAGGTCCAGCTTGTTTTCCTGGGCCTGGTCGAGATTATCCGCCCCCTTCCAGTAGCCACAACTGTAGACCATGCGCTTGTCCAGCATCAGTTGGTAAAGGTGGTTTCCGATGTCGTAGTGCCGCTGTGCATTGCGGGCCGCCCTTCCCTTGGCCTGCATGTTCAGGACCCGGGCCAGCAGCATTTTTGCAATAGTCTTCCAGCCAAACCGGGCCTTGCTGTAAAGATCTGCCCGTAATGCCTTGCATACAAAGGTGTCAATGCTGTCGCAGTCCCACCAGCCGTCCATATAGGACTCCCCCAGCCCCAATGTTCCCTCAGTGAGCACACGCTTGTAGAACCGCTCGTCATGCACTTGCAGATCCCACGGGTCAGGCCCGTTTATTTTGATATCCGCTGTCGCTAAGATAGCTGCTACAGTTTGCTGGAGGCTCTGGCTCTTCATGACGCTGCTGATTTGGTGATATATAGATTCTGGATTGTATTTATCTGTCAACGAAAGCAACGCACAATGGTTAAGGGCAGCGAAAGGATGAAGAGGCACGGACCCCTTTCCTGTTATTCGTGACATTAGATGCGCAAAATACTGCGTTTCGAATGACCTCGCGGTGTTCGAAGGTCCCGCGAGCGTCTGAACCGAGGTAGGGAGACGCAAAATATTGCGTCTCTACGGAAACACCAGCCTGAAGACGCTGCCCACGCCCTCCTGGCTTTCTACCTGAATGCTTCCCTTGTGCAGCAGCATGATGTGCTTGGCAAGGCTGAGGCCAATGCCGGAGCCGTCCTTGTGCGAGGTGAAGAACGGAATGAAGATGCTTTCCAGAAGTTCCTCCGGGATGCCGCTGCCATTGTCCTCCACCTCAATCACGGTTTTGCCCTCCGTTAGCTGGGCCGCCAGGATGATGCGCGGCTGAGGCCTGCCCTGCACGGCCCGTCTGGCGTTGAGGAGGAGGTTGATGAGCACCTGTTCCAGCAGGGTCACGTCGGCGTTCAGGGTGAGGTCCTTGGGCTGGAGGTGGCATATAAACAGGATGCCCTGCGCCTCCATCTGTGGCCGCATCAGGCGGTCGATGCTGTTAAACAGCTCCTGCACATACACAGTGGTCAGCAGCAGTTGCTGCGACTTGTTCAGGTTGCGGTAAAAGTGCGTGAAGCGCAACAATCCTTCGCTTCGTCTCTTGATGATGGCGATGCCCTGCTCTGTATCTTCCAGCAGCTCCGGGTCCGGAACCGCGTCGGGCTCCTGCACATACCGCTCGCGCTCCTGCTGCAGGTGGCGGCCCAGCGTGTCGGCCAGCGAGGCGATGGGAGCCACGGAGTTCATGATTTCGTGCGTCATCACGCGCAGCAGCTTCTGCCAGGCCTCGGTCTCCGTTTCGTCTACGGTGGCGCTCACGTTTTTTACCGCAATTAGCAGCAGGTGGCGGTGCTGCATCGTGAAGGACGAGGCTGAGAGCAGCAACTGTGAGGTGCCGTTCGGCAGCTTCAGCTTCAGGAGGCGGTGCTCGTTTGGCTGCAGCTGCTGCACGGCCTCATATAGCACCGGGTAACGCGGTTCAAGACCCGATACACTCTTCAGATAGGGAAGGCCCAGTATCTTCTTCAGCGCCTCGTTTGCCCACTCCACCTCACCTGTTTCCTCCTCCACCGCCATAATGCCCGTGTCTATCAGCTGCAGGATGGTCTGCATGTACTGAAACTGCGCCTCTTTCTCGATGTGCAGCTGTTTGAAGGTGTCGTTGATGAGGTTGAAGGCGCGATGCAGTTGCTGCAGCGAACTATTGGTGGTGTGCTCGTTGAAGCGCTGCGAAAAGTCGCGCTGCTTCACGGCCTGCAGAAATTTCGCCAGCTCGTTGTTGCTTCGCGTGACATACCTGGCCAGTTCCCACACCTGCGCCAGCATCACCAGCACGCCAGATGCCACCTGCAGCCACGTGAACTGCACCAGGTAGTGCAGCGTGAGGTACATCATCCCCAGCAACAGCAGAAACCGGACGAGTAGCCCGAACTCGAGGCGCTTAAATATCATGCTTGTTCAGGCGGCGGTAGAGGGCGGTGCGGGTAAGGCCAAGCTCTTTGGCCGATTTGGAGATGTTGCCCTTGTTTTTCTCGATGACGCGGCGAATCGTCTCGCGCTCTATCTCGTGCAGCGGCAGGGTAGTGTGGGACATATAGACGGCTGTGGCATCCTGCGCAGCGGGCACCTCCATTTTAGAGAAGCTGAAATCCTGCGGCTGCAGCACGTTGTCCTCGGCCATAATAATGGCCCGCTCCACGGCATGCTGCAACTCCCGGATATTGCCGGGCCAGCTGTGCTGGTTCAGTTTCCGCAGCGTGGCCTCCGTAAAAGATGGCGCCGGCTTGTGGTTTTTGGCGGCATAATGGGCGGCAAAATGGCGGGCGAGCAACTCCACATCACCGTGGCGCTCGCGCAGCGGGGGCAGTGTTATCTCCACCGTGTTGATCCGGTATATCAGGTCTTTCCGGAACTGGTTTTTTGCCGCCAGTTCATATATAGGCTCGTTGGTGGCGGTGATAAGCCGGATGTCTACCGGAACGGGTGTGTTGGAGCCGAGCGGGATGACCTGCCGGTTTTGCAGCACCGTGAGCAGCTTGGCCTGCATGGCCGGGGATATGTTCCCGATCTCATCCAAAAACAGCGTGCCGCCGTTTGCCGCCTCAAATCGGCCCATGCGGTCTTCTTTGGCGTCGGTAAAAGCGCCTTTTTTGTAGCCGAACAGTTCACTCTCAAAGAGGGTATCTGTGAGGGCGGCAATGTCCACGCTGATAAAGGGCTTGCCTGACCGGAAAGATTTCTGGTGCAGGGCGCGCGCCACCAGCTCTTTGCCGGTTCCGTTTTCGCCCAATATCAGCACGTTGGCCTCGGTAGGGGCAATCTTCTCGATTTTATAAAGCACGTCGCGAAGCGCCTCCGACTCCCCCAGAATCTCAAAGCCTGCGTCTGGCTTTGCAGGGGTCGGGGCCGCTTTACCACCCTTGGCTTTATGCTGCCGGGCCTGCAGCGCGTTGTGGAGCGTCTCGATGAGTTTGTCGTTGTGCCAGGGTTTCACAATGAAGTCAAAAGCGCCCTCTTTCAGCGACCGCACCGCCAGTTCCACATCGCCGTAGGCGGTAATCAGCACCACCATGGCCCCAGGATCTTTGCCCAGAATCTTCTTCAGCCAGAAAAGGCCTTCGTTGCCGGTGTTCAGGGCGCTTTTGAAGTTCATGTCCAGGAAAATGACGTCGAACTGCTCCCTCTCAATCAGCGGGAGCAGGTTCTCCGGGTTCTTCTCCGTCACCACCTGCTTTACTTCCGTTTTCAGCAGCATTTTGATGGCGAAGAGCACATCGCTCTCGTCGTCCACTACCAGTACCCGGGCATTTTTTACTGCGGCCATTTTTCGTTCCAGTGCCTGTTTATCAAGACGAATATAGTTAATTCTGTGAAAATGTCTGAATCAGGATTTTCAGGATGGGAAAGGATGAACAGGATTTTTTGATAATCCGGATTATTTGAAATTCACCTGCCACTGCATTGTCTCTACCTCATCAGCCACCATCATCCTGCCCATCCTCTAATCCTGAAAATCCTGATTCAGACAAGCTGTACCACAAGCGCACAGGTGTCGCGCAAAGAAGTGTATCGGAAGCGCACACTGCTAAGATGATGATAAGTTTATATATGCTGATAATCAGCATGTTAATACAATGGCATATAAATTTCTTGTAGCTTTCCCGAAACGCCCAGCTCCGGAATAAGCGGCAGGAAACGGAACTATATATAACAGCACAACGCCTACGACTATGTTAAAGAACAACCTCAAGATGGCCTGGCGCAACCTGATGCGCCACAAACTATTCTCCCTCATCAACATATCGGGCCTGGCCCTCGGCCTGACCTGCAGCATCCTGATCATGCTGTGGGTGCGGGATGAGCTGAGCTTCGACAGGTTCCACGCGAAGGGGGACCAACTGTACCGGGTGATGGAAGTGCAGCATTACCCCGGGGCTGACGACCTGATGATAGACGCGACGCCGGGTCCGCTGGCTGAGGCGCTGGAGCAGGAAATTCCGGAGGTGATACATGCCGTGCGTTCCACCACCTGGGAGTGGAAGCAGCTTTTCGCCCACAATGACAAAGTGCTGAAAGTGAACGGCCGTTATACAGACCCGGAGTTTTTTGAGGTCTTCTCTTTCCCGCTGCTGTACGGCGATTCCACGCAGGTGCTGCAGCAGCCGCACTCTGTGGTGATTTCGGAGACGGTGGCACGGCAGTTTTTCGACTCTCCGGAGGAGGCCATGGGGAAGATGTTCAAAGTGGACAACAGCAAGAGCTACAAAGTGACCGGCGTGATGCAGGACGTGCCGAAGAACTCCTCCATGCAGTTCGATTACGTGATGCCGGTGGATGACTGGATCAACAGCCCCGGAAACGACTGGCTGAAGGAGTGGGGCAGCAACGCCCTGCGCACCTTCCTGCTGCTGCAGCCCGGCACCGACATCGCCGCCCTCAACGAGAAGGTAAAGCCCATAATCATGAACCACAGCAAAGACTCGGAGACGGAGGTGTTTGTGCAGGCGGTCAGCGACATGTACCTCCACGGCGACTTCCGCAACGGGAAAGTGGGCGGCGGCAGAATCGAGAACGTGCGCCTGTTCTCTGTTGTGGCGGTGTTTATACTTGTGATTGCCTGTATCAACTTCATGAACCTGGCCACAGCCCGGTCCGCGAAACGTGCCAAAGAAGTAGGCGTGCGCAAGGCCATCGGGGCCAGCAAACCGGCCCTGGTGCGCCAGTTCCTGGTGGAGTCCATGCTCGTTTCCTTCCTGGCGCTCTTCCTGTCGCTGAACCTGGCGGGCATGCTGCTCCCGCAGTTTAACGACCTGACCGGGAAGTTCATCAAGCTCGACCTGATGAACCCGGAGCTGATGCTCCTGCTGCTGGGTGTGGCCGTACTCACGGGCCTTTTTTCCGGGAGCTACCCGGCCTTTTTCCTCTCGTCTTTTAAGCCGGCGGTGGTGCTGAAGGGCACGGTGCGGCTGGGAAACCGCGTGGCTGTCTTCCGCAAGGGCCTGGTGGTGTTCCAGTTTATCCTTTCGGCGCTGCTCATCATCAGCACCCTGGTGGTATACCTGCAGCTGCACTACATCCGGACCAAGAACATCGGCATGGACCGCGAGAACCTGGTGTATATGCCGCTGGAAGGCGAACTGCGCAGCCGCTATGAGATAGTGAAACGCGAACTGGAGGATGTGCCGGGCATTATGGCCGTGAGTTCCGCCAACCAGAACCCGCTGATGGTGGGCAACTCCACGGGTGGCATCAATTGGAAGGGCAAAGACCCGGCAGCCGATATCCTGTTCAGCGTGATGACGGTTGATTATGATTTCCTGGAGACCATGGGCATTGAGATAAAAGAAGGGCGCGATTTCTCCAGAGAATACGGTACGGACACGGCGGCTTTTCTTGTGAACGAGGAGGCCGCCCGCCTGATGCAACTGGAGGAGCCGGTGGGCGAGTGGCTGGAGTGGGGCAACCGGGGCCACATCATCGGGGTGATGAAAGACTTCCACACCCGCTCCATGCACAGCACCATGCAGCCGCTCATTCTGCGCCTGCTGCCGGAAGACCAGAACCTGGTCTTCGCGCGGGTTGCGCCGGGCAAGACTACGGAGGCGCTGGCCGCCATCGAGCAGATACTGAAGCGGCACAACCCGGCTTACCCGTTCGAGTACCACTTCCTGGACGACGATTTTGAGATGATGTACCGCTCCGAGGCCATCATCAGCAAGCTCACCAACTACTTTGCCGGCATCGCCATCTTTATCTCCTGCCTCGGCCTGTTCGGGCTGGCCCTGTTCACCGCTGAGCAGCGCACCAAGGAGATTGGGGTGCGGAAAGTGCTGGGTGCCTCTGTGTCGGGCATCGTGTTTATGCTCAGCAAGGATTTCCTGAAGCTGGTGCTGATTGCCAACCTCATTGCCCTGCCGCTGGGCTGGTACCTGATGGGCGGCTGGCTGAACGACTTCGCTGACCGGACAGAGTTGAGCTGGTGGATTTTTGCGGTGGCCTTTGTCTCCACGGTCATCATCGCCACGCTCACGCTCAGCTTCCACGCCATCCGCACGGCTGTCGCCAACCCTGTCACCTCGCTCCGGACGGAATAGATTGAATGGCAGGCAAGGGTATATATAAATGCTCTTGCCTGCTATTTATATAGGGCGGTTGTACGATACCCCTTATATATAAGTGAGCAAGTGTGCTGTGCCCTATATAACCAGCATACTGGCAGTTCAGACAGCGCGGCTATATATAAACCGGATGAAACCTTACGGAAGCAAACGCTGTTTCATAGAAGCCACAGGGAGGGAATTCCGGATAAATTTCTTATCTTTGTGGCATGCTTCTTGAGTATTATGCGGCAGGAAGGCGTTCTTTCACTTATGGGGATGACTGGAATTGACAGCTTGCGCAGATTGCGTGTAAGCATGCCGGGTGATGAACGTGCCACCTGTTAAAAATTCGTTCAAACAATAAATGGCGAATCTAACTACGCCATGGCTGCTTAATCTAGGTATTAAGCACTAGCCATAGTCTCGTGCGGGTTTCGTGAATCTGCCTGCACATACGAGGCTTCGATCCGATTTACTAGTCTGTGCAGTGATGCGATGCGCAGGCGAAACTGAAGCATCTAAGGAGTGCGCATAAGCCTGGCTTATACTTGCAAGCTCCCGACAATCTGAATAAGCCTAAGCATGTAGAAGGCACGACGGTTTCCTTGTCTGGACCAGGGTTCGAATCCCTGCATCTCCACTTAGTATAATTTTGAAGCCCTGAGTATCTATATGATACTCAGGGCTTTTTTTGTTTAATCAGCCAGTTTGGGAGCGGGCTGTGCGCGTCGCGTAGCACTGCAGGCTTCTTCTCCCGTAATACCTGTATGGTGCAGTGAGGTTCATTCCTCATATCCGGCTTGGCTGTGGCATATGCAGGGCGTTATAAGAGTAAGGCAACAGAGGCTTTAGACAAATCCCTGTTCCCCTTTACACGCTCTTAATTCGTTTATATATGAAGAACTCCTACACAATGCCCGACAATCCCTTGCTACAGGGCATCAAAGTCATTGGCATCGGGAAGCATGGCAGCAAGCCTTTGCCCACCGACCAGATTGAAGCTATTTCAGCCTACCTGTCGGCAGGAGGGGGAATCCCGATCCAGAAGGGTGCCTTCTACGGTTCGTTGCTGGCGAAAGGACCTACGGAAGAAGAACAGCGCCTCTTATATGGGAGCGGCAAGGAGGCATCGCTCATCTATGACTCGCTCTGTGCCGACGCACCCGCAGACATGAGGGAGATTGGCGTAAAATTGCTCAGCAAGCAATACCTGAGCGCAGAAGAAGCTCGGACGCTCGGCGGCTTCCTTTTCTCGGATGCACCCGGGGAGACCTTTCGGGGGATGGCGGCCAGCATGCTGCGGATGCGCTACGAAACGGAAGAGGAATACCGGGGCCTGATGGAAGCGGCGGCCTCAACCTATACTCCCGGCTTTCGCGACGCGCAGCCAGCGGAGGGAACGTTGATCCAGCTGGCGGAGCCTTTCGACGGCGTGGAACACTCCTATATGATCACGCCTGTACTGGCGCGGGTGTTTCAGCAGGCGGGCTTCCCTGTTGTCGTGTCCATGGGCAGATCGGCGGGGCCCAAATATACCCTGAACACGCGGGATATATACCACGAACTGGCGGGGCGGTTTATGCGGCAAGCCAGCGACCTGGCACAGCCCGCGCCTGAGTTTGGGTGGGCGCTGGACCAGGAGGCGCTTTCTCCGGCCTTAGACCAATGGGTGGACAGGCGACGGTTGATTTTCAAGCGCCCATTTCTGGCAACCCTGGAAAAAGTGCTGAACCCCTGCAAAGCGCGTATCCTCGTCACCTCTGTATTTCACATCACCTATATCGAGAAGATGATCACGCTGGCAGGCATGGCGGGCTTTTCAGGCGTTATTGTGTTTAAAAGGGGGGTTGAAGGCACTTTGGCGCCATCTATCGCAAAAGCAAGCGGCATTACCTGCGCTGTACGGCAGCAGGGCGGAGCTTTTATGACACAGTCGTTTGAGGCTTCGCAGGATGCTTTCAGCGCTTACAGAGCCGGGGCGGATGCCATTGTGCAGGACCCAACCGCGGAAGCAAACGCGCAGCTTATCCGCCGGTTCGTCAGCAATGGATTTACAGGGAACGAAGACTTTGACAAAAGAGTAAACCTGGCCACCGCCTTATACGGGCAAGGGCTGGCATGGCTCAGGAGCAACTGGCCTGCCACCGCCTGATTGCAACACGTCGCAGCCGCCACAGCCATATATAGCTTTACGCCTACAAAGTGGCTGTTAAAGCATTGCAGCAGCTTACCAATGCAGGTAGCACACACTCCTCCAACTCCATATATCGATCACGTATATCAGCCTATACAGCCTCCACCACGGGCCAAATTTTAAGCAATCCGCTGGATTACTGGGAGAATTTGTAAATTCGTAAACCATTTTTGCCACGGCTTAGGCTTCGGGGAAGCTCATGAACGCACCAAATGACTATTGGTTAAAAAGCCATAGCCCCATTTTACGCGCCAGTTAAACCGCATATATAGCATGACCTCCACTCACAAGTCCATCTTAATGCTGGGCTGTTTCGACACAAAGGGAGAAGTCTTATCCTTTCTCCGCGAACGCCTGCTGGCGCAGGGAGAACAGGTGCTGGCGGTCAGTACCGGCGTGATGGGCACCACGGCATACATCCCGGTAGATATAGTGGCCGATGAACTTATCAACGACAGGGCTTTCTCCGAAACAGCCGTACAGGTGTTGCTGGATTTGATAAAAAAGACGAAAGTGGAAAAGCAGCGATGAGAAGCAACTGCTTCAGGCGTTACATAAGTTAGACACATATAACCCATAACTCAAAATTCACAGCTATGCCAAACCCATGGACAGGTAAAGGAAACCCCTATACCAAACAGGAAGTCAGAGACCGCTTGCAGCTTACCCTGGATCAGCAGAAAGCTATTATCGCTGCCGGAGCCGGTACAGGCATCAGCGCTAAGTTTATCGAGAAAGGCGGCGCTGACCTCATCATCATATATAACTCGGGGCGTTTCCGGATGGCGGGGCACGGCTCTACGGCGGGCCTGATGGCATACGGAGACGCCAACGCGGTGGCCATGGAAATTGGCGAGTTCGAGGTGCTGCCGGTGGTGGAAGAGGTGCCCGTTATTTGCGGTGTTCACGGTTCTGACCCGCGTCGCCGGATGTGGCATCATTTGTTGAAGGTGAAGGAAATGGGCTTTTCGGGAGTGAACAACTTCCCGACGCATTCCATTGTCGATGGTCATTTTCGGGCGGTGCTGGAAGAGACCGGAATGGGCTTTGCCAAGGAGGTGGAGATGATCCGGCTGGCCAGCAGGATGGACCTGTTCACCATCGTATATGTGGCCTCACCAGAGGAGGCCCGGCAGATGGCCGAGGTAGGGGCTGATGCCATCATTGCCCATGTGGGCACAACGGTGGGCGGTTCTATTGGTGTGGTAGGGGCCACCTGCAGCATGGACGAAGCCATTGAGCGTACCAACAGCATCATTTCGGCGGGCAGGGAAGTAAACCCCAATATCTTCTTCCTGACCCACGGCGGCCCAATAAACACGCCGGAGGATGTGCGGGTAGTTTTGGATAACACTGGCGCGCATGGCTTTGTAGGCGCTTCCTCGCTGGAGCGCATGGGTGTGGAAAAATCCCTGACGGACCTGACCAGGCAATTCAAATCCCTCACACTGTCCGAAAACGCTGCAGGACAATAGCCGCTGGTAAGAGGCTATTAGGCTATTAAACGTAGCTAAGTTTTTGTAAGGCAGCAAACTCTTGTTTATATATAGAGCGTTATTTCCCCTGCTGGTGTTGGTATATATAGAAGCTGTTTAGAGTTTCCAAAAAATCGATGCATGAAGCCCTTGCTGCCTGTTATCACCAGCAAGAACTTGTTAGTGAAAGTATAGTTGTCGGTGAAAACACCAACAACGGCAGGTTTTGACACTAAAATAGGAAACGCTAAACAGCTTCATTGTCAGTAAATCTCCGCCACAGCGGTTAGAAACTTTGCCCATAAACGTTTTCATAGTAAGCTGTGTGGCTTCCTGTCAGTCTATGGGCAGGAAGACAGCACAGAAACGGTGAAATCCTATATGGGACAGATATGAGAATAAAAATACTGCTTGCCCTGTTGCTTTGGCTCCCGGCCCGGCACCTGTTGGCAGACACCCCGGATCTGGTAAAATACGTCAACACGCTGCAGGGAACCAACTCCTCCTTCGAGCTTACCCGCGGCAACACCTACCCGACAACGGCCCTCCCGTTCGCGATGCACACCTGGACGCCGCAGACCGGTGTGAACGGCGACGGCTGGAAATATCAGTACGCGGCAGATTCCATACGGGGTTTTCAGCAGGCGCACCAGTGCAGCTCCTGGACAAATGACTATGCCGTGTTCTCCCTTATGCCGGTAACCGGCGAACTCGCGGTGGACCAATATAAAAGGGCGGCCCGTTTCGACCATAAAAATGAAGTTGCCAAGCCGCACTACTACAAGGTAACGCTGGACAACAACATCACTACCGAAATGTCGCCTACCGAACGCGGGGTGCATGCCCGGTTCTCCTTCCCCCGTTCGCAGGGTTCCTATATTGTGCTGGACGGCTACACCGGCATGAGCATGGTGAAGATACTGCCGAAAGAGCGCAGGATTATAGGCTATGTACACAACGGCAGGGGGCTGCAGAATAACTTCAAAAACTTCTTCGTCATCCAGTTCGACAAACCTTTTGTCGCGCACGGAACCTGGAACAACAGGAACAATATTATAACTGCCGGAAATCAGACAGATGAAGGAAAAGGCGTAGGCGCCTATATACAGTTCAGGGAAGGGGAGACGGTGCAGGCACGGATTGCCTCGTCCTATATAAGCCCGGAGCAGGCGGAACTGAACCTGGACCGGGAACTGGGAAAGCACAGAAAACTGGAGCACACCAAAGCGGCCGCCGCTGCTATATGGAACAAGCACCTGAGCAGAGTATTAGTAGAGGGAGGCACAGAAGCCGAAAAAGCCACTTTTTACTCCTGCTTCTTCAGGGCCAGCCTGTTCTCCCGCAAGTTTTTCGAGTACAAAGCGAATGGAGAACCCTACTATTTCAGCCCCTACGACGGCAGGATATATAACGGCTATATGTACACCGACACCGGCTTCTGGGACACCTTTCGGGCACAGTTTCCCCTGAACACCATCCTGCATCCGACCATGCACGGCCGGTACGTCAATGCCATGCTCGATGCAAAGGAGCAATGCGGATGGCTTCCGTCTTGGTCTTTCCCCGGTGAGGCGGGGAGTATGATTGGCAACCACGCGATCTCGCTGTTCGCGGATGCCTGGGCAAAAGGTATCCGGACGTTTGATCCGAAAGAGGCACTGGATGCTTACTTCCACGAGGCCACCAACAAAGGCCCCTGGGGTCCGGCCAACGGACGCGACGGCTGGAAGGAGTACTTTACGCTGGGTTATGTGCCTTATCCCGAGGTAAGAGAGGCCACTGCCAAAACCCTGGAATATGCCTATGATGACTTTTGCGGCTACCAGCTGGCAAAAATGACGGGCAATGCGTTTTATGGGGATGTTTTCAGCAGGCAGATGTATAACTACCGAAATGTATATGATCCATCTACTCAGTTTATGCGGGGCAGGAAGAAGAACGGCGAATGGGTATCCGACTTCAGCCCGATTGAGTGGGGCGGGCCCTACACCGAGGGCAACGCCTGGCACTACCACTGGTCGGTGTTTCATGATGTGCAGGGGCTGGTGAATTTGATGGGCGGCGAGAAGAACTTTACGGCCAAGCTTGATTCTGTTTTCTCAGTGCCCAATGAGGTGGAGGTGGGTACCTACGGGCGCATGATTCATGAAATGACGGAGATGGTGATGGCAGATATGGGACAGTACGCGCACGGCAACCAGCCTATTCAGCACATGCCGTACCTGTACAACTACGCGGGCGAGCCCTGGAAAACGCAGAAACTGACCCGCACCATTATGGACAAGCTCTACAACGCCACAGAGAACGGTTATCCCGGGGACGAGGATCAGGGGCAGACCTCTTCGTGGTATGTGCTCAGCGCCCTGGGCCTGTATAGCGTAACGCCTGGAGTGGATCAGTATGTCTTTGGTAGCCCGGTGTTTGAGAAAGCGACCATCTCTTTGGAAAATGGCAAACAGTTTACGGTGGAGGCGCTTAACAACAGCAAGGAGAATGTATATATACAGTCGGCCACGCTAAACGGAAAACCCTATTCCCATAACTATATCCGCCACCAGGACATCGCAAACGGGGGTGTGCTGCGTTTTGAGATGGGCAGCAAGCCTGCCACGGACAGAGGCACGAGAGAAGAGGACAAACCCTTCTCCCTTTCATCCACAGGCAAAAATTTACAGGAATAGATGAGGTTTCTGTTTAAACGCTGTTTTTAAAGATGGTGCAGTGCCAGCCTGCCGGAAGCAGACTGCAGTTGTGTACTGACATCGCACAAAGTACCCGATATATAGTTTGATTTAACATTGCATGAAAAAGAAGTTTATCCTGCTCTTAGCCTGTATCCTACAGTTTTTTGTTCTTGTAGCCCAGGACCTGAGGGCTCCCGCTTACCCGCTTATCACCCATACCCCTTACCTGAGCATCTGGTCGTTCGGCGATACTTTGAGCGCCTCCAACACCAAACACTGGACCGGCACCGACCACTCGCTGATCGGCATGGTGAAGGTGGACGGCAACGTGTACCGCATCCTGGGCGAGGAAACCAAATCCTATAAAACCGTTGTGGCTGCTTCAGATGAAGAGGCGTACAAATTCAGCTATACAGAAGCCGCACCCGCGGCCGGCTGGATGAACCCGAAGTTTGACGACAGCAGCTGGAAATCCGGTGTTGCGCCCTTCGGGCACGACAAGGGCCCTGTCAGGACAGCGTGGCGCAGTGAGGATATATGGGCCAGGAGAACGTTTGCGTTAGGCGAGGTGAATTTCGACAAGCTTTACCTGAAGCTCAACCACGACGACAATGTGGAGGTCTACCTGAACGGAGAGGAGATTTACCGGCACAAAGGCTGGATAGATAAGTTCCAGTACATTCCACTGCAGGAGGCTGCGAGGCAGAAGTTGAAAAAAGGACAGAATGTGCTGGCGTTTCATGTGACGAACACGGCTGGCGGCTCGTGGCTGGATGCCGGACTGGTAACGGAGGAGGCGCCTGCGGCGAAAGTAGCCATCCTTCCGGCCGAGCAGGTAAGCGTAGAACTGAATGCCACCCAAACCATATATAAACTTAAATGCGGCCCGGTTAATGTCACCGCCACGTTCACCTCCCCGCTGCTGATGCAGGAGCTGGACCTGCTGGCAAGGCCGGTTTCCTATATAGCGGTGAAGGCAGAAGCAAACGACAAGGCCACGCATGAGGTGCAGTTTTACCTCGGCACTTCCACCGATATCGCCGTTAATTCCTCGGAACAGCCGGTCGTTGCCCAGGAATACATGTCCGGCAAGCTGTCTGTCCTGAAAGCGGGCACCCAGGAGCAGCCCGTGCTGCAGAAGAAAGGCGACAACGTGCGCATCGACTGGGGCTATCTATATGTGGCCGTCCCACAGTCGGCCAGGCCAATCCAGTATATATCCACCACTGCCAATGCCCTGGTGCCCTTCGCAACAAACGCTAGCCCGCCCACACAGGAGGAAATGCAGGGAAACAGCCTGGTGCTGAACACCATCGTGCCGTTTGGCAAAGTGGGCAGCAAGGCAAAAGAGCAGTTTGTGATGCTGGGCTACGACGAGCTGAACGCGGTGCAGTATTTCAACCAGAACCTGAAGCCTTGGTGGAAACAAAAAGCTGGCCATACCATGGAGAAAGAACTGGCAGCGGCGGCTGCAAACTATGCGAAAGTGATAGCGCAATGCCAGGCGTTCGACAAGCAACTTTACCAGGATGCCCTGGCCGCCGGCGGTAAGGCCTATGCAGATTTGTGCGAGCTGGCCTATCGCCAGGCAATAGCCGCGCATACCTTAGTGAAAAGCCCGGAAGGAGAGATGCTGTTTCTCTCAAAGGAGAACTTCAGCAACGGCTCCATCAACACTGTGGATATTACGTATCCCTCGGCACCCTTATTTCTGATATATAACCCTGATTTGGTGAAAGGGATGATGAACGGGATTTTCTATTACAGCGAGAGCGGCATGTGGAAGAAATCGTTTGCCGCGCATGACCTCGGTACGTACCCCATCGCCAACGGGCAGACATATGGCGAGGACATGCCGGTAGAGGAGTCGGGCAACATGCTGATACTGACCGGGGCTATTGCGAAAGTGGAAGGAAACGCCAATTATGCTAAGAAGCACTGGCAAACGCTCACTACCTGGGCCGAGTATCTGCGGGAGAGTGGCTTTGACCCGGCCAACCAGCTGTCTACCGACGACTTTGCGGGCCACCTGGCCCGGAACGCGAATCTCTCTGTGAAGGCCATACTCGGCCTCGCCTCCTATGGCAAGCTGGCGGGCATGCTGGGTAAGCAGGATGTGGAAAGGGAGTATACAGCGCTGGCAAAAGATATGGCCCGGAAGTGGATGAAACTGGCAGACGACGGCGACCACTATACCCTGGCCTTTGAGAGTGAAGGCACCTGGAGCCAGAAGTATAACCTGGTCTGGGATAAGATATTGGGATATAACATCTTTCCGGAGTCCGTCCGGGAAAAGGAAATCAAGTTTTACCTGACCAGGCAGGAGAAATACGGCCTGCCTCTGGACAGCAGGAAGACATATACCAAATCAGACTGGGTGCTCTGGACGGCGACGCTGGCCGACAACGAAGCTGATTTCAAAGCGCTGGTGCAGCCCATGTGGAAGTACGCCGATGAAACCCCCGACAGGATGCCTATCAGCGACTGGCACGAAACCACTAACGCCAAAGTGATGAACTTCAGGGCCCGCTCGGTCGTCGGCGGCTATTTTATCAAGTTGCTGGAATACAAGCTGAACGAGAAGGAAAAAGCAAGCGCCAGATAAACGATAGCCTCGCCAAATCTATATAAGAAGCTGTTTAGCGTTTCCTATTTTAGTGTCAAAACCTGCCGTTGTTGGTGTTTTCACCGACAACTATACTTTCACTAACAAGTTCTTGCTGGTGATAACAGGCAGCAAGGGCTTCATGCATCGATTTTTTGAAAACTCTAAATAGGTTCGAACAGAGTTTAATTTACCTGGCAAGGGATTGCGACCTGAGAGGCGATGCTGTATCGGCAGAAGCCAAAGCCAAAGCCTCTTGTAAAATCTTCCTGAATTGATTGAATGCCCTTTCCGGCCGTTAAAATTAAAATAAGTGATTAATTGCTTATTTTAATTTAATTAATTTTATTAGATTTATCAACTACATAACTTCAGGGCACACAACAGAAGGTGGCGGCGCCTTATGCCCGCTAGGAGTGTTTGGGGTTATAGAATATGAAATGCAAAAGTAGCAATCCATTCGATTTGCTAAAAGGTTTTAGCAAATTATAATGACACCAATGTTGATTTCGTGAATTTTGTGCAGACGCACCTGTGCTTCATTTTAAATTTTGGGGGAGTTTTAATATGAAGGATCTGACAACAGTGTATTCCGATTGTGAGACTGCTGCCTTACAGAAGCCCCATCCACCAAGCGAGCAGCAACTGTGGGACAGCTTCCGGAACGGTTGTGAAGATTCGTATGCGCTTATATACCAGCAGTACTTCCACACCCTGTACAGCTACGGCCTGAAGGTGTGCAGCGAACGGGAGATCGTGAGAGACTGCATTCAGGATTTGTTCATCTACATCTGGAAAAACAGGGAAAAGCTTTCCTCCACCACCTCCATCAAATTTTACCTCTACCGGTCCCTGAAGACCAGGCTGATTGACAGCTTCAAGTTTCAGCAGAAGCACTTTCAACTCACAGATTATGATCTGGAACTGGAGTCTGTCTGCTCAGAAGAAATAAACATCATCGTCGCCCAGACCTCGGAAGCGCAGCAGAAGCGCGTGCTGCTTGCCCTGGAGAAGCTCACGGAGCGCCAGAAGGAATCGCTGAAGCTGAAGTTCTATGAGGAGCTGTCCAGCGAAGAGATAGGCAAGCGGATGTCCATATCTGTGGAGGGCGTATATAACCTGGTGTCCAAGGCGCTCTCAAACTTTGGTAAGAACCTGAGCAAGGTGTGAGCCGGCAGGCCGCCCCTTTCCTGCGGCTGTGCATGGCCCCGGGCTTGCCAAAGGTCCTTTAGGCTGCCCGAAGGCCCACGCACTGCCATATAGGACAGTGCAGAAACAGCTGCTAGCGCAACGCGTCCCAAGCAAAGCCATATACCTGGTGCCCATCCTTTATCCTGCAGCGCCATGGCGCATGCACCTTGTAGCCGCCATTCTAACCTAATCCTTTATGGCCGGTAGCTGGCCGCGGAAAAAGCTAACAAGTACAGAAGCGAGCTGGCTTATATATGGCGGCCGCTGCCATATAGTTTTTACGGAACGCAGCACCAGCTGATATTGGGTTTAAGGCGACATGAGTAAGTGCTTACAAATATTATGGGTTTGCCGATGAGATTATATATGTTCCTCAGTTTAGTATAAAACACGCTCACCTAAATGAATTATACCGCTTATACCGCGAAGGATTTTGCCAAAGATACATTCTTTCAGAAGTGGGTGCTGGACCCTGATGGCGAAACAACCGCCTTCTGGCAAGCCTGGCTGGATGAGCACCCAGGTAAAGGAGCAACGATAGCGGAAGCCAAAGAAATCATAGAAGCACTGGAGTTCCAGGCTGATTTAGAGTCTAACCAAGCATTTATAGACATATGGGACAGCATCAATGCCGCAAAGGATAAAGAGAAGGAGTCTGAGGGAAAGAGATCCGATGCGCCAGGCATATCGCTGTGGATAAGGCAGCACCAGCAGATGGCCGCCGTGTTCATCGGCCTGGCAATCCTTTGTAGCAGCCTCTTTTTCCTGCTCAGGACGCAACAGGTGCCCATGGCCAGCCACGCGACAAACTATGGGGAAACGCGCACACTGGTTCTGCCCGACAGCTCCGTCGTCACGCTGAATGCCAATTCCTCTGTTTCGTATGCTGCCGGCTGGGACGAAGACAAGCCGCGGGAGGTATGGCTGGAGGGAGAGGCTTTTTTTAAGGTGCTGAAGAAAGGAGGCGGAGGAGACGCGAAGTTCAGCGTGCATACCGGAGGGCTTACTGTGGAGGTGCTCGGCACGCAGTTTAACGTCAACAACAGGAGGAGGAACACCAAGGTGGTTCTCAGCTCCGGTAAAGTGAGGCTGCAGCTCCATAAGCATTTAGAGGGGCAAAGCGTGCTGATGCAACCCGGTGACTATGTGGAATACGCAGAAGAGAAAGCCAGCGTCAGGAAAAAGAGGGTAGACACGGCCCTCTATACTTCGTGGGTTGATAACAAGCTCCTGTTCGACAAGACCAGCCTGAAGGATATAGCGGTTCTGGTGAAAGACAACTACGGGATGCAGCTGATGTTTCAGGACGAAGGGCTTAAAGACAAGAGATTTACGGGCATGGTGCCCGCCGACGATGTGGAACTGCTGTTAGAGACCCTGACAAAGCTCTACGACCTGGAGATGGAAAGGGAAAACGGGCAGGTCATGCTGTCACGGTCTGGGCCCGCAAAGCCTTAGCGAAGGCAGGGCGACTCTGGTATAGCGAATATAAGTTTAACTTAAATTATATAGATGCATGCGTAATTTTACAGGAAAAATTAGTAGGCTATCGCTTCTGTCGCTCACGTTAGTGGTAGTGCATAGCTATGGCGCATTGTCTTATCCGACTGGTTTTGCTGACAGCCGCTTCGCCAGCAAAACCACCCGGACAGAGATGAACGAACGCGCAACTGCCTCTGTGTCGTTGGTCAATCTATTGGCTCAGCTACAGTCCTTCTACCAGGTCACGTTCAATTACGACAGCGACAT
The DNA here is from genome assembly GCF_009931655.1 of Pontibacter russatus. NCBI lineage: Bacteria > Pseudomonadati > Bacteroidota > Cytophagia > Cytophagales > Hymenobacteraceae > Pontibacter > Pontibacter russatus. The sequence goes on along the minus strand of NZ_CP047984.1, from coordinate 2,110,645 downwards.
TCTGGAAGGGCTGGTGGCAAATGAAGATGCGATAACCCTTAAAACAAAAGAAGTAAAAGAACTTGAGGCCAACTTGGAAGTGGTGCTGCATCCGGAAGGCCTTAAATACGAAAGGTCCAGAGAGGATATCTACCTGATTTACTCAGATAAAAAGCGTTCCGAAACGCCCGTCTCAAACAAAAGCACATCTGCAACCGGCACGCAGCAAGAGCAGCAGGTATCCGGCAAAATTACAGATGCGGCAGGTGTGGGGCTGCCGGGTGTGAGCATCGCCGTGAAAGGGACCTCCAGAGGCACCATCACCAACGCCGATGGCACCTACTCCCTGAGCGTGCCTGACGGAAACAGCACCCTGGTGGTTTCCTTCCTTGGTTTTGAGACACAGGAAATAGCGCTGAACGGGCGCGCTGTCGTTGATGTGAGCATGGCGGAAGACACCGAAGCCCTGCAGGAAGTGGTGGTGGTAGGTTACAGCACCCAGACAAAAGAGTCGATCACAAGCGCCGTCTCCACAGTAAGCTCCGAAGACATAGAGAAAGTGGCCGCCGCCACCGTCAGCGCCACGCTGGCTGGCAAGCTGCCGGGCGTGGCTTTCCGCATGGCGGAGGGTCGGCCTGGCTCCGGGGCCGAAATCCAGATCCGGAACATGGGCGGCAACCCCTTGTTCGTAATCGACGGCATTCAGCAGGACCAGGGCCAGTTCAACAACCTGTCTCCCCAGGATATCGCCAGCATCACCGTGCTGAAGGATGCGGCTGCCTCCGTATATGGCTCCAGAGCGGCGAACGGGGTGGTGATTGTGACCACGAAAAGAGGAAAAAGGGGAGAGAAGCCCACCATCAATCTAAACGCCTATTATGGCGGCCAAAGCTGGACCAGGTTCCCCGAAACGGTGAACGCGTACGAGTGGATGCGCGGGCGGGCAGAGGCAGAGATGAACGCCTTGAACCCTGGGACGCAGATTACTCCGGAGGAACTGGAAAAGTGGAGACAGGGAACAGAGCGCGGCTACCAGAACTTCGACTGGTATGACTTCATTATACAGGAAAATGCCCCGCAGAGCCAGATCAGCGTGAACACACAGGGCGGGTCCGAAAGAATCAACTACTATATATCCCTCACCCGGCTGGACCAGAGCTCAGTGCTGGGGCGCGAGTTCATTTTTGAACGAACCAACATCCAGTCGAACCTGGACGCCAACATCACGGACCGCCTGAAAGTGGGGGTGCAGATTAACGGGCGCATTGAAAGCAGGGACCAGCCGGGCATACCCGGCGTGGACGACTACTGGCTGCCGCGCTTCGCGCTCTTCCGCAACAGGCCTTACGAGCGCCCCTACGCCAACGACAACCCCGACTATATAGCGCACATCAGCCAGGTAGACGCCAACTGGGCTTACGCAAACAAAAAAACAGCCGGCTACTGGACAGAGGACTGGCGCGTGCTCCAATCCAACTTCAGCCTCGATTATGAACTGCCGATAGAAGGCCTGAAAGTAAGGGGGATGTACTCCTACTATATGGCCGACCGCCTGATGAACGGGCACGAATACACCTACGATGTATATACCTATTTCCCGGCCACGGAAGACGCGCCCGAAGAATACAGGCGAACGGGCGGTGCGGATAACCCCTGGCGCGAAAGGGAAACGCGCAAGATTTTCAACAACGTACTGCAGGGGCAGATAAGCTATAACAACACGTTTTCGGACAAGCACACCGTAGGAGCAACGCTTGTATATGAGCGAATCCAGAACAGAAATGTGGGAGCCTGGCTGCACTCGGTGCCGACAAACAACGAGCTTCCCCTGATTCAGTTCGCGGACATGGACACCTATAACGACTGGGACGATGAGCAGGCGCGGATCGGCTACGTGGGGCAGTTTAACTACAGCTTCGCCGATAAGTACTACGTTGACATGTCCGCCCGCTACGATGCCTCCTGGAAGTTCTCTCCGGACGACAGATGGGGCTTCTTCCCGTCAGCATCCATCGGATGGAGGATCACCAACGAAGAGTTCTTCCGGTCACTGGTGGGCGGTAACTTCCTGAGCGACCTGAAACTGCGGGCCTCTTATGGTAAACTGGGAGATGACGATGTTGGCATCGGGCCGTTCGATTATCTGACAGGGTACAACTACGGGTCGTCGAACATGATTATCGGCGGCAACCTGCTCAGAGGGGCAAGAATTCAGCGAAACGGCGTGCCCATCACGAACATTTCCTGGTTTACAAGCACCATTCTGGATATAGGCCTGGACTACAGCTTCCTGAACGGCAAGTTTAGCGGGGCTTTAGATTACTTTAGAAGAGAACGCGAGGGTCTTTTGGGCCGCCGATGGGATATCCTGACGCCTGTTGAGATTGGGTATGACTTGCCTAGTGAAAATACACAATCTGATGCCGTAATAGGAGGCGAAGGATCAGTGGCTTATAATCATCAGATTGGGGAGCTAACTTTTAGTGTAGGAGCAAACCTTTCTTATGCCCGGCAGAAGAGACTGGAATCATACAAGCCACGATGGGGGAACTCATGGGACCACTACCGCACTGCTGGACAAAATGAAAAGTATGATGATAGATGGCAGGATATTACGTGGGGATATGAAGTGATCGGGCAGTTCAAGTCTCAGGATGAGATAAGTGAATACCCGGTTAATATAGATGGCCAGGGCAACAGAACGCTTCTGCCAGGAGATTTGATCTACGAAGATGTGAATGGGGATGGGGTAATCAATGGTATGGATGAAAGACCGATTGGCTATAAGCTTGGAGGAACTCCAATTGTGAACTACGGACTCAACCTGTCTGCCGCCTGGAAAGGCTTTGACTTGACGGCTGATTTCTCAGGGGGCTCGATGTATGCCTACAACAGAGCCTGGGAAATGCGGAACCCGTACCAGAACACTGGCAACCTGTTGCAGGACATGTACGACGACAGATGGCATCGCGAAGATCCGTTTAACCTGGACAGCCCGTGGATACCAGGGAAGTACCCTGCCCTGAGGTGGAACGAAGGCGGGCACAGCAATTATAATAAAACCTCCTCCTTCTGGCTACAGAACATGACGTACCTGCGCCTGAGAACCCTGGAAGTAGGGTACAGCCTGCCTGTATCGCTCCTCAGCAAAGTAAAAGTGCAGAAAGCAAGACTCTTTGTGAACAGCTACAACCTGTTCTCGATAGATCCGCTGCGCACTGTTGGCCTGGATCCGGAAATCAGGGATGAGAATGGCCTGCAATATCCGCAGCACAGGATTATTAACGTCGGTACCAACCTTTCTTTCTAAAAAGCTAAAGAGACTGAACATATGAAAAGATACTTCTATATAGCAGCGACCTTGCTTGCCACCTGTCTGGTGGGGTGCGACGACGAAGAATTCCTGGACAGAGAACCCAAGAACATCCTGTCTGAAGAGCAGATATTCAACAACGAGGATCTGGTGCTGGCTGTCGTGGCTGATTTATATGCCCGCTACCCCGAATACCAGGCCCTGAACCAACAGAATGAGCAGGCAGACTTTAACGAGGCCTTTGCGTCCAGAGACGAGGGGCGGCACCAGAATTCTGAATATGGCTACGGCAACTGGGGTTGGTGGGATTATGCCTATATCCGGGAACTGAACATCTTCCTGGAGAAAATAGAAACGGCCGAGCAGATTGATCCGGAAGCCAGGGAAAGATTTAAGGCCGAGGTGCGGTGGCTGCGTGCGGCGGTTTACTTTGAAGCAGTTAAAAGAGTCGGGGGTGTTCCGCTTATATTGCAAACAATGGAATATGATTTCAGCGGAGACCCTGCCTACCTGCAAACGCCCAGGGCAAAGGAGCATGAGGTTTATGATTTTATAATCCAGGAGATGAATGAGGTACTGCCCAGCCTTCCGGCTGATGCCAGTATCAAAGACCGCGCAACCCAGGGGCTGGCGCAGGCGCTCAAATCCAGGGCGGCCCTTTATGCCGGTTCTATCGCAAAGTATGGCGCCATCCGAACGCCGGAGGTTTCATTGCCCGGCGGCGAAGTGGGTATTCCCGCAGAAATGGCAAACGGCTACTACACCACGGCGCTGGAGGCCGCACAGGAAATTATAGCGGGCAATGCCGGGGCTTACGCTTTGTACATGAAGAACCCGAACGACCTGTCGGCAAACTTCGGGAATCTTTTCAGGGATGAGAACGGCAACCCGGAGGCGATTTTCGTGAATGACTTCAAGCTCAAGAGCGGGAAAGTGAACAACTGGACCCTGGAGAATCAGCCATTGTCCCAGTCAGAGGAAGGAACAACGGGCGGAAGAGTAAACCCCTCCCTGAACCTGGTGCAGTCTTTTGAGTTGATCGAAGGCAACACCTATGCCCCTTTCAAGACAGAGGGTGCGGGCGGCAACTTTATCGTGTATGAAGACCAGCTTGACATATTTGCCGGAAGAGATGCCAGGCTCTATGCCACTATCATACTCCCGGGCTCCACATACCGGCCAGGCGGTGAAAAGGTGGATATATGGGCTGGGCTTTACCTCCCTGCCACGAATGCCTTTGTTTCCGCGCCAGAGCGGGGGCAGATCGACAATACCTTGGGTGTGCAGGCAGTGGGTTTTGATGGCCCCATCAACAGGTTTGGCGGCACCGCGCAAACGGGCTTCTATGTGCGCAAGTACATGGACCCGACTCCGGGAGCTGGCCAGATCGGAACCCAGAGCGATGTGTGGTATATCCGCTACCGTTACGGCGAAGTATTGCTGAACGCCGCCGAGGCGGCTTTTGAGCTCGGGCAACCGGAACTGGCGGCAGAGTATATGAACCAGGTGCGCCGGAGGGCAGGTTTCACGACTGACCTGACACCGGCCGAGATCACCTTCGACAGAATTGTGCATGAGAGAAGGGTGGAACTGGCTTTCGAGGGGCACCAACTCTGGGACCTGAAGCGCTGGAGGCTGGCGCATGTCAAACTCAACGGGCAGAACATGGATGAGCAGATGCTCACGCAGAACATAGGTGACGCCGAGAAGATCCGGACGCAGGTTTTCGGGCTGTGGCCATATAAAATATACAGCCCTGGGGCCGCCAACCATAACAAGTGGATATATGATATCGTGAAGCCGAGTGCCGTGACAGGCGCGGACCGGTTCCGCCTGGGGAACTACTATTCCGAAATCGACGAGGATATCAGGAACAAAAACCCGCTGATCGTCAGGAACCCAAATCAATAAGCAATTCACTAAAAGAATAACATCATGAAAATAGGATATAACTTTTTGATATTGTTTATACTTTCTATTGGGCTGGCTTCCTGCGAGTATGATAACTATGATGCGCCAAGCGCCAAGCTACAGGGTAACATTGTGTACAACGGCGAGCCGATAGGCGTGGCGGTCAACGAGGTTAACTTTGAACTGTGGGAGCCAGGGTGGCAGTTGAAAACCCCTATCAATGTGACCGTGGCCCAGGATGGTTCCTATTCTGCCTCGCTCTTCAATGCAACCTACAAGCTGACGTTCCGCCCGAACCAGGGGCCTTTTAGAATGGTGCATAACTCCGCTACCGACTCGGACACCATCCTGGTGGATGTTAGCGGCAACACGGTGCTTGATATCGAGGTGGAGCCCTACTATATGATCCGGAACCCGCAGTTTTCGCTAAACGGCAATGTCGTGACTGCCACGGCGGGCCTGGAGCAGATTATTACCGGGGAGGATGCCAAAAATGTAGAGCAGGTTTCGCTTTTCCTCAACAAAACGCAGTTTGTGGACCAGCGCGGCGATTATAACCTGGCAAGAACGGACATTGCAGGCGCGGACATAGCGGATATGGGGAGTATAAGCCTGAGTACAAACGTGCCGGACCTGGTCAGATCCCAAAGCTATATATACGCCCGTATCGGTGTCAAGATAGAAGGGGTGGAGGACATGCTGTATTCTCCGGTACAACAGCTTGCGCTCTAGAATTTTTAACTTTTAGTGGTGTTGTAAAGGAACCGGCTTGGGGAGGGCTACCATTTCGGCAGCTCTCCCCGGCGGGTTTTCGCAAACAGAGCAAGGGCCTGGCGGGCTGCTTTGCTGATTTTTTATTTTATTATCAACTGAATTCGTGATGAAGAAGACATCTTTATGGCTGCTTTTTATTGGACTTTTGCTCCATGGCTGTGCCGACAAAGCGCAGATGGCTGGTAGTGGCTCTGCAGAAGACAGCGCAGCTAAACAGAGCCCGAGAAGGGCGGAAGTATTGTTTCTGGGGCATGACAGCGAGCACCACGACTCCGGCAAATACGCCCCCTGGCTTGCTACGGCACTTTTCGACAATGGCATCAACCTTACTTACACCGAAGATGTCAAAGACTTAACCGAGGAGAACCTGGGCAGATACGATGGTCTGATAATTTACGCAAACCACGACACGCTGCCTGCCGCACAGGAGCAGGCCCTGAAAAAATTTGTGGAAAGTGGAAATGGCCTCATCCCGGTTCATTCAGCGACCGGCTCCTTCAAAAACTCCGACTGGTATATAAACGCGGCCGGCGGGCAGTTCAAGTCGCACGGCGAGGGCACCTTCGCCGCTAAAATCACCAATCCCAACCACCCTGTCATGCAGGGGCTGACAGAGTTTGAAACCTGGGACGAAACGTACGTACACCAACGGCTGAACCCGGACATGACAGTGCTGATGGAGCGGGTGGAAGGAGATACCCGCGAACCCTATACCTGGGTGCGCGAGCAGGGCAAGGGCAGGGTCTTTTACACCGCCTACGGCCACAACGACAGCACCTGGACCAACGCCGGCTTCCTGAAGCTTCTGGAGAACGGCATCATGTGGGCCATCGGCGACGACGTGATGCAACAGGTTGCCAGCCTGGGTATTCCGGATGTCAGCATATATGACTCGGCTTACTTAGCTGATTTCACCAAACGCTATGTCGTGTCTGAAATGCAGAAGGCCCTGACGCCAGCCGAGTCGCAGAAACTGATACAGGTGCCGGCAGGTTTCGAGCTTGAGCTTTTCGCGGCGGAGCCTGATATTGTGAACCCGATAGCCATTGCCTGGGACGAAAGAGGCCGCCTCTGGGTGGTGGAGTCTGTCGATTATCCCAATACTTTCAAGGAAACAGACGGCGAGGCAAACGACAGAATCAAGATTGCGGAAGACACAGACGGGGACGGCAAGGCAGACAAATTCACGGTTTTCGCAGACAGCCTGAACATCCCGACCAGCATGGTGTTCGCCAACGGCGGCGTCATCGTGTCGATGGCCCCGGACTTTGTCTTTATGAAAGACACCGACGGCGACGACAGGGCCGACGTGCGGGAGGTGATCATGACGGGCTGGGGCAAGAACGATACGCATGCGGGCCCCTCCAACCTGCAGTACGGCTTCGACAACAAGATATGGGGCGTTACGGGGTACTCCGGTTTCAACGGCACCATCAACGGCCAACCCAGACGGTTCGGACAGGGCGTTTACCACTTTAACCCCGACGGGTCTGACTTTGAGTTCCTGGCCAACACCAGCAACAACACCTGGGGGCTGGGCTTCTCTGAAGACAACAATGTGTTTATCTCCACAGCCAACAACACGCACAGTGCCTACTACTCCATCCCGGCGAAATACACGCAACGGAAGCTGCCCGCTTTGACTGCCCAGGCAACAACAGAGGGGCAGCCCGCTCAGCAGATATCGGTAGAGCCGGTTCAGAAGATAGACGGGCATTACGAGGTGCATGCCATGACCCCGAACCTGCGGCAGGTAGACGTGATTGGCGGGTTCACGGCTGCCGCAGGGCACCATTTATATACCGCCAGGAACTTCCCGAAAGAGTACTGGAACCGCATTGCCTTTGTCTCAGAGCCTACCGTGAGGCTGACGCACAATGCCATCATTGAGCCGGATGGCGCAGGCTTCACTGAGAAGGACGGCTGGAACCTGATGGCCAGCTCAGACGAGTGGTTTGGGCCCGTGCATGCCCAGGTGGGGCCGGACGGGGCCGTGTGGGTGGCCGACTGGTACAACTTCATCATCCAGCACAACGACTTCGTGGAGCGTCAGTCGCCTGTAAAGTATATACTGCCAGACACGGAGCAGCCACAGGAAAGAGGGCAGGGGAATGCCATGGTCACGCCGCTGCGCGATACGAACCACGGCAGGATATATAGGGTGGTTTACAAAGACGCCAAGCCTTACGAGCCTATACAACTGTCGAAGGATGATGTGCCCGGCTTGCTGGTTGCCCTCAAGAACGACAACATGTTCTGGCGGATGACCGCCCAGCGCCTGCTGGTGGAGTCACAGAACAAGGCGGCTATACCGGGCCTGTATGACATCATAAACAACCAGGAGGTGGATGAAATAGGGCTGAACAGCCCGGCGGTGCATGCCCTCTGGACCCTGCACGGCCTCGGCGCCCTGGACGGCAACAATGCAGAAGCCACGCAGGTGGCGGTGCGTGCCCTGAAGCACCCGGCGGCCGGTGTCAGAAAAGCAGCCGTAGAAGTTTTGCCGAAGACAGAGCAAAGCGTGCAGGCCATACAGCAGAGCGGCATCCTGAACGACCCGAACCTGAACACGCGCAAATCCGCCCTGCTGGCTATCACGACCTTCCCTGCGTCTGATGTGCTGGGCAAGCTGGTATATGAGGCGAGCCTTGTGCCTGAGAATGCAGCGGACGACTGGATTACGAAGGCGCTGCTCGCGGCGGCTATCGCCCATGAGAAAGGTTTCCTGGCTGCGGCGTCAGCAGGCCCGGCTGCCACAGAGTCATCACAAGAGCAGAGCCTGAGCCAGCGCATGTTCGAAGCCGTGCGCAACGAGACGTATGCCCTTGCGAGGCGCGGCAGCCTGCAGTTCCCGACGGATGTTGCCGGAAAAGAAATCGTGATGCGGGCAGCGGTGGCCAAGCGCGCCTCCAGGGATTTGGAGGGTGTGATTATGGCGCACGGCGGAAAAGAGAACGGCTATGCCCTCTTTATCCAGGACGGGAAAATCCATATGGTGGTGAACCAGAACGGAAAGACCTACAAAGCTGTATCAAAAAAGCCGCTGCCGGAAAAATTTGATGTGACGGCGCTTCTCGAGAAAAACGGCCAGATGACGGTGAATGTAGACGGCAAGACGTTTGCGACAGCCAAAGCTCCTTCTGTCTTCAAAGAGCCACTGGGGGTTAACGTCCGCTCGGGCCAGGATTACGATAACGAAAACAAGATTGGCAACTACGAAGGGGAGTTCCAGTTTGAGGGGAACCTGCAGAATATCTCGCTAGAATTGATAAAGGCAGACCAGAAGAAAAAATCATAGAAATAGGAAAGTCCTATATAAACCGGAGACGACGGACGGGACTCACCAAAAGAATTTACTTTACCAATACAGCTTAACTTAACTTACATAATGAAGAATAACCTGTTTTTATACCTCTGCCTGGGCACGTTTATAGCCTGTGCCAGCGAAACGAAGACGCAAAGCGAAGGAGAAGTGACAGAGGCGATTACGCTTGACAATCAGGAGGCACCTGTACAGCCCGATACTGACACAGGTGTGGTTGTAGAAGAAACCTATGAGGGGTCTGGCACCCTGACTGAGACGGAGGAGGAACCAGCCAGCCAGCCAGATGCAGTGGCAACACCGGCAGAAGCTAAATCGGTGGCCACTACTACCGAAGCTAAACCCGCTCAGCCAAAAGCATCGACTACGCCAAAAGCCGCAGCCAAGCCAGCTGAGCCGGTGCAGACGAAACCGGCGCCGGTGCAGGCCAATACCGTCATCATGAGCATCGTGCCGGATATGATGAAGTTCGACAAGGAAGTGTTCACGGTAATCGCCGGGCAGAAGGTTATCATCGAACTGGAAAACCCGGACGGCATGCAGCATAACATGGTCATCAGCAAGCCAGGCACTCTGAAAGAAGTGGGCGCCGCCGCCGACGCCCTGGCCCGTGACCCCAAAGGGGCGCAGCTGAATTACGTGCCACAAATACCGGCCGTGCTGTTTGCCACCAAACTTTTGAACCCCGAGGAAGTCGTTACGCTGACTTTTACAGCCCCCTCTGAGCCAGGCGACTACACGTTTGTGTGTACTTTCCCGGGGCACTGGCGGATGATGAACGGCATCATGAAAGTAACAAAGTAGTCCTACTTTTAAACTAGCGCAGGATATATAACCGGTGCTGGTTTGTTACTCTCAGCAGCCAGCGCTACGGGGAAGGCCGGTTTACCAGTAAACAGCATCATTTTTACCTGTCACATTTAAGGACCTTGTCACTATCTGATTCATATATGAACATTATAACAAAAGCGTACCATTCATCTAAAAGAAAAGCCAGCCTCCCGGCGATGCTGTTCCTGTTTTGCGGGTTTCTGCTGTCCCAGTGTACCACAAGTTCAAGCGGCGCCAACGGCAGTGCCGAAGGCATCAGAACCTTGATTGTGGGCGGGGGCTCCTCCCATGATTTTGACCGCTGGTACAAGCAGGCGGATGCCGCAACGCTCGAGCGGGATGGGCTGGCAACGGTGCGGTATACCGATAACACCGACTCCATTGCCTATTACCTGCCGCAGACAGACGTGCTCTACTTAACGAACAACCAGCCGATAGCAGATCCGCAGGTACGCCAGGCCATCATGGATTTTGTGGAGGCTGGCAAGGGGCTGGTGCTGGGGCATGCCGCCTTGTGGTATAACTGGAGCGACTGGCCGGAATACAACCTAAACCTGGTGAGCGGCGGCTCCAGAGGGCACGACCCCTACGGAAGCTTTGACGTGACTATTACCAATTCCAACCACCCGGTAACGGAGAACGTGGATCAGCGCTTCAACCTGAAAGACGAGCTCTATTATTACAAGGTTGACCCGGCTGGCCCCGGCATCAACGTGCTGGCAACGGCAAGCGCTGCCGGATCCGACGAGTCGTTCCCTTCCGTATTCACGATAAACAGCGACAAGGGCAGAATCGTGGGCCTGGCGCTGGGGCACGATGCGGAGTCGCATGACTTGCCCGCTTACCAGACCCTGCTGCGGAATGCCGTGAAATGGGCCGCCCGGAAATAAATCATATATAAATCATATATAAGTGTTGGTATGGCTCTCCTGATGAGAAGCTGGAGGCCAAGCCATATATAGCTTACACCTGAAGTAGTATTTATCAATCATAAAGAAGGAAACAGTATGAGCCAGAAACAAATCACAGTGGTTATTGTCGGTATGGGATTCGGGAAGGAGTTTATTCCGATATACCAAAGCCATCCCAACATCAAGGCTGTGGGTATATGCACGCGCAACGAGAAAACAATAGCTGAGCTGAAGGCCAAATTCAACCTGGACGAGAACCTGTGCTTCACGAATTTCGAAGACGTGCCGAAGCGCGAGGATGTGGACGCGATCCACATCGTAACGCCCGTGCCGGAGCACGCCCGCATGACGCTTGCCTCGCTGAACGCCAACAAGCACACCGCCTGCACCATCCCCATGGCCATGACGGTGGAAGACTGCAAGGCCATTGTGGAGGCAAAGAGAAAAGCCAACAAAGTATATATGATGATGGAAACCGCCCTGTACACAAGGGAGTTTCTGTATGGCCTGAAGCTCGCCGAGACTGGCCAGTTGGGCCGCATCCAGTTCGTGCGCGGCTCGCATATACAGGATATGAGCATGGAAGGATGGGCCGAATACTGGAAAGGCTTCCCGCCGATGCTGAACGGCACGCACGCTATTTCCCCGCTTCTGAGAATCAACAACACGAAGGCAGAGTCGGTGGTGTGCCACGGCTCAGGCAGGGTGAGCGAAGACCTGGCGAAGCGGTACGGCTCTCCGTTCGCCGTCGAGACAGCCACCTTCACACTCAAGAACTCTGATGTGGTGGCGGAGGCTACCCGGTCCCTGTTCGATGTGGTGCGCCAGTATCGGGAAAGCTATGATGTATATGGCGATAAAATGTCGTTTGAGTGGGAGCAGCTGCAGGACGAGCACCACGCCATTTTTGAGGGCGGCGAAAGCGCCCGGCGCATCGACGTGCCGGACACAGACGAGCTGCTGATTGAGAAGATCGCCCACTTCACGAAGCGGGAGAAAATAGACGACCCGAACCACGTTTCGTTCCTGCAGGGCGCTGGCCACGGAGGCTCGCACCCTCACCTGGTGCAGGAGTTTGTCGCCGCCATTGTGGAGGGCCGCAACTCGGCCGTGGATGCCGATGTGGCCGCAAATTATACCTGTGCCGGTATATGCGCCCACGAGTCGGCCATGAACAACGGGAAGAGAATCATGATCCCGGACTTTGAGCTGGAGAATGCTTCTTCTGAAAAAGTAGTATCTTAATTCATACGGTGGAGAGGGTAGGCTTTTTGAGCCTATCCTCTTTTTTATGTTCGATTCTTAACCTCATCCTATGCAATTCGGTGTAAGTACGTTCGTGTGGTTTTCGCCATTCGACACAAAAGCATTAGATCTTGTTTACAAAGTAAAAGACATGGGCTACGACATCCTGGAGGTAGCCGTGGAAGACAAAGACCTGATAGACTGGGCGAAGCTGAAGCAGGTGGTGCGGGACGCGGGAATAAAAGTAACCATAAGCGGGGCCTTTGGGGCCGAACGGGATATTTCCAGCGACGATCCCCGGAATCGGGAGCAGGGCCTGCAGTATATAACCGACTGTGTGCGGATTGCCGCGGACATGGGCAGCCCTGTGTTTGGCGGGCCTGTTTATTCAGCCGTCGGCAAAACCAGGATTGTGTCGGCGGAGCAGAAGCAGCAGGAAAGGGAGTGGTGCCTCGAAAACCTGGTGAAGGCCGGAAAAATCGCAAGGGAATGTGGCGTGACGATTGGCGTGGAGCCACTCAACAGGTTCGAAACCGATATGATCAATACCGCGGATCAGGCGATTTCGCTTGTGAAGGAAGTAGGTGACCCCAACGTGAAAATCCTGCTGGATACGTTCCACTGCAACATCGAGGAGAAAAACATACCCGACACCATCCGGAAAGTAGGCAAAGATTTGCTCTGCCATATACAAGGCAACGAGAGCGATCGGGGAACACCCGGCACCGGCCACCTGGACTGGGCAGGCATCAACGACGCGCTGGTGGAAATAGGCTATGACGGCGCCATTGTGCTGGAAACTTTTGGCGCACCGTCTAAAGAACTCGCCAGGGCAGCCTGTATCTGGCGGCCACTGGCGAACAGTGCCGACGAACTGGCAAGCGAAGGACTGAAGTTCTACAAACAACAGTTTTCCGGTTCTTCTCAAACAGCCGCCAAGTAGCGCAGCAGGCGCTTTTGATTCCTGCAACATAACCTATATTAAAGCGCTTGCTGCAAAAACCTGCCGGGTCATATATTTTTATATTCAATCTTTTCAAATCGGATAATAGCCTCCATATATAAACATCTTACAGCCAGTTCAAAATAAAACTGTTTCCAGTTTTGCCTTGAGGCGCCTCGAGAGTTTCCGGTGCCGCGGGAGCGGCAGCCGTAAGGCAGGAAACGAAAGCCGCGCCGAGAGGGAAAACGAGGCCGCTCGGCCTGAGAGCACCACTGCCAGCTATACAACTTGAAGGGATTGGGTCCAGTGGAATGTACAGCAACTCTCAGCATGGGCAGAATAAATCCAACGTCCACATCAATCTTACTTTTAAAATCAACAAATGAGCAGATATATAAGCAAGTGGTTAGCGACTGTTATCTTTTTATTTGTGACCACACTTGCTCTGGCGCAGGTGCCTGTTGACCTCAAAAGCTTTGATAAGAAAAGCGGTGTGACAGCAACGGTAAAGGATAATCTTTTAAGCGTTGCCTGGCCCACCGGTGAGGAGGAAACGGGGCGGGTTACTTTTGACCTGGAGAAGGACAAGCCGCTTTTCCAACGCATCCAGCTAAATGAGGGCGGCACCTTCAAAGACGTCGCGACAAACCTCGACCCCGCCTTTATACTGACGGTAGGCAAAAGAGACCTTACCAAAGAGAGTGGCTGGAACATCTTCTTCGACAGAACGGCCTATCTGCCCTATAAAGCTTATAACGTCAACACCTCCAAAAGAAGCGCGAAAGTGGAGAGCGCAGGAGCGAGAACGCGCGTAACGGTTTCAGAAGTAGAGGCAGGCGAGTTTTCCGGAACACTGGAGATTACGTTTTACAACGGCAGCCCGTTAATGAACATAGCGGCCGTAGTTACCACAAACAAGGACTCTGTCGCCATTATATATGATGCAGGGCTGGTAAGCAAAGAACCTGCCTGGCAGGAAGTTTTCTGGTCGGACACCGACGATTATTTACAGTCAGCGGACGTAGAAGCCGAGGCAGCCAGCCAGAACCTGGCAGTAAAATACCGCACCATTATCGGGGAAAGCAAAGAAGGAAGCATTGCCGTGTTTCCGCCTCCCCACCAGTACTTCTATCCGCTCGACAACGCTTATAATCTGAAATACGTCTGGCACGGCACCGATTACCGGGACATGATGCCCGGGTACGGTATCGGGATCAGGCATGATTTAATGGGCGACCGGCGCCATGTGCCCTGGTTTAATGCCCCGCCCGGCACACAGCAACGCCTGAACTTCTTCTGCCTGCTGAGCACCCAGAAAGACGGCAAAGTGCTGGAAGAGGTAAAGCAATACACCCACGCTGATTCTTACAAACCGCTCGCAGGCTACAACACCATGGCGAGCCACTTCCATACGGAGCATATAGATGATGTGCTGACGCATAAGCCTTTGCCCGACATTCCGGGGCACGTAAAAGCCTTGCGGAACCTGGGCGTCAACATCATGCACCTCGGGGAGTTTCATTTGGCCGGGAACCCACACGATACAGGGCCGCGCAGACTGCCGGAGTTCCAGTTGATGTTCGAGGAGTGCGCGCGGCTCTCGGGCGGGGATTTCCTGATGCTGCCTGGCGAGGAACCCAACAGCCACTTCGGCGGGCATTGGATGAACCTGTTTCCCAAACCGGTATACTGGATCATGTCCAGGGAGGAAGGGCAGCCTTTCGTCCAGGATGATCCCATCTATGGGAAGGTATACCGCGTGGGAAACAAAGAGGAAATGGTAAAGCTGCTGGAACTGGAGAATGGGCTGGCCTGGACGGCGCATGCCCGTACCAAGGGCTCTACCGGTTATCCCGACAAGTATAAAGACGAGGACTTCTTTGCATCAGACCGCTTTTTAGGCGCCGCCTGGAAAGCGATTCCCGCCGACCTGTCGCAACCGCGGCTGGGCAAACGGGTGCTGGACCTGATGGATGACATGGCGAACTGGGGACACAAAAAATATGCAATCGGGGAGGCGGACCTGTTCAAACTTGAGCCTGAGTATGAGATATACGGGCATATGAATATCAATTATTTACAGCTTGACAAGCTCCCATCATTTGAGGAAGGGTGGCAACCCATACTGGACGCCATGGAGAACGGGAAGTTTTTTGTTACCACAGGAGAAGTGCTGCTCCCGACCTTCACCGTCAATGGGAAAAGCTCCGGTGAAACGATAAGGCTGAACAGCAGGGGGAAAGCAGAAATTGCGCTGAATGTAGACTGGACTTTCCCCCTGAATTTTGCGGAGGTCGTTTCAGGCGACGGCACGAAAGTATACCGTGAAAGAATCAGCCTGGATAAGACGGAGGCCTTCGGGAAGCAGAAGTTTAGCTTCGCCACAAATCTGAAAGGCAGGAAATGGGTGAGGGTCGAAGTGTGGGATGTGGCAGCGAATGGGGCATTCACGCAGTTTGTATGGATTGAGTAGTTGGTAGGGATAACCCTAACAGCAATTTATAGAAGTATCAATCAGGCGTTGCGCATATCCGTTGTGGAAATGTAGTCCAACCACCCCTTCCCCTCCTTATCCAAGGAGGGGAAGGGGTGGTTGGACATATAGGCAGATCCCACCTGATGCTGGTTTTATATATACCGTGCGTCACTGAAGTTAATTGTAATACTCAGCATATAACACAACTAATTGAGCTCCTGCTCCTCCCGCATCTTCAATTTCCGGACGACAAACTGCCCCAGTGCATCCCCTCCCTGAAAGCCATTCGTAACAGCGGGCATGTAATGGATGCCCCCGTAAAGCCGGCTGATGGCGGCTTCTTCCGCAGCGTGTTTAAAGGACTTGAACTCACGGACAGGCAACCCGAACTCCACCTCAGTTGAGTCGGCGTAGGCGAAGTTGTCTCCGAAGAGGTTGGTCAGTACCTGCGCTGCCGCCGCTGAAACAACACTGTGGCCGCTGGTGTATTCCGGGAAAGGCGGCGTCTGCAGCAAGGGCATCCAGCTTTCGTCGATGTGCTGGTTTATATAGGTCTCAGGCCGTATCACATTGCTCCTGTACTTCTCGTCCCAGCAACTGATAAAGGCATCGGCCAGCGTCATAGACAGGCAGGCGTAGGCCTCCGCAGACCGCACCAAGTCCGCATCTGCTTTTTTGCAGGCCAGCTGCGCGATGTTGATCCAATGGCCGCCGGGCGATATTTTCTTGGTGGCAAACATCAGGTGGCCGTTTATATTCATCTTGAAAGGGTTGCAGTCCCAGAAATTGGCAATGTCCTTTTGCTCGGCTGAGAGGTTTTTACCGATGGTATATACTTCTGCCGCCTCCTTGTAAAACTGGCTTTCTTTATCCAATGAAAAGGGCGTGGGGGGCGAAGGCCTGAACTGCTGGGCAGAATCGATGAGGAAAGGCCTGATTTTGCTCCAGTGCGGTTCCACCGCTTTCATATAGCTGGGTGGGGTAGGTTTCCAGGAGGCCACATCATCATAAAAAGAATGCCTCTCCAGGGCGCGCGTCTGCTTGTAGTTGTCTCCCGACGACCACAGCAGCACATGGTCCGCTACCTGCTGCCCGAAGGCAACAGAGTTCTGGAACACCTCTTCCGGCATGCCGGTCTGTTTAAATTCCTGCAACAGCTGTTTGTGAAATGCCTCCAGTTTCTCCTCCGAAAATACGAGGCGCTTCCCCACGGCAAGAACGGCATGCGCCGCAGCCAGGGAATAGCTGTATGTCTTGCCTGCATCAGGCTTAGGTAAGGGCTTCAGGTGATGTATTTGTCCGGCGAGGGTACGGTAAGCTGTATTGGCGGGGCGTGAGGCTTCATATCCTGCAATGCTGACATAGGCATATATCCGGCTTGCCACAGGCGGCGAGAAAATGTCTTCGATAATCACATCCGTTACCTGCTTCATGGAGCGGTGCAGGTACTCGGGCTTTTCTGAGGCAAGTCGCCAATTCTCAGCTCCATAGGAGAAATGAGCGCCAAAAAACAAGAGCACGAAAAGGATGGTGTAGCGATGCCTCATGGTGTAAATGCGATAGGTTGGTTTGCCTGCGCGAAGTACAAAATCGCAGAGTAAAGCCCTGTTCAACTGATTGGGAATTAGAAGGAATAAAAATTCCCCGTCTCCCATATCGAATATAATAAAATATTAAATTAGCTACAATAATACTGAAATCAACCTGCTGCAATATGGGCCGCCCGTACTCTGGCATTCAGGAGCATCATGCCGTAGACACACGCGGCATCCTGATGTAAAGTGCTTAAAGTTATCGTTTTATAATATAGGCCATGCTGATTTTACAACAGCTTATATATCCTGTGTTGTAAATAAGCGAAACAGCAGGGAGGGCATGCATCAGTGGCGGTAATTAACTTTATATATAAGTTGGGCCCGGCACGATGCTGCCTAGCACAAACGCAATAGTTTTCTACATGAAGCCATCTAATTCAATCCAGCGCCTTTCTTTTCTGATTCTGTTTGCAACGGCGGGCCTCCTGAGCTGCACCAAGCAGGATACTTCGGTTTCTAAAAGTGCATCCCCTGAAAGCGATACCCTTTTCCGTTTGCTGCCCCCCGCACAGACAGGCGTCGATTTCAGCAACACCATTTTCGAGAGCGACACGCTGAATATTCTGACGCAGGCCAACATCTACAACGGGGGAGGTGTGGGCATCGGGGATTTCAACAACGACGGACTGGCAGACGTGTACCTCTCCGGCAATATGGTTTCCAGTAAGCTTTACCTCAACAAAGGCGCTTTGGCGTTCAAGGATATAACCGAGGCGGCAGGCGTGGGCGGGGAAGGACGGTGGTGTACCGGGGTGTCGGTGGTCGACATCAACGCAGACGGCTGGCTCGATTTATATATAGCCGCCTCTTTCCGCACAGATGCGGCAGGCCGGAAGAACCTGTTATATATTAGCCAGGGGCCGGGCAAGGACGGGGTGCCGGTGTTCAAAGAAATGGCGGATAGCTACGGATTGGCGGACACCAGCTTCAGCACGCAGGGCACCTTCTTTGATTATGACCTGGATGGCGACCTGGACATGTACTTAGTGGTAAATGAGCTGAATGACCCCAAAACGCCTATCCGGTACAGGCCCAAAGTAGAAGACGGCACTGCCCGCAACAACGACAAGCTGTACAGGAACAACGGGAACGGAACATTCACAAACGTGTCGGAGGGGGCGGGGATTCTGGTGGAGGGCTGGGGCCATGCGGCGGCCATCTCGGATTTTAACCTGGACGGCTGGCCTGACATTTACGTGAGCAACGATTTTATCTCAAACGACCTTCTATATATAAACAACCAGGACGGGAGCTTCACCAACCAGCTTGCCGCCTATATGAAGCACTCGGGCTGGAACGCGATGGGCACCGACGCAGCCGACCTCAACAACGACGGGCTGGTAGATTTGATTTCCCTGGAAATGCTCCCGGAAGACAACATGCGGTAGAAGACCATGCTGAGCGGGAACGACTATTTCAATTACTTCAACAACCGCAGGTTTGGCTACGAGCACCAGTACGTCCGCAACGTGCTGCAACTGAATGCCGGAATGACGCCGGAGGGCCGCCCCATTTTCAGCGAAGTGGCCCAGATGGCATGCATCCACGAAACGGACTGGAGCTGGACCCCGCTGGTGGCGGATTTCGACAACGACGGTTTCCGGGATGTCATCATCACCAACGGCTTGCCCCGCGACGTCACCGACCTCGACTACATCGTGTACGACAACGGGCAGGGCGGGGCCAGCGGGAGCACCGTCAACACGTCGCTGGCCATGGTAGACTCCCTTCCCATCGTGAAGCTTCCGAATTACGCCTTCAGAAACACCGGTGGGATACAGTTTGAGAACAGCACCAGCGCCTGGGGCCTGAACCTTCCCTCTTTCTCGAACGGCGGAGCCTATGCGGATCTGGACAACGACGGAGACCTGGACTTTGTCGTGAACAACATCAACGAGGCCGCTTTTATATATGAGAACACCCTGAACAATGCCGGACAACGGAAAAACGGGCATTACCTGGCGGTGGAGTTGGAGGGGGAGCAGCCCAACACAAGAGGCATCGGCGCAACCCTGCGGCTGTATTACGGAGGCGGCAAGCAGCAGCTATATGAGCACCAGCCATCCCGCGGCTACATGTCTACCGTAGACGCCAAAGCGCACTTCGGACTCGGGGCCGCCACAAAAATTGATTCCCTGCGGGTGCGCTGGCCGGATGGCAAAACCCAGCTGCTGACAAATGCTGGGGTAGACCAGGTGCTAAAAATAGCCTACAAGGATGCGTCAGGGAATGTGCCGGCCCTTGCGCAGCCTGTCGCGTCCCAGCTTTTTGTTTCAGCAGCTGAGCAGTACGGCATCAAATACAGGCACGAAGAGCGGGATGCGATAGACTACAATATCCAGTCGACGCTGCCGCACAAGCTCAGCCAGTATGGCCCCGGCATAGCCGTCGGGGATATAGACAACAACGGTTTCGAGGATTTTTATGTCGGCGGAGCGGCCACTTTCCCGGGGGCATTCTTCATGCAGGACCAGAACGGCAGGTTTTCGCTGGAGACGCACCGTACGCTGGAGGGCTGGGGCGCAGAGGATATGGGCGTGCTGTTTTTTGATGCGGACACGGACGGAGACCTGGACTTGTATGCGGCGAGCGGGAGCTATGAGTTTCAGCCGAACCACCAGGCAGCACAGGACCGCTTGTACCTCAACAACGGGGAAGGCTTTTTTCAGCAGGATTACGGGGCGCTTCCCGAAATGCTCTCCAACAGCTCCTGCGTCCGGGCCGCCGATTTCGACGCTGACGGGGACCTGGACCTTTTTGTGGGCGGGCGCGTGGTGTCGGGCGCTTACCCATCAGCGCCGCAGAGTTATATACTCCAGAACGATGGCGGCAAGTTTGTGGACGTCACAGCGCAATACAGCCCCGGGCTGCAGCGCATCGGCATGGTGACAGATGCCCTGTGGTCCGATTTTAACCAGGATGGCAGCGTGGATCTGGTGCTGGCGGGCGAGTGGATGCCGGTCACTTTCCTGAAAAATGAAGGCGGTAAGTTCATATCTGTAAATGAAGCGTCCGGCATAGGCCAGCACAGCGGCTGGTGGAACAGCCTGGCCTCGGGCGATTTCGACAACGACGGAGACACAGACTATGTGGCCGGGAACCTGGGGCTGAACTCCAACTACAAAGCCTCTGAACAGGAGCCCATGACCATCCTGGCCAAAGACCTGAACGATGACAGCAAACTGGATGCGATGCTGTTCTGCTACCTGAAGGCCGAGGATGGCACCCGGAAGCCTTTCCCGATGCACACCCGGGAGGAAATGATTACCCAGATGGTCTCTGTAAGGAAAACCTATCCTACCCACGAATCTTTCGGGCGGGCTTCTATGGCGGATCTGTGGGGGAGCAGGACCGGGAAGGGGCGGCCATGCTACAGGCAAATACGCTTACCTCCAGCTATATCGAGAATAAAGGGAACGGCCAGTTTGCTCTTTCCCCGTTGCCGGCAGCGGCACAGGTGGCCCCCATATATGGCATGGCGAGCGAAGACATGGATCAGGACGGAAACCTTGATTTGCTGCTGGTGGGGAACGATTACGGCATGCAGCCCTTCGCAGGCAGGCACGATGCCCTGAACGGCCTGTATTTGAAAGGCGATGGGAAAGGAAACTTCAGCAGTGTGCCGCTGGCCAAGAGTGGCTTTTTCGTGAAGGGAGACGCCAAAGGGCTCGCCCGGGTACACACGGCCAAAGGGGAGGATATATGGGTAGCCACGCAAAACCAGGACAGCCTGCTGGTTTACCGTAAAAATGACGCCAGCAAACAGCGATGGATAAAGTTGGAACCAGCGGATTTCAGCGCCGACATCGAATACAGAAACAAGAAAAAGCGGCGGGTTGAGTTCTATTACGGCGACACCTACCTGTCACAGTCATCGCGGCAACTGGCCCTGGAAAAAGATGCCGTGAAAGTTGTTATCACTGATTTCAAGGGAAACAAGCGAGGCGTGACAGTAGAGTAAGAAGTCTCTGCGGTATATATAAACTCCCCATGGCGCGCGGGGCTTGCCTCGTGCCTGCCCTATACCGGGGCCTCCGGCCGGCGCGATATAGAGCTTCCTCTCGTGCACAGGATAGCCGCCACGAACAAAAAGTGAGGCAAAGACAGTGAGAAAACGGGATTGCGTTAGTTTATATAGCAGTTGATTTGCCACCCATCTGGTAGTGCGATCACTGGTATATGGCTCCGGCCTGAAATAAATAGGATTAGGGGCGTTTGCCCTGACAATAGCTGTCCATAACCCGATTATAGAATCCAATAAGCAACCTTTTGTAAAGACGATGAAATACCCTAAACCACTTCTGTTCCTCTGTGTTTGTTTGCTGCCGCTTTTTCAGTACTGCGCCTCTCCCCAGCAGGAGGCAGAAACCGCAGTCCTCGTTGAGGAAGCAGCCGCACGGGATAGATGGACGGAAGACGAAGCCAACGAATGGTATGCCCGGCAAGGCTGGCTGGTCGGGAGCAATTTCATACCCAGCACGGCCATCAACCAGTTGGAGATGTGGCAGGAAGAAACGTTCGACACCGCGACGATCAGCCATGAGTTAGGCCTGGCTGCCTCCATCGGCATGAACTCGGCCCGCGTCTACCTCCACGACCTTCCCTACGAACAGGACTCTGCAGGCTTCCTGGACAGGATAGACACCTTTCTGAGCATCGCGCAGCGCCACGGCATCAAGCCCATGCTGGTGATCTTCGACTCCTGCTGGGACCCCTTTCCGAAGCTAGGTCCGCAGCGGGCGCCGGAGCCACACGTCCATAACTCAGGCTGGGTGCAGAGCCCCGGCGCCAATGCCCTGAAGGATTCCACGCAGTATCCCCGACTGGAGCGCTATGTGAAAGGGGTGGTGTTGCGGTTCGCCGATGACGAGCGGGTGCTGGCATGGGATATATGGAACGAGCCGGACAATGGCACGGGACCTTCCTATGAAGCCGTAGAGCTTCCGAACAAGGTGGAACTGGTGCTGCCTCTATTGGAGAAGGCTTTTGTGTGGGCAAGGTCCGTAAATCCGTCGCAGCCGCTCACCTCCGGCGTCTGGCTCGGCGACTGGTCTTCGCATGCCGCCTTGTCGCCCATCCAGAAAGTGCAGATAGAGCAGTCGGATGTCATCTCGTTCCACAATTACGACACACCGCAGGAGTTTGAGAAACGAATCGGGTGGCTGCAGCGCTACGACCGGCCCATCCTCTGCACCGAGTATATGGCCCGCCCCAACGGCAGCACTTTCCAGGGCTTCCTGCCGATTGCCAAAGAACACAACGTGGCCATGTACAACTGGGGTCTGGTAGACGGCAAAACGCAGACCAAATATGCCTGGGACACCTGGGTGAAGGACTACACGGAAGCGCCGGAGGTATGGTTCCACGATATCTTCAGGGCAGACGGAACACCTTACAGCCAGGAGGAAGTAGACCTGATAAAAGACCTGACCGGCAGCCAGAACTAAGTCCTATATATGCCTGTGCCCGTTTCTTCTGCCATGTATATATGAGCACGTAACCGAGGCTTTGCAATCCAAAAATGAGCAGTTGTAGACTTGCGGTTTGGCTTCGGTTTGCCTGTAGCAAGGCCAGCTCCCGATCCTGAAAATACCATGACATCAGAAAAACACAACTTGAAGTTTAGCGCAATAAGAATTTACGCTTTTCTCTTGGCCTTATGCTGCTGCACCTCAACATTGCAGGCGCAGGATTCGGGGCAGGAGGGGATTATCAACCTGGCCGACCCGACTGTGTTTTACCATGAGGGCACTTACTACCTGTATGGTACCGTGGAAGGCAATGCCAATCAGGGGTTTGAGGCATATACCTCAAAAGACCTGAAATCATGGGAGGGGCCAAAGGGCGCAAGGGATGGCTTCGCCCTGCACAGGCAGGATGCCTACGGGACAAAAGGCTTTTGGGCGCCTCAGGTATTTTATCACCAGGGGAAGTTCTATATGGCCTATACAGCCAACGAAAACATTGCGATAGCAGAAAGCAACAGCCCGCTCGGGCCGTTTGCACAGCAGGTGAAAGAGCCTTTGGCTGCCCCTGTCAAGCAAATCGACCCCTTTGTTTTCGTGGATGACGACGGGAAGAAGTACTTATATCATGTGCGCCTGCAGGACGGGAACAGGATTTATGTGGCGGAGATGAAGGACAACTTCTCCGGGATAAAAGAAGAGACCCTGCGGGAAGTTATCGCTGCCCAGGAACCCTGGGAGAATACGGCCAAGGCAAGTTGGCCGGTGGCGGAAGGCCCCACGGTGCTCAAACACAACGGCCTGTACTACATGACCTACTCCGCGAATGACTTCCGCAACCCCGACTATGCCGTAGGATACGCCATTGGCCGAAGCCCGCTGGGGCCGTGGGTAAAACAAAAGGATAGCCCCATCATCAGCACAAAGAATATAGGCGTAAACGGCACCGGGCACGGCGACTTCGTGAAGGATAAAAGAGGAAATTTAATTTATGTATTTCACACGCATCAGTCAGACACGACAGTCGGGCCCCGGAAAACAGCCCTTGTGAACGCCAGATTCTTCAAAAACCCCAATGGAGGCGAGGACAGAATCACGGTTGATCCCAAAAGCTTCTTCTACCCGAAGGTGAGGTAACAAGCATGAGTCATCCCGGAGTTTGCAGGGATAGATAGAGTAGATTCCAGAGGTTGGCCAGTGCCAGCCGGATACGGTAAAGCGGTGTAGGAGTTTTCCTGCACCGCTTTCCTGTTCTATGGCAGCCCTGCCTAAGGAGATGGGAGACCGCCTCCCGCAGCTCTTTATCCAGCAGCGAGAGCAGAAAAGCATACACCAGGGTGACCACCTGCAAGAGCTTCATGCGGCTCGACCAGAACCAAAGCCGGCACGACTCCATGCCCATTTCTGATTTGTTGAAGCGGAAGGCCTGCTCCACCTGCCACCTTCTGGCGTAAGCAAAGACCAGGCGCCAGGCCTGGCGATCACTCCTGACTTCTTCACTGGTGAGCAAATACCAGGGTTGGCGGCCTTTCTTACCTGGCCGGCAGATCAGGAGCGTGAGCGGCTGGTCATAGTCCGGGTGCAGGCAGGGCTGCCACAAGAGGCTGCGCCGGTAAGTGATCTTTCGGACCATGTCCCTTACTACTCTTGAGGAGGTGGCTTTGC
Source organism: Pontibacter russatus (assembly GCF_009931655.1). Classification (NCBI taxonomy): domain Bacteria; kingdom Pseudomonadati; phylum Bacteroidota; class Cytophagia; order Cytophagales; family Hymenobacteraceae; genus Pontibacter; species Pontibacter russatus. The sequence continues at coordinate 2,086,215 of NZ_CP047984.1, read as the reverse complement.
GGCCGACCGAAAAGCGGTAGGCATTCTTTAGAAGCCCACGCCCATCCACGAGCTTATACCTGGAGGGCCAGCGCAAGAGGAAGCGGTCGTGGCGGCCTAAAAGCAGCCCCAGCCACTTAGAGGAGGCATAGCCGCGGTCAAAGACGTGCAGCACGGCCTGGCCGAAGGTCTGGCGGGCCCACAAGAGCAGCGTGAGCTTCACCTGCTCCAGGGAGGTGGCCTCTTTGCCCCGGCTACTCCACCAGGCAAAGCGGGCGATGCGTGGAGCCTGCCACAGGCCGCAGCACAAGAGGCCCACCCACCGAAAGCCTGGCACGTGCACCGGCTCCCGGGTGGGGGGATCATAATAGCCCTTCTTGATTCTGAGTTGCCGTTTAGCTTTGACGCTGCGCACGGCGCATAAGCCCTCGCTTTGGAGGCTTTCGCACTTTTCCTGCACGCTCTCGTCCCACAAAAGCAGGGGCAGCTCACGTTCCGCTTCCAGCAGCTGCTCTACGTATGTTTGGGCCTCTTGACTCAGGTAGTCGGTGATGAGTTGGGCAGACCACTTCTTACTGCGCAGCAGGTTAGACAGGCGCTTGGTGCCCGCCGGGGCTTTGTCGGGCGAGAGCACAACCCCACCCAGCTCGCTTAGAAGCAGACCGGTGGAGCGGCTGCGGTGGCGCACCAGCGCCCGGCATAGGTTCTGGAAAGTGTAGACCAGGCGGCGGTCCAGCAGCTCATCGAGCCTGGCAAGGAAAGGAGAAAGAAATCCTTCGAGGCGGTAGGAGAAAAACAGAGCCTGGGAGAGAACCTCGGCTTGGCGTGCTGCGTTTTTGAAAGTAGTAAACATAAGAACCTCCCGTCTTTGGTGATACATAGACTGTACCACTAAAACAGGAGGTTCTCCTTTTTTATCCCAGTCCTAAACTCCGGGATGACTCATGTTTACTGCGCTCTTCGCATAACAAGTCAAAGGGAAAAGAGGAGCGGGTACTACAAGGATATTGATTCCCTTTAGGTCAATTCCCTCTAGTGCCCGCTACGTTCAGGAAGCCATGAATCACTTTGCTATATAAGCATCCTGCTGGCTTATATATAGCTTATATATGGGGTGATTAGCTCTGCAGCACCATCTCTTTCACGGCATCCACCCACATCGGCTCGGAGTTCAGGCTTTCGACCAGTTGCCACTTTTCGCCACCGGCCTCCAGGAACATGTGCCTGAACTCGTCGCCCACCTCGATGGTTGTCTCCAGGCAGTCGGCTACGAAGGCAGGGCTGTAGGCCAGCACCTTTTTGATGCCTTTGGCGGGAAGTGTTTTCAGTACCTCATCGGTGTAGGGCCGCAGCCACGGGTCTTTCAGCAGCCGCGACTGGAACGCCACCGTGTACTGATCCTCACTGAGGCCTAACTCCGCGGCCAGCAGCCTGGAGGTGGCAAAACAGGCGGCGCGGTAGCAGTATTTGTTGCGTTTGTTGTACGTGTTGCAGCAGGCCCCTAACTGGCAGTAGCCCTTGTCGCTGCCCTTGAGTACCTGTCGCTCCGGTAAGCCGTGGTAACTGAACACGACATGGTCGTAGTTGTCCTGGGCCATGTGCTGTTTGCCCAACTCGGCAAACGATTTGATAAAGCCCGGGTCGTCGCAGAAACTGGAGATGAAGTTGATGCTCGGGATCACCCACCAGTCCTTCACAATCTCCATCACTTTGTCCTGCACCGAGCCCGTGGAGGCGGAGGCGTACTGCGGGAAGAGCGGCAGCACAATGATGCGGTCCACGCTTTGCTCGCGCAACTCCTCCAGCGCACGCTTGATGCTCGGGCTTTGGTAACGCATGCCGAAAGCCACGTAATAGCGGTCGCCGAGGGCCACCTGCAGCTTCTTCTGCAGGTCCAGGCCGTGGTACAGCAGCGGGGAACCGCGCTCGGTCCAGAGTTGCTTGTACACTTTGGCAGACTTCGGTGCCCTGAACGGGGCGATCACGCCATTGATCAGGGCGTAGCGTGGAATGGTGGGGATATCTATTACGCGCGGGTCCAGCAGGAACTCGCGCAGGTACTTTCTGACGTCAGGCGTGTTCGGCGTGTCCGGGGTGCCTAAGTTAACCAGCAGCACGCCAATTTTACCAGTTGCTTTCTTACTCATTTAAACTACAGGGCTTTTACAGTGCAAAGATACAAAGTATAATCTGTTCTTTCTGATTCGAAGAATCGATTGGTTATAGAGGGTAAACGGTGTGTTAAGCGATAAGTATGGCAATTTGTTTCAAAGTAACTAAGACCTTCAAACGCCGCGAGGTCTATCTCAGCGCCTCATTCACAATAATTTACACATTACGCCACCGTCTCGTAAAAAAGAAGTAATTTTGCAACCTCAAATTTCAATGTATGGCCGAGACACCGCATAAAGCCGGATTTGTAAGTATCGTGGGCAAACCGAACGTGGGCAAGTCTACGCTGATGAACGCGCTGGTGGGCGAGAAACTCTCCATCATCACCTCCAAGGCACAGACCACGCGCCACCGCATCATGGGCATCCTGAACGGGGACGACTTTCAGGTGGTATACTCCGACACGCCGGGGATCATCAAGCCGCAGTATGCCCTGCACGAGTCGATGATGAGCTTTGTGCGCACCTCGCTGGAGGATGCCGACGTGATCCTGTTCGTGACGGACATATATGAGAAGCACGACGAGGACGATGTGGTCAAGCGCCTGCAGCACGCGGAGGTGCCCATCCTGCTGCTTGTCAACAAAATTGACCAGACAACGGAGGCGGAGTTGCATGAGAAGGTGGCCTATTGGGAGGAGAAAATGCAGCCAACGGAGATACTGCCGATTTCGGCGCTGCACGGCTTTGGGCTGGAGCATTTGTTCGCGCGGCTGCTGCATTACCTGCCCGAGCACCCGCCCTACTTCCCGAAAGACGAACTGACGGACAAGCCGGAGCGGTTCTTTGTGTCGGAGATGATCCGGGAAAAAATTTTCCTCAACTACAAAAAAGAAATTCCCTACAGCTGCGAGGTGGTGGTGGAGGAGTTTAAAGAGGAGGAGGACATCATCCGCATCCGGGCCGAGATTAGCGTGGAGCGCAAAAGCCAGAAAGGCATTGTGATCGGCAACAAAGGCGAGGCGCTGAAAAGAGTGGGCACACAGGCCCGCATCGACATGGAGGCGTTTTTCCAGAAAAAGATTTTTCTTGATTTATATGTGCGCGTGAACGAAAACTGGCGGACGGACCAGAAGCTGCTCCGGCGCTTCGGCTACAGCGAGTAAGTAGGCGCATGTATTAAAGCTTCGGGGCAAGGTGCCCCGGGGGCACTTTAATTTTTTATTTATATTACGATGTCAGCAAACATCATTGCGATTGTGGGCCGCCCCAACGTGGGCAAGTCCACCCTTTTTAACCGCCTGATTGGCCACCGCAAGGCCATTATGGACAACGAGAGCGGCGTAACCCGCGACAGAAGCTACGGCCACGGCCAATGGGTAGGCAAGTACTTCACCGTCATCGACACCGGGGGCTATGTGCATGGCTCCGAGGATATTTTTGAGGAAGAGATAAACAAGCAGGTTGAGATTGCCATCAGGGAGGCCACCGTTATCTTGTTTATGGTGGATGTGGACGCAGGCCTCACCAGCCTGGACGAGGAGTTCGCCAACGTGCTGCGGCGCACCGACAAACCGATTTATATAGTCGCCAACAAAGCCGACACCACGGCCCGCGCCAACCAGATGGGGGAGTTTTATGCGTTGGGCATTGGCGAGGAGATTTTTCCTGTTTCGTCGCAGAACGGCTCCGGCACCGGCGAGCTGCTGGACGAAGTGGTGAAGCACTTTGAGGACGAGGGCGTGGAAGACCCGGACGCGGGTATTCCGAAGCTGGCCGTATTGGGCCGCCCGAACGTGGGCAAGTCTTCGTTTGTGAACCTGCTGCTGGGCGAGGAGCGCAACATTGTGACCGACCAGGCGGGCACCACCCGCGACGCCATCCACTCGCGCTACAACGCGTTCGGAAAGGAATTCATCATCGTGGACACCGCCGGGCTGCGCCGCAAGAGCAAGGTGAGCGAGGACATTGAGTTTTACTCGGTGATGCGCTCGGTGCGGGCCCTGGAGGATGCCGATGTGTGCATCGTGATGCTGGACGCCACGCGCGGCATCGAGTCGCAGGACGTGAACATCATTGCGCTAGCCGAGAAGAACCGCAAGGGCATCGTGATACTGGTGAACAAGTGGGACCTGATTGAGAAAGACACGCACTCCACCAAAAAATTTGAGGAGGAGATACTGGACCGCATCGCGCCAATCAAGTACGTGCCCATCATCTTCACGTCAGTGACGACAAAGCAACGGATTCTGAAGGCGGTGGAAAAGGCCATGGAGGTATATGAGAACAAGACACGGAAGATTTCCACGTCCAAGCTCAACGACCTGCTGCTGCCGGACATCGAGCGTTACCCGCCACCGGCCATCAAAGGAAAACTGGTGAAAATCAAGTATATCACGCAGCTGCCGACGCACAACCCGACCTTCGCCTTTTTCTGCAACCTACCGCAGTACATCAAAGAGTCGTACACGCGCTACCTCGAGAACAGGCTGCGCGACCACTTCGGTTTTGAGGGCGTTCCGATAAACCTGGTGTTCCGGAAAAAATAAATCCCGGAAAGATTGGAGATTGAGATATAGCCGTATATTTGCGCCTCCATTCTAAACAAGGAAAATAACATGAAAAAAGTATTTGGATTACTTTTCGTTGCCGGTCTGTTCACTTTCGCGTCTTGCAGCAATGCAACCGAAACTGCCTCTGAAGTAGAAACAGTGGAAGAAACTGTGGTAGAGGAAGCTCCGGTAGAGGAGGAAGTGATTGACACTGAGGTGGCACCGGTTGATTCTGCCGCCACGCCAGTTGATTCAGCTTCTACGCTTTAATCAGCAGCGGAAACCAACCGGCGCAAGCCGGGAAAACAGAAAGGCGCCTCCAAAGGGTGCCTTTCTGTTTTTATATTATTTGTAAACTATATTCAGGGATTATCGTATCCGATTTGACAATACGCGTCACAAACGCGGAGCCGCGTTGAGCAGCTACGGGCGGCGCGATATATAAACCAACCACTAAACTGATAAAACCATGAAAAAAGTACTCTATGTATTTGCGCTGGGCAGCCTGTTTGCCTTCGCCTCCTGCGACTCTCCTGCAGAAGAAAGAGCAGATGAATTGGAAGACCAGGCAGAAGACACTGCCGACGAGATGGAAGACATGCAGGAGGATATGGATACAACTGCCGTAATTGAATAAGCGGTAGTGCGTGTTGCGCATCGTCTATAACTCAAACAATACATCAGAAACAATTATCAGGATATGAGAAAGCCATTATATATGCTGCTGGCGGCAGGTCTGTTCACCTTCGCCTCCTGCGATTCTGCCACAGAGAATAACGCAGAAGAAGTAGGTGACACTATGGAAGAAAGCGCCGAAGAGGCAGGTGATAACCTGGAGGAAGGTGCCGAGGAAGTGGGAGACGGAGTAGAGGAAGGCGCCGATGGGGTAGAAGACGCGGTCGAGAATTAGGACCCAACTCCACTTTAAACCAGAAGCGGCTGCCCTCAGGCAGCCGCTTCTGGTTTAAAGATTTATCCCATATAATTGAAGCTGGCTACGACTTAATACTTAAAACGTCCGTATAAGCCTCAGAGACAGGGCTGGGCAAAGGTGCAGCCGGTTTAATTATCTGAACACATAAACAAAGAGACTATGAGAAAGGCAATGTATATGCTGATGGCCACAGGGCTGTTAACGTTTGCGTCATGCGCTTCTACTGAGAATACGGTGGAAGAGGGCGCAGAAGAAGTCGAGGATGCAGCTGAGGAGGCTGCAGACGAAGTAGAGGACGCAGTTGACCGTTAACCGGTAGAACACATTTGTTGTATATAAAAAGGGGAGCCGTCATCCGGCTCCCCTTTTTATATACAGGCCTCTGCTTTTATATGTAAAACTCTGGCTTATATATGGCTTAGGGCCCCAGCCGCTTCTGTATCATGCCGTTCACAAGGGCAAACAGGCGCTTGGGCGTGAAGGTGCGCCACGGGATGTCGTCCAGCGGGCCGCCGTAGTTGATGTAGTAATCCAGGTTAAAGTTCTTCATCTCGCTCATCACAAAGTCCTGAAAGCCCAGGGCGGCAATCCAGCCGTCCTCTATATCCTCGAACCACTCCTCGTAATAAGCGTCGTCGGAGCCGTGGAAATTGAACACATTCTCGCCGATGATGATGAACCGGTGGATGCCCTCGTGTACCAGCGGGTCGATGATGTTGCGCTTCAGGTGCATGATGTCGTTGTGGAGCGTGTCGTTCCACTCCCCGATAAACTCGATGATGGCGAAGCTCAGGTCATAATCAGCATACAATATCTTTAGAAAGAGCGTCTCTGACTCCATGTCGTCCCACTGCGGGTGGATGTAGTACCCGTAAATGGTGTTGGTGTACTGCAGGAGGTTGTTCTCGGCGCCGTACAGCGGCGAGCGCGGGTCGTCGGCTGCAGTATACTGGTCCAGCCAGTTGTAGAACGGTTCGATGGTGTGCATAAAAATAAAAGGTAAAGCCGGTGCGCGGGTGCCCTTGCTCCATGTACTGCAAAGGCAGCCGCAAAGTTGAGCCTTTAGCGGCTCTTTTGCAGCCACCGGGCCACATTTCGTCCTTGAAACAGCAGTCGGCAGCGTCTCAAATTTACCTAAGGGGCATAGCGCCAGCCGGGGCCGGAACTGTTTTGGGCAGAGTGCTATTTAGAAAGTATAATGTTATACTTGTAGTTTCGTTACATCTTTATTTGCTATGCTTCCAAACCCAGCCAACGGCAAAATCCTTGCTACTCCCGCCTCAGCCTTCTACACCCTGCTTTACGTGTTGCTGGTCCTCGGCCTTGGTGCCTGTGCCAGCACCGATATGCCAGAATTCGAGGGCACGCCGGATTATACCGAAGTGTACCACCCCATCATCAACGTGGCGGAGCTGAACATCGTGCGCGGGGAGTACGACGAAGCGCTCACGGCCTACGAACAGGCTTTTGTCTCGGTGCCTTCCGCCTTTGCCCGCGATTACTACAACGCCGCCGTCAGCGCGGTGCAACTGCAGGACGAAGAGCAGGCCGTCGGCTACCTGGAACAACTGGTGCTGAAGGGCGTGAGCCTGGAGTATCTGGAGCGGCAGCAGGTGTTCGACTCGCTGCGCATGACCAAGGAATGGAGGAAACTGGAGCGCCGGTACCCGAAACTCCGCAGCAAGTTTGAGGAAACGCTGAACAAAGAGCTGCGCGCCGACCTCGACGAGCTATATGCCCGCGATGCCTACTTCCGGATGTCGGAAGGCGGCCTGCGCGCGCACGGCGACACCATCCGGGAAATAGAGAACGCCAATGTTGAAAACCTGCTGGCCTGGATTGAGGAGTACGGCTACCCCGGCGAGAACCTGATTGGCGTGGCCGACACCCTGGAGCAACTACCCCGCTTCAGCATCGTGATTCAGCGGCAGACCAAGGCCCGCAAGGGATATGATTTCAAAGACATCCTCACGAAAGCGGTGCAGGAAGGGCGCATGGCTCCGCAGCCTGTTGCCTACCTCCTCGACCAGCAGGCCGGTGATAACCTGTATGGCTCCAGAGCCTTTGTGACGGTAAAATGCACCAGTTGCAAAGAAGAAGACGAGAAGCCCCGGCGCTACCTGGTGAAGGAAATGAGTGAGGCCAAACAGGCAGGTATTGATAAAAGACGGACCCCGCTGGGCCTGGAACCACTGGAGGATTACAGGACGAAAGTGCTGTTCGGCCTCCGGAATCCGGCGTTCAGGCTGAACTACGACTGGTCCGTGGTCGAGTACAAGGTGCCGAGCAAGGAGGCCGCCTCGGTGCTGCTCGAGAACCTGACTGCCGCAGACCCGGAGTAAGCCGCCCTGGCTGGAGAGGGCTATATATGAGACGGGCCGCCGGGGCAATTGCCCCGGCGGCCCGTCTCATATATAGCCCTGTGTGCTGTCTATGCCTTCTTGTGTCTGAAGGCTTCCGTGGCGGCACGCACGCTGTCGAATTTTTTGAGCAGAGCGCCCGCCTCGTTGTAGGGCAGGTTGAGCTCCTCCATCACCATGCGGATGCCCCTGTCCACGAGTTTGTGGTTCGAGAGCTGCATATCCACCATCTTGTTGCCTTTCACGTGGCCAAGCCGCACCATAGTGGCCGTTGTGAGCATGTTAAGCGCCAGCTTTTGGCCCGTGCCTGCCTTCATGCGGGTGCTGCCCGTCACAAACTCCGGCCCGGTCAGCACCTCTACAGGGTAGTCGGCTTCGGCGGCCACGGCGCTTCCTGCGTTGCAAACAATGCACCCGGTGGCGATGCCGTGCCGCCGGCAGGCCTGCAGCCCCCCGATGACATAGGGCGTACGGCCCGAGGCGGCAATGCCCACCACAATGTCTTTGTCTGAGATGTTGTGCGCCTGCAGGTCCTTCCACGCTTGGTCCGGGTCGTCCTCCGCGAACTCCACGGCCTTGCGGATGGCGCCGTCGCCGCCCGCAATCAGGCCCACCACCATGCCGTGCGGCACGCCATAAGTGGGGGGGCACTCCGAGGCGTCCACCACACCCAGGCGGCCACTGGTGCCGGCGCCTATATAGAACAGCCTGCCGCCGTTCGCCAGTTTTTTCACGGTGGCTTCCACCAACGCCTCCAACTGCGGAATGGCTTTGGCCACTGCCTGCGGCACGGTCTGGTCTTCGCGGTTGATGTTCTGCAACAGCTCGCGCACACTCATCTGCTCCAGGCTGTTATAGTTCGATGCTGATTCGGTGGTAGACAAGTTGATGACGAATTAAGAATGATGAATTACGAATGGGAGGAGGGACAAAGGATACGGGAATGTATATTCGCAATCCCCTTGCCTTTTTCTCAGCCTGCCGCGCTTACTGGTTCTGGTTCTTTGCCATGAGCTCCAGGTGGTAGGCGATCAGGCCTTCGCTCGGGCTGGTGATGATGGTGCCGATATGTGCGCCGTATTTCTTGGCCACCTGGTGCAGTGTGTCGGAGAAGTGGTAAGCGATAGACCCCACAAAGTTGACGGGCACTTCGGTGTAGCCCTTGTACTTGCACACCTGGCGCTCGAAAAACTCATCGAAGTTCTGGTAGATCATGGCATGTATGACCGGATCTTTGCGCTTGTCGCTCATGAACTTGGCGAAAGTGGCCAGGTAGGTGCTCGGCATGTCGGAGTAGTACACCGCGTCCAGGATGCCGTCTTTGGTGAGGTTGTAGCGATTCTTGAGCGAGGTGGCCAACTCCTCGGGCAGCTCGCGGTACAGGTACGCCCTGATCAGCATTTTGCCCAGGTAAGCGCCGCTGCCTTCGTCTCCCATCAGGAAGCCCAGCGAGGGCACGTTATCCACAATGTTCTTGCCGTCGTAGAGGCACGAGTTGGAACCGGTCCCCAGAATGCAGGCCACTCCCGGCTTGTGGCCGCACAGCGCGCGCGCCGCCGCCAGCAGGTCGTGGTCCACGTGTACCTCGCTGTTCGGGAACGCCTTTCGCAGGGCCTGCTCCACGCGCAGGTTTCGGTCCGGGGAGCTGCAGCCGGCGCCGTAGTAATAGATTATGGTTGGGTTTTTCTCCTGCAGGTTGGGGAGCAGCTCTGCCTCAAAGATGCTGTATATCTGAACGGCGTCTATATACTGCGGGTTGATGCCTGCGGTATATACCTGTTCATGAACGCCTGAGGCGTCCATCATGCGCCAGTCAGTTTTAGTTGAGCCGCTGTCAGCTATTAATATCATACTCGTATATGGTTTATTGAATTTAATTCATCTGCCAAGATAATAATTTTTACGGAGTGGCTTTGTCTAGGGCCCCTCCATCCTGTAAACGGAATTTTTCACAATGCCGACGGCCTCAAACTTGTCGAAGACGTGATCGGTGTGCGGGGCGTCGCTTAGTTCCTCCGTCAGGTCCTGCCCGGCCCAGTGCTCGTAGTGCCTGCCGTTGCGCCACAGCCTCGACTTCCGGACGTCATATATCACGCCTTTGTATGCCACCCATATCTCGTCGCGGTCCTGCCCGTTGCGCGAAGCCAGCTGCTGTAGGGTGTACTCGGGTAAGGCCATATATAGATTTGGGAATTTGGAGGTTTGTAAATTTGAAGATGTGGAGATTGGAATATTTACTCACTTTTTAACCAAATCGACTGTTTATATATCCTTACATTTACTAATTCCCCATCTCTGAATTTCTATAATTCCACATCTCCAAATTTTCACATCTCCTCATCTCCAAGTTTCCAGATCATCCAATCCTGGCCTGCGTCATGATCCAGCGGTTGGGCACCTCGCCCTCGATGGCTTGCAGGTAGTCTTCGTAGCTGCAGGGCACGATGCGGCTGGCCTTGTCGCTGCTGAGCGGCTCTACCTCCAGCCACCACTTCTCGCCGTTCCGGCTCTTGTAAAACACCATCCGTCCGGGGTCGCTGTTAAAGGCCACGGCGTATTTGGTAAACTGTTTGCTGCTGAAGTCCCGCTCATTTTTCCGGTGGTAGAAGCCCTCCACAAAATACCAGATCATGGTGGCGACGGTCATGGCCGTGAGGTCGCGGTTGTCGAGGCTGGGGTCATACTCATATATACCCAGGGAGGTCAGGTTATCGTTGAGGCCGGCGTACCAGCAGAGCTGGCAGGCTTCCTCGCCCGTCAGCCCGAACGGGTTGGCGGGCTGGTAGCCGGGCGCGTCCTGGTGGCGGATGGCGGATATATCGAACGTGAGCAGGTCGGCGATGCGCACCACCGGCTCCATCTCCTGCACTTTCTGGTGCACCTCGCCCACGCGGTGAGCCTCGAAGTGCAGCTTCTCCAGTGTCGCCAGCACCTCCGGCTCCACCAGGTACGACTGGTAACCGATCTGCCCCAGGCTGAACAGGTAATTGGGCTCGTGCATCAGAATCCGGCGCAGCTGCTTCCTGTTCGGCATGGCCTCGGCCTCCTCCGTCATGTCCACGCTGCTGTCGATGGTCACCATGTTCACGGCGCGCTCCAGGTGCTCGTAACCCAGGTACTGGCCATACTCCAGGTCCTGCGAGCCGCCGATGATGACCGGGATGGTGTTGTGCGAGAGCAGCACCTCCACAATCTCCTTCAGGCGCAGGTACGTGTCTTCCAGCGTAATGCCGGGGCGCAGGTTGCCCAGGTCGACCAGACGGCAGCGGCCGGTTCCCTTGGTCAGGCCGTAGAGGCGCTGGCGCACGGCGCGCGCCGCCGAGGTGGCGGCACTGGGTGCGGGGGCGTCTTCCTGGCAGCCCCTGGCCTCGTCCACCCCAAGGATCGCGATATCGGCGCTGCGCCAGTCCGGGAACTTGCTCACAAAGCGGCTGGTGTAAAAGCCCAGCGTGCGCGGCTTGTTCAGGGGGGCGAAAACGTCTTCGTTCAGCGGCTCAAAAAAGATGGACAGGTTCATAGGGGTATCCGGAAAAGTCAAAAATACTTAAATTTTGGTTTTACGCAGAGCAGCGGCACCCACATCGGCAAAATAAATCATGGGCCATAACATATAAGCTGCGGTAAATATTTGTGCCGGGAAACGTGGCGGATATAGAAAAATTGGTTAAAATGCATATAGAACACGCACCAGCCTGGTGGCTCGGCTTGCAGCCCTTTACCGGCACCTGGTATATTTCAGTGATTCTCCTAAGCTCCGCGACATGAACATTAGCCGAACCTTCGATCTGCTGCCCTTCCAGCAGCAGCACTTTCCGAAACCCGACTGCCTGGCTGGTAAAATAGACGGCACCTGGCAAAAATACAGCACCCAGCAAGTGCAGGACTGTGCCAACCAGGTGAGCCTCGGCTTGTTGAAACTGGGGATAGGGAAAGGCGACAAAGTGGCCATCGTCTCCTTTAACCGCCCGGAGTGGGTGTTCGTCGACTTTGGTATACAGCAGATTGGCGCTATCAGCGTGCCGCTGTACCCTACCATCACGGAGGAGGATTACCGCTACATCCTGAACGACGCGGAGGTAAAGGTGATCTTCGTGGCGGACGCCCCGCTCTACAACAGAGTGACAGCGGCCACAATCGGAATGGCTGGCCTGCAGGATATATATACCTTTGATGAGGTGAAGGGCGCTCGCAACTGGAAAGAAGTGCTGGAACTGGGCCAGGGCGGGAATGTGCAGCAACTGGAGCCGCTGAAGGCAGCCGTGGAGCCAGAGGACGTGCTGACGATTATATATACCTCCGGCACCACCGGCCACCCCAAGGGTGTTATGCTGACGCACCACAACCTGGTGAGCAACGTGCAGGGCGTGCTGCCCATCGTGCCGGTAGACCACACGCACCGGGCGCTGAGCTTTTTGCCGCTCTGCCACGTGTTCGAGCGCATGCTGCTGTATATGTACTTCAGGATCGGCGTCTCTATTTACTATGCCGAGAGCATCGAGAAAGTGGCCGACAACCTGAAGGAGGTGCAGCCCCATATATTCACCACGGTGCCGCGCCTGCTCGAGAAGGTTTATGACAAGATTGTGGCCAAGGGCATGGAACTGACAGGCGTGAAGCGCAAGCTGTTCTTCTGGGCGCTGGAACTTGGATTGAAATACGACACGCAGAAAGACCAGGGCTGGTGGTATAACCAGCAACTGGCGCTGGCCAACAAGCTCATCTTCAGCAAGTGGCGCGAGGCGCTGGGAGGCAACATCAAAGTGATTGTCTCGGGCGGGGCCGCCCTGCAGCCGCGCCTGGCGCGGGTGTTCTGGTCTGCCAACATACGCGTGATGGAGGGCTACGGCCTGACGGAGACCTCCCCGGTGATTGCCGTGAACCGCTTTGAGCCGGAGAACAACATGATTGGAACGGTGGGCTTGCCCATCGAGGGCGTAGAGGTGAGGATAGCCGAAGAGGATAGCGAGATACTGACCCGCGGGCCGCACATCATGAAGGGCTACTACAAAAAACCGGAACTGACCGAGGAGGTGATCGACAAGGATGGCTGGTTCCACACCGGCGACATCGGGGAGATGGTGCAGGGCAGGTACCTTAAAATCACCGACCGCAAAAAGGAGATGTTCAAGACCTCGGGCGGCAAGTACGTCGCCCCGCAGCGCATCGAGAACAAGCTGAAGGAATCGGTGGTGATAGAGCAGGCCATGGTGGTGGGTTCGGGGCAGAAATACGCCGCGGCGCTCATTGTGCCAGCCTTCCTGGGCCTGCAGGACTGGTGCCAGCACAAAGGCATCCCCTATACCACCAACGAGGAAATGCTCGCCCACCCGGAAGTGCTGGACAAGTACAAGCGGGAGGTGGAGAAAACCAACGAGGGGCTGGCGCAGTACGAGAGCATCAAGAAGTTCAGGCTGGTGCCCAACATGTGGACCGTCGAAAGCGGTGAACTCACCCCAACCCTGAAGGTGAAGCGCAAGGTGATCATGGAGAACCACAGGGCGCTGATTGAAAGTATGTTCTGATATATAAACCACTGTGGCGAGGCCGCCGGGAAGACCTCGCAGCGTGAGAAGCGTTTCGAGAGCTCTTGCGGTTGTCTGCTATATAACGGCATATATGGTACGGCTTTGAAATGAGCAGGAGCAGTTTGCCTCCAGCGGCTCTCTTATATTCTTTTCCGCTATATCCTTTCCTAAAACCAACGTACAAAATTTTAAGCAGACATCTGATTTTTTCTCAGAAGTAGTATGCAAGCATAACATTATTTTGTATATTTGGTATACACCCCAGACACTACATGAAGCCGGAAGAAACAGTCGATTACAACTTTAAGGTGTGTTGGCATGCCATCTCGCGCATGTACAACACAGAGGCCGCCAAGGCCGGTATCACTACCTCCATCGGGTTCGTTTTGCTGAACATCAACCAGGAAACAGGCACCCCCGCCACCAAGATTGCGCCGCTGCTCGGCCTGGAGGCCCGCAGCCTCACCCGCATCCTCAAAAGCATGGAAGAGCAGGAGCTTATATATAAAGTGTCGGATATGAGCGACAAGCGCCTCGTGCGCATTTTCCTGACAGAGAAGGGCCTGGAGAAAAAGGAGATAGCGCGGCAAACGGTGAAACGCTTTAATTACAGGGTGCGCGATGAGATACCGCAGAAAGAGTTGGATGTGTTTTTCAGGGTGTGCGGCCGCATCATGGGCATGATTGAAAACAAGGAAATCTTTTAACCCAGTGACAACCAGAGCGAATCTATGAAAAGAATCATAAAAAAGGTAGCGGTGCTGGGCTCCGGCGTGATGGGCTCCCGGATTGCCTGCCACTTCGCCAACATCGGCGTGCAGGTGCTGCTGCTCGACATCGTGCCGAAAGAACTGACGCCCGAGGAAGAGAAAAAAGGCCTGACGCTGGAAAACAAAGCCGTGCGCAACCGCCTCGTGAACGGGCACCTGCAGGCCGCTATTGCCGCCAACCCTTCGCCGCTCTACCGCAAGTCCGACGCGCGCCTCATCCAGACGGGCAACTTCGACGATAACATGAAGGATATCGCCACCGCCGACTGGACGATAGAAGTGGTGGTGGAGAACTTGAAGATAAAGAAGCTGGTGTACGACCAGGTGGAGCAGTTCCGCAGGCCGGGCACGCTCATATCTTCCAACACCTCCGGCATCCCGATTCACCTGATGCTGGATGGCCGCTCCGACGACTTTAAAAAGCACTTCTGCGGCACGCACTTCTTCAACCCGCCGCGCTACCTGAAACTACTGGAAATTATTCCGACACCCGAAACGGACCCGGAAGTAGTGGATTTCCTGTTGCATTACGGCGATTTGTACCTGGGCAAAACCACCGTGCTGGCCAAAGACACCCCGGCTTTTATCGCCAACCGCGTGGGTATATATGGCATCATGCAGACGCTGGCCGCCATGGATAAAACCGGCCTGACGATAGATGAGGTTGACCGTATTACAGGCCCGATGGTGGGCCGCCCCAAGTCCGCCACGTTCCGCACGCTGGATGTGGTGGGGCTGGACACCACCGTGAACGTGGCCAACGGGCTGTACCAGGCAGGCGGGCAGGACGAGTCGCGGGATATGTATAAAATTCCCGGATATGTGCAGAAGATGGTGGAGAACAAGTGGCTGGGCGACAAGACCGGCCAGGGCTTCTACAAGAAAACCAAAGACGACAAAGGCAAAACCGACATCCTGACGCTCGACCTGAACACGATGCAGTACGGGCCGAAGCAGAAAGTGAAGTTCCAGAGCCTGGAAGCGCTGAAACCCATCGACGACCTGCGGAAGCGCATCAAGGCGTTCTCGCAGCAAACCGATAAAGCCGCCCAATTCTTCAATGAGACGCTGTTTGGCCTGTTCCAGTACGTGAGCAACCGCATCCCCGAAATCTCCGACGAGCTATATAGGATAGACGATGCCCTGCGCGCCGGTTTCGGCTGGGAACTGGGGCCGTTTGAATATTGGGACGCCATCGGCGCCCGCGAAGGCGTGCAGCGCATGCTGGAAAACGGGTACAAACCAGCAGCCTGGGTAGAGGAGATGCTCAACAGCGGCAAAGAGGCCTTTTATATAGTGGAGAATGGCAGCCGCCGGTATTACGACATCCAGACTAAAGAGTACAAAGCCATACCGGGTGCAGAAAACTTCATTTTACTCGATAACCTGCGCAGCAGCAAAACGGTGTGGAAAAACAGCGGCGTGAGTTTGGTTGACCTGGGCGACGGCATCCTGAACATTGAGTTTCATACCAAGATGAACACGATGGGCGGCGACGTGGCTGTTGGCCTGAACAAAGGGATTGAACTGGCAGAGAAAGATTTTAGGGGCGTGGTGATAGGCAACGATGCCGCAAACTTCTCGGCGGGGGCCAACCTGGCGCTGGTGTATATGTATGCGCTGGAGCAGGAGTATGACGAGATAAACTTCATGATTAAGCAGTTCCAGGACACAATGATGCGCATGCACTACTCCGCTATTCCGGTCGTGGGTGCGCCGCATGGCCTGGCGCTGGGTGGCGGCTGTGAAATAAACCTGCATTGCGACCATGTGCAGGCTGCGGCTGAGACCTATATGGGTTTGGTGGAGTTCGGCGTGGGCCTGATTCCGGCTGGCGGAGGCACTAAAGAGATGACGCTCCGTGCCTCCGAAAGCTACGAGGAGGGAGACATTGAGTACAACACGCTTAAAAATGTGTACCTCAACATCGGGATGGCCAAAGTGTCCACCTCGGCCAAAGAAGCACGGGACCTGGGCTACCTTCGCAAAAGCGACGGCATCACCATCAACAGCAACCGCCTGCTTGCTGATGCCAAGGCGCAGGCCATCCTGCTGGCAGAAGAAGGCTATACTAAGCCGGTGCCGAAGACCAACATCAAAGTGCAGGGAAGAGGCGCGCTGGGCATGTTCCTGACAGGCGCCAACGCCATGTACACGGGCCGCTATATATCGGAGCACGACAAAAAAATTTCGCACAAGCTGGCCTGGGTCATGTGCGGCGGTGATTTATCGTCACCTGCCGAAGTAAGCGAGCAGTATTTGCTGGACCTGGAGCGGGAAGCGTTTCTGTCGCTGACAGGCGAGCGCAAGACGCTGGAGCGCATCCAAAGCATCCTGACTACTGGCAAGCCGCTTCGGAATTAAAAGGGCTTTTGTGCGGGTGCGAGCTTGCAGATCGTACCGCACGCTCTCACGGATTTGTAATCCGAAAGTATAGTAGCCGCGGCTTTGCAATCCGCAATTGCATAGGCGCAGTAGCTATTAGCAGGCAGATTAAAAATCCGCTATTCTGTAGGTTTCGGATTGCAAATCCGGAACAGCAGGTGGAATAGAGCGATTCGCATCAACATTCAGCCATGTAACAATTTAGCAATCAAGAGATATGAACAATACATATATCGTTGCCGGATTTCGTAGCGCGGTGGGCAAGGCAGGCCGTGGCGGGTTCCGGTTTACCCGGCCGGATGACCTGGCTGCGGATGTTATCAAGCACCTGGTGGCAGCCGTGCCCGCCCTGGACCCGGAGCGCATCGACGACCTGATTGTCGGGAATGCGGTGCCTGAGGCGGAGCAGGGTCTGCAGATTGGCCGCATGATTTCCTTGCTCGCGCTGCCGATGTCGGTGAGCGGCATGACCGTGAACCGCTACTGCGGCTCCGGCCTCGAGACAATCGCCATCGCCGCCAACCGCATCTCGGCCGGTATGGCCGACTGCATCGTGGCGGGAGGCACCGAGTCGATGTCGCTGGTGCCGACGGCCGGCTGGAAAACAGTGCCAAACTATACCATCGCCAAAAACAACCCGGACTGGTACCTGAGCATGGGGCTGACGGCCGAGGCGGTGGCCGCAGATTATAATGTTTCACGTGAAGACCAGGATGCGTTTGCTTTCAACTCGCATCAAAAAGCCATCAATGCCATCCGGAACGGGTACTTCAAAGAGCAGATTGTGCCGATCACGGTGGAGGAAACCTACCTGGATGAGAACGGTAAAAGGAAAACCAGAACCTATAAAGTAGACACCGATGAAGGCCCGCGTGCCGATACGTCAATGGAGGCGCTGGCCAGGCTGAAGCCGGTTTTCGCGGCAGGCGGAACGGTCACGGCCGGCAACTCCTCCCAGACCTCAGACGGTGCCGCTTTTGTGCTGGTGATGAGTGAGCGCCTGGTAAAGGAACTGAACCTGGAGCCGATTGCGCGCCTGGTCAGCTACGGAACCGGTGGCGTGGACCCGCGCATTATGGGCATGGGGCCCATTGCCGCTGTGCCGAAAGCACTGAAGATGGCTGGCCTGACATTGAACGACATCGACCTGATTGAGATGAACGAGGCTTTTGCCGCCCAGTCCATCGCCGTGATGCGCCACCTCGATTTTGACCCGGACAAACTCAACATCAGCGGCGGGGCCATTGCGCTCGGCCATCCGCTGGGCTGCTCGGGCGCCAAGCTTAGCATCCAGCAGTTCCACGACCTGCGCCGCACCGGTGGCAGGTATGGCCTGGTAACCGCCTGCGTTGGCGGCGGGCAGGGTGTGGCAGGGGTATATGAATTGTTGAAGTGAGTTCTTGACAAAGGAAGAAGGACAAAAGACAATGGACAGAATAGATGAAGCATAATTTCAGAGAGTTGAAAGTATGGCAGGAAGCAATAGCTCTCGCTAAAGAGGTATATCTCGTTTCTGCTCATTTTCCAGTTTCTGAAAAATTTGGACTCATTTCACAAGTTAATCGCGCTGCTGTCTCTATTCCTTCTAACATAGCAGAGGGCTCTGGAAGAGGCACAAACAAAGACTTTAGTAATTTCTTGAGTATTGCTTTAGGTTCCGCTTATGAACTTGAAACCCAACTTGTTTTAGCTAAAGAATTTGGTTATATATCAGAAGCAAACCTTGGATTTTTAGTAGAGAAATTGACGAGCATAGAAAAGAAGATTAGCAACCTGCAGAATAGGCTAAGGGAATCATAACAGTGGGCAACGGATGGTACGAAGATATAGAGTCTTTTGTCCTTTGTCCTTCATCACAAAATCAAGTTTACCCATGGAAAACGCTACTAAAACAGCTGCCATCAAAGGCGGCGAGTTCCTGATAAGGGAGACCAACCCGCAGGACATATTTATACCTGCCGAATTTAACGAGGAGCAGCAGATGATGGCCCAGACCTGCCAGGCTTTTGTGCAGGACGAGGTGATGCCCCTGCTCGACCGCCTCGACAACCACGAAGAGGGCCTGATGGAAAACCTGATGAAGAAAGCGGGCGGCCTGGGCCTTTTTGCCGTGTCGATACCAGAAGAGTACGGTGGCCTGAACATGGATTTCAATACCTCCCTGTTGGTCACAGAGTCGGTGGGCGGGGGGCATTCGTTTCCGGTGGCTTTCGCGGCGCACACGGGTATCGGCATTTTGCCCATCTTATACTTCGGCAACGAGGCCCAGAAGCAGAAATACCTCCCCAACCTAGTGAGCGGCGAGTGGATTTCGTCTTACTGCCTCACCGAGCCGGGCTCCGGCTCGGATGCGCTGGCGGCGAAAACCAAGGCGGTGCTGAACGAGGCGGGAACGCATTATATCCTGAACGGCCAGAAGATGTGGATCACGAACGCAGGCTTTGCCGATGTGTTCATCGTGTTTGCACAGGTGGATGGCGACAAGTTCACAGGCTTTATCGTGGAGAAAGGCTACGCGGGCCTGAGCCTCGGCAACGAAGAGCATAAAATGGGCATCAAGGGCTCGTCTACCCGGCAGGTTTTCTTCTCCGACTGCCAGGTGCCGAAGGAAAACGTGCTGGGGGAAATCGGCAAGGGCCATTTAATCGCTTTCAACATCCTGAACATCGGGCGCATCAAACTGGGGGCCGCCACGCTGGGCGCTGCCAAGCATGTGGCCGACCTGTCAGTAAAATATGCCAATGAGCGTGTCCAGTTCAAGCTGCCCATCTCCAAGTTTGGGGCTATCCGGCACAAACTGGCCGAGCAGGCCATCCGCATTTACGGGGTTGAGTCGGCGCTGTACCGTGCCGGAATGGATATAAACCGCATGGAGAAAGCCTTGCTGGCCGCCGGTAAAGGAGAGACCGAGGCGCTGCTGGGCGCTGCCCGTGAGTTTGCCGTAGAGTGCGCCATCCTGAAAGTAGAAGGCTCTGAAGCGCTGGATTACGTGGTAGACGAAGGTGTGCAGATATATGGCGGTTACGGCTTCTCTGCCGATTACCCGATGGACCGCGCCTACCGCGACTCCCGCATCAACCGCATCTTTGAGGGCACCAACGAAATCAACCGCATGCTGATTGTGGAAATGGTGCTGAAAAAAGGCATGAGCGGTGAGTTGGAGTTGATGGGGCCGGCCCAGGCGGTGCAGCAGGAACTGATGGCGATTCCGGATTTCGGTGAGGAGGAAGAGGGGCTGTTTGCCGTAGAAAATAAAACCATCCGAAACCTGAAAAAGGCCATTCTGCTGGTAGCGGGCACGGCGGTGCAGAAATATATGAACTCACTGGCCAAAGAGCAGGAGGTTCTGATGAACATTGCCGACATGGCCATCAAAACTTACATGGCAGAATCGACGCTGCTGCGCGTGGAAAAGTTGGTAGGTATGAGGGGAGAGGAGGCCGTAGCCAACGAGATAGACATTGCACGCGTAGCGGTAAACGATGCCGTAGACACCGCTTATATATCCGGCAAAGAGGCCATTGCCTCCATGGCGGAGGGCGATGAGCAGCGCCTGCTGTTCATGGGCCTGAAACGCTTCACCAAAAAAGGTCTGTTTAATACAAAAGAAGCCCGCCGCCGCATTGCCGCCCGGCTCATAGAGGCAAACGCATACGCCTATTAATTCATAATCGCTGTGATGTTGCGAAGAGGGGCTGCTACTATCTGTAGCGGCCTTTCTTCGTCTTATATATAGATCATGAGCAGCGCATCCGGCAAATTATTTTTACCATTATTTAAGATACGCAGGTGCAGTTCTCGTAAAGGGGGGTAAGCACCCGAAGCCACTATATAAAGCTATGAATGTAACATGTTTGATTCCTTTTTACAACGAAAGGGAGCGCATTGCGCCTGTGCTGCATGTCATCACCAAAATTAAAAACATCAGGCAGGTGCTTTGCGTGGACGACGGTTCTACAGACGGCACCGCAGCCTATATAAAAAAGAACTGGCCACGGGTGCAGGTGGTGCAACTACCGTATAACCAGGGCAAGACAGCGGCGATAGCCCATGCGTTGCCATATGTAAAAAACGAGGTGATCCTGATGATGGACGCCGACCTGCAGGGACTCCGTAAAGACGAGATTGGGGCTGCCATAGAGGCCTTTGCCGCACAACCGGCAATAGACATGATCATTCTGCGGCGCATCAACTCACCCTGGTTTGTGCGCTGGTACCGCAGCGATATCCTGCTGTCCGGGGAGCGGCTTATCCGGAAATCTGACTTAGAGCAGGTGATGAAACAGCGGGTAAAGCGATACCAGTTAGAGGTGGGGATTAACCGCTATATGCTGCGCCACAAAAAGGTGGTGCGCTGGATGCCCTGGTCTGCCATGAACACCTACAAAGTGGATAAGCTGGGCGTCTTGGACGGCTCCAAAAGGGAATTCAGAATGTACGTTGAAATTGTTTCGTTTGTCGGCTTCTCCCATATGATGCTCCAACTCGCATCGTTCACCAAAAGGCTCAAGCACAAGCAGCCCAGCACCACCCCAGAGCATATGGCGTACCGCAAGGAAATGCTGGAGGATATGTCCCTACTTTAGCTGGATGTGGCTCAGCCGCAGGCTGTCAGCTTTCCGGCTGGGCCGCACCACCGCCACCAAATCCTTTTCAGAGAGCCAGGCCGTAAAGTCTTTTACATAGGCAAGGTCCTCGCCATCCGCCATTTTCAGGCGCACGGCCTTTGGGGCGGTTGCCTCCCCTGTTTTGGTGTTGATCTGGCGCAGGTACAGGTCGTGCTTCCCGTCGAGTTCTTCCAGTGTCAGCAGGTGAAGGGTGTTGCCGCTGAGGTGGGCGCTAAAGGAGATACTGGAGAATGCCTCGTTGGCGGGGGCCTGCTGGTGCTTCATCAGCACGGAGTTCCAGGCGGCGTCCATGTACTCGTCGTAGGTGAACAGGTGCAGTTCGTTCGCAAAATAGGGCGCATCCTTGCCTCCTGCGGTATACTTCTTCTCCGCTATCACCACCAGTTTCTGCTCGGGCGTCAGCACCAGATCCGTCAGGTATATATCTTCCAGCCGCGATGGTTTGCTGCCGCTGCTCCTGTCCAGGGCGTTCACTTTTGCCAGGTACTCAGGCGTGAACCCGAACTCCTCGGCAAACACCATATCCTCTGCTTCAAAGTCAAACTTCACTGCCTTCAGGCTGTAGTACTTGCCCGACGCCTCATCCGCCGTCAGCACGGCGCCGTAAAGCGTGCCATTGGGCATCAGCTCAAATTTAGAGTCGATGATATAGACCTTCTGGCCATCGAACGTGCCACCCACCAGCACCGACATCACGCTGGCTTCATTGCTGCCGGGGCCGTACTGCCGCGTGGTCAGGCGCCTCATGTTGTCTGATAGCAGGCTGATGTACTGTTTACCGTCGTTGCCCACCTGCACATCCGCCGAAAGGATGGCAGGCACATCCTGCAGGTTGTACTGTGTGTCCTGCAGTTTCCGGAGGCTGGCGTCATAGAGCGTGCCGCTGATGTCTTTGATCTGGTGGTTGGCATTGGTGTGGTAGCGGTAGGCAAGCAGCCTGCTACCGTCGGCAGAGGCGGCTACTGCCACTCTGCGGTCTTTGGCGGGTGCCTCCAGCAGCAGCGCGCCCTCTTCCTTTTTGCCGGTGTTCAGGTTGATCCGGTGGCCATACAGCTGCTGCATACCTGCACCGTTGTCGGCACGGTGCGTTACCACAACGGCCGCTTCGGGGCTGGTGAAAAAGGCCTCAACGGTTTCGGTATTGTTCAGCCTCACTTCCGCCGACCACTGTTTTTTCAGCTCTGAGTTGTGTTTCGCAACCGTGTAGGCGTCTGCCGCGCTTCGGCTCAGCAGGATGAACGCATCATTCCCCACAGGTATCGTTTTGTGGGGCACCCGCTGGGTATAGCGCTGCTTGCTCTGGTCCGGCATATAATCAAATGCGATGGACGCCTTTGTCCTGGATTGGGCAAGCACCGTGGCTGGCTGCCACAGGCACAGGAGCAAAGCCGGGAGGAGAAAAAGTCTTATCACGGGCATAAGCTGGTATTTTTGGGACTATACGATATGGGCGCTGCGACAGTAAATCATATATAGCTGTTGTTTCTTGCGGGGCTGGGCAGCGGTCTTTTGTGTATCAGCATAACAAGACCTTAAGTTACAAAGATATGTGGAACGGGTAAGTTCGTTGGCGGAGAAATTTCATGGAAACAAAAGCTTATTCTGCTTATTCGCTCAAATATGGAGAAGCGTCGTAACTTGTTTATTATTAGGCAGGTATAGTTTGTTATACGCCCCCGCATTATGAAGTTTTATCTCAAGATAACGGCTTTCCTGGCACTGATCCTCATCAGCAAGCTCACCAGGGAAACCGAAGATGTGGCTTCCGCAACTGATGAAAGAAAACTTGATTCTACTACATTGACAAACTATAACCAGCAGGGTAATTTGCTGGAGAAGGCTGAGCACCAGCAATTGCAGGCCGTATATAAATGAAATAGCGCACGGTGCAGTTGAGGCAGCTTCAGCTGATGCGGCTCCAGTTGACCGTATTAGCGCTCAGCGACTGGATATGTCGCCGGATGGCCTGGTTCCGGGCTTGGTCCAGCACCGGGTCTGCCTCCAGCACGCGCTGCGCCGCCGCCCGCGCTTCCTGCAGAATGGGGGCATCCTTGGCTAAATCAGAAATCAGCAGGTCCAGCACGCCGCTTTGCTGCGTGCCCATCAGGTCGCCGGGGCCGCGCAGCTTCAGGTCGATGTCGGCAATCTCGAAGCCGTTGTTGGTGCGTACCATTGTCTCCAGCCGGGTTTTGCTGTCTTTGCTCAGTTTATATCCCGTCATCAGGATACAGTAGCTCTGCTCTGCTCCACGGCCCACGCGGCCGCGCAGCTGGTGCAACTGCGACAGCCCGAAGCGCTCGGCGCTCTCAATCACCATCACCGAGGCGTTCGGCACATTCACGCCCACTTCGATCACGGTGGTCGCCACCATGATATGAGTCTCGTGCTTCACGAAGCGCTGCATCTCGTAGTCCTTGTCCTGCGACTTCATTTTGCCGTGTACCATGCTCACCTTAAACTCCGGGAACGCCCGCTTCACGCTCTCATAGCCGTCCATCAGGTCCTTGTAATTCTCCATCTGCTCCGACTCCTCGATGAGCGGATAGACTATATATACCTGCCTGCCAAGCTTAATCTGGTCGCGGATGAACTGGAACACGCGCAGCCGGTGCGAATCGAAGCGGTGTACGGTGATGATGTCTTTTCTGCCGGCGGGCATCTCGTCAATCACCGACACGTCCAGGTCGCCATATAGCGTCATAGCCAGGGTGCGGGGGATAGGCGTTGCCGTCATCACGAGCACGTGCGGGATGATGCGCGGGTTCTTGCGCCACAGCTTCGACCGCTGCTCCACACCGAAGCGGTGCTGCTCATCCACGATGCACAGGCCCAGGTTGTGGAACTGCACCACGTCCTCCAGCAGCGCGTGTGTGCCTACAATCATTTTCATGTCCCCGGAGCGGAGCTGCTCGTGCAATACTTTGCGCTCGCTGGCTTTGGAAGAGCCCGTGAGTTTGCCCAGGTTCATCCCCAGGCTGTCGGCGAATTTCTTCAGGCCTATATAGTGCTGGTCAGCCAGAATCTCGGTAGGCGCCATCAGCACCGACTGCGCGCCGTTGTCGGCCGCAATCAGCATGGTGATGAAGGCCACGATGGTTTTGCCGGAGCCCACATCGCCCTGTAGCAGGCGGTTCATTTGTTTGCCAGCAGTCAGGTCCTTGTATATCTCTTTCACCACCCGTTTCTGGGCATTGGTGAGGTCAAAGGTGAGGTGATTTTTGTAGAACTCGTTGAGCGTGGGCACCTGGCTGAACACCTGGCCCTGCAGGTCGGCTTTGCGCACGAGCTTCTGCCGGAACAGGCGCAGCTGTATATAAAACAGCTCCTCAAACTTGAGCCGGAAAGTAGCCGCCTTGTATTTCTCCGCCGACTCCGGGAAGTGGATGTTGAGCAGCGCGCTTCGCTTGTCCATCAACCGGTAATGGTCAATCAGCTCCTCCGACAGCGTTTCCTGTATATTGGGCGCAGCCAGCTTCAGCAGGTGCTCCATCATCTTGCTGATGACTTTGCTGTCGATGCGGTGGGCTTTCAGCTTTTCGGTGGAGTGGTAAACGGGTTGCAGAAAAGAGGTTGTCTGCTTTTCCTCGGCCAGTTCCTCCAGCTCCGGGTGCGCCATGCTGAACCTGCCATTGAATTCGGTTGGCTTCCCAAACACAATATAGTCGGTGTGGTTTTTCAGCGTTTTCTCCATCCACTTCACCCCCTTAAACCACACCAGTTCCATCTGGTCATTATTCTCGTCCACCAGTGTGGCCGCCAGGCGCTGCTTCCGCCCTTCGCCTAAAACCTCCTTGCCCCGGATGCGCCCGCGCACCTGCACGTAGGGCATGCTCTCGTCCAGCTCCGCGATTTTGTAGAACTGCGTGCGGTCGAGGTAGCGGAAGGGGTAGTGCTGGATGAGGTCGCCGTAGGTGAAAATCTGCAGCTCTTTCTGCAGCAGCTCCGCCCGCATCGGCCCCACGCCCTTCAGGAACTCTATCTTGGTATGGAAGAAGTTGTTCAATGCCTTTGGCTTGCTTTCAGTGTTGGGTATGGCAAGATCAGATTACAAAAATAAGCAAAAGCCCCGACAGGTGTAAGGCTGCCGGGGCTTTATGCTTTTTTATATATGAATCAGAAGACCTCACAGCGTGCGCAGCTCCTGCGAGTGTCTGTTTATATATAGCTGCTTATATATAGTTGCTGCCTTTGGTACAGACGCTCACGGTACCTTCGGACACCGCGAGGTCTATCGCTGCTGCTCCTTCCACTCCAGCGTATTGAGCAGGTGCACGATGTCCTTTTTCACATACTCGATGACAGGCGCCAGGGAATCGTTCTGTGTGGCTGTCTGAAAATAGAGAGCACCGCGCAGGAAATGCTCGGTAGAGTCGGTCACGTAAAACTGGAACTGGCTGGGCACTTCGCCTTCCAACTCAAATACTGAGGCCACATCGCCGGCGGGCGTCCTTATCTCCGATTCCTCAATGGCATAGGCTTTTATCTGGTGCTTGGCCGTGAGTTTGCGCGCGTCCTCTATCAGGTCGTTCAGCATCTGCTCGCTTTCGAGGTCCTTGTAGGTGAGCTGCACGTTGGCCCCGAGGGCGGGGTATATGATGTTGATCCAGTGCGGCTGTGCAATGCCCGACGAATCAGGCCGCACCTTGGCGTGCTGCGAGAATTCGAACATGTAGGGGTGCTCGTCCTGCAGCGGCTGGTAGGCAGCGGTCGGCAGGTCAATACGGTTGTAGCCTTTTGGTTTGGGGGTGTATTCTGCTTCGCAGGCCACCAGGGAGGTTGCCAGGCATATACCTATAAATACCTGCCCCTTAGCTGACCTTCTGGTAGTGTTCTTTTTTGCTTGCGACATTTATCTTCACTCTTTTCACGCGCTTAAAGTCCGCCGACTCTACGGTAAAATGGAAGCGGCCGTAGGAAACATCCTCGCCTACGCGCGGAATGCGGGAGAACAGCGCCAGCAGCAGCCCGGCCACCGTTTCGTTTCCGCCCTTCACTTCGTTAAAGGCGTCGAAGGGCACTTCTGCTATCTTGCAAAAGTCGTGCAGCGATGTCTTGCCGTCAAATATATAGGTATTTTCGTCGAGCTGGGTATAAATGATTTCGTCATCATCGTACTCATCATTAATCTCGCCGACAATTTCCTCCACAATATCCTCCAGGGTCAGCAGGCCGCAGGTGGTGCCGTACTCGTTCACCACAATGGCCATATGCACGTGCTTTTCCTTGAAATCCTGAAACAAGTCTGAGATGCGCCTGGTCTCCTGCACAAAGAAAGGCGGGCGCACCAACTGCTGCCAGTTAAACTCTACCCCTTTGTCAAGGTGAGGGAGCAGGTCTTTTACGTACAGGATGCCCTCAATTTTATCGTTGCTCTCGGTATATACCGGCACGCGCGAGTAGCCCCACTGCACGATGAGGGGCAGCAGTTCCGGGAAGGTCATTTTGGTGCTGAACGCCACAATGTCGATGTGCGGGCGCATGATCTGCTTCACGGTGATAGAGCCGAAGTTGACCACGCCGCGCAGGATGCGGCGCTCCTCCGGGGAAGTCTCCTCATTTGTCAGGGCCATGTCCAGGCTGTGGTGCAGGTCCTCGATGGTGTGGTTGTAGGACTTGAGCATATAGCGCTCTTCTATATAAGTGCTGATCGCCATCAGCAGCCGCGCGAGGGGGCTGAGCGGCTTTTCGAGGCGGTCCAGCACAGCGGCAGCCCGGCTTGTGATAGCAAGCCGCCTTTTCTGCACATATACTTTCGGCAGCACCTCCCCGCAGAACACGATAAAGAAGGTGGCGAACAGCATACAGGCCGCCATGATGCCGGCAGGCAAGGCCATCGTGCCGAACACCTGCCAGGCCACGTAGGCAAAAAGCGTGATGATGCTGACGTTGATGCCGTTGTTGAGAATGAGGAGGGTGGTGAGCAGTTTGCGCGGTTCTTGCAGGAGTTGGGACACGCGCTGCTCAGATGGCAGGCGGCTGTTCTTGCAGTGCTCCAGTTCCCGCTCCGAGAGAGAGAAGAAAGCTGCCTCCGCCCCCGAGATGAGGGCAGAGAGCAGCAGTAATATAAAACCCGCCAGGATGGCGGCAATGTATTCAAACCTGAGTTGCGCGAGTGAGCTTTGTAGTATCTGGAGTAAACCGTAACTCAGGGGGTCTCCGGAATCTAAACTTTCCAAAATCGGGTTATTTAGTGAAACATGGGTTAGAACGGCAGGTCGTCCGGCTCGTCGTTCTGGAAGGCGGATGCGTTGCCGGTATTGCCCGCGTTGCCGCCCGAGGAGGAGGCCGGGGAGGAGGACGCCTGGTAATGGCCTTCGCCGCCGCTGCCTGCGTCATTGCGGCCGCCCAGCATGGTCATGTTGTCCGCCACAATCTCGGTGCTGTAGCGCTGGATGCCCTCCTTGTCCTGGTAGTTGTTTGTCCGGAGCTTGCCTTCTATATAGACGGAATTGCCTTTCCTGAGGTACTTTTCCGCCACCTCAGCGAGGCCTCTCCAGACTACAATGTTGTGCCATTCGGTTCTTTCCTGCTTCTGGCCGCTTTTGTCTTTAAACGTCTCAGAAGTGGCGATCGGGAAACGCGCTACGGCTATGCCGCCTTCGAGGTGGCGTACTTCCGGGTCTTTGCCCAGGTTTCCGATCAGGATTACTTTGTTTACACTTGCCATGGTTTTTACGATAATATTAAGTTGAAACGGGCTACTCCGGCAACCAAGCCGGAGGCAATATGGCTTACTGAAACAGATAATGCTTTTGGCTGCCTAAATAGTTTCAGTCTATAAATATACTAAAATTTTAGCATCTTGCAAATAACTATTTATGAGTATGGGCTTGGGCAGTTCCTCCACCTCGTTCACCGTAAAAAGCGCCAACCTTGCCTCCTGCAGCACTTCTTCCCTTAAACGGTTTTTGAGCCTGACGCGGTAAAAGCGGGCCGTTATTTTCTGGTGGCTCAGGATGTGTTTGTAATCCTTCCGGGGAAGTTCCAGGTGCGCCATATCCACTTCCAGGCCTGCCTGCTGCAGTTCCGGCAGCAGTGCCTCCGGTGGCAGGTTCTTGTCGGGGCTCTCATATAGGTAGAAGTCATACAGCCCCTGCCATATATCCCCCTCCAGCCGCTTGCGCAGGTAAAAACGCCCGGCGTGCTCCAGCACGATGTAATGGAAATAACGCGGGCGCGCCGCCTTCGCCTTTGCCTTTACGGGCAGTTCCTGCACCATGCCGTGGTTAAAGGCGAAGCAGTTTTGCTGCAACGGGCAGAACATACAATCGGGCATGACGGGCGTACACTGGATGGCGCCGAACTCCATAATGGCCTGGTTATATATGTCAGGCGCATCGGTAGGCACCAGCTCATCCGCCAGTTTCTTGAAGACTTTACGCGAGGCGGGCGCTGCAATGTCATCCGAAATCCCAAACACGCGCGCCAGCACCCGAAACACATTGCCGTCGAGCACCGCCACGGGCTCCCCGAAAGCGAAGGACGCGATGGCGGCAGCCGTGTAACTGCCCACCCCCTTCAGTTTGAGCAACTCCGCGTAAGTGTCCGGAAACCGGCCATTGAATTCCGCTGCCACCATTTTGGCGGTGTGGTGCATGTTGCGGGCCCTGGAGTAGTAGCCCAGCCCCTGCCACAGGCGCAGCACCTCGTCTTCGGGGGCGGCGGCCAATTGCTGCACCGTGGGGTATGCCTCCACAAACTTCAGGTAGTAGGGCAGGCCCTGCGCCACGCGCGTCTGCTGCAGTATCACCTCCGACAGCCATATATGGTAGGGGTTGGTGGTGTCGCGCCACGGCAGGGCGCGTTTGTGCCGCCCGTACCAGCGGATGAGGGTGTCGGCAAAGTGTGCCTGTTCAGGAGTGGCCATGGTAAAGTTATATATGGGGCAGTTTGTTGGAAGTGGAACAAGCCAAAGAAAGGGAATGTTTAACGGTGGTGCAACACAGATATAGCCGGGCCGGGGCTGCTGCCTGCCGCTGAAATATAAATAACCGCCTGCCGTTCAGAGACAGGGACTGGGGCCGGAGAAGCCATATTCCGGGCAATTCCGGGGCTAAAGCCGTGCATATGAGGCGCTAATAATTTGTGGGGAATGCTTTTACTTATCGAAAAGTAAAATTACCTTTGTGGCCCGAAAATCAGTAAATGAGCAACTTTGCTGATAGTAAAGCATTGAGCGTTAACTTATTATTAATTTTATAAAAACTAAGAAAGTGACTAAAGCAGAAGTAATATCAGAAGTTGCTGATAAAACAGGGATCGACAAGGCGGATGTGCAGGCGACAGTAGAGGCCTTCTTCAAAGTAGTGAAGGATTCTATGGCCGACGGTAACAACATCTACGTGAGAGGTTTTGGTAGCTTTGTGAACAAGAAGCGCGCTAAAAAAGTAGCCCGCAACATTTCAAAGAACACGTCTATCATCATCGACGAGCACTTTATTCCGAGCTTCAAGCCCTCGAAAACCTTTATCCAGAAGATCAAAAACAGCAAGAAGATACAAGAACTCACCCATTCCTAATTTTTCGTATCTTTGCTGATCTAAAAGCAATTATTTAGAAAGCAGCCCTTAGGTAAAAAGAATGTCACGGTCACAAATATTGATAGTTGTTGCAGCCATCGCGTTGGTGGCTGTCATGTTCTTTTTGCCTAAAGTGGTTGTAAACGAAGAGGATAAAGCCGGTCTCGCCAGCACCGAGGCTGCGGCAGGCGCCTCTGCCGAGGGCCATTCCCCGGATGACGGGCACGACCACGGAGCAGAAGGGGCTGCGGCAGCGGCACACGCCACCGCCACGCCGGAGCAACTGATGGAGCTGTCGACAGCCCGCGCCAAGTACAACAAGGCCACCGACACACAGGCCCGCATGCTGCTGGCAACGGAACTGGCAGACGCCTACGCCACCGCCAGCCAGTACGACAGTGCCGGCTATTACTATGAGCAGGCAGCGGAAGCGCGGGGGGGCGAAAAAGCATATAAAAAAGCGGGTGATGCCTATTACGAGGCCTTTACCTTCGCCACCACGCAGGAAAGCGCCGGTGAACTCGGAGCCAAGGCACGGGCAATGTACGAGCAGGTGCTGAAGAACAACCCTTCGGAGCTTGACGCCAAGACGAACGTGGCCATGACCTACATTGCCAGCAACAGCCCGATGCAGGGCATTACGCTGCTGCGTGAGGTACTCGCCTCTAACCCAAACCACGAGAAGGCGCTCTTCAACATGGGCATCCTGTCTATCCAGTCCGGGCAGTACGACAAGGCCGCCGAGCGCTTCCGGAAGCTGGTGGAGGTAAACCCGCAGCACGTGGAAGGAACCTTCTATTTAGCGCTGTCGTTGGCAAATACGGGGCAGGGCGAAGAGGCTAAGGCCTTGTTTAACAAGGTGAAAAGCATGAGCGACGACCCGGCCCTGGCGGCATCGGTGGATGAGGAACTGGCGAAGCTGAACTAACAGAAATCAAAGAAATCAATTTATAAAAACAAAAACACAAGACTATGCCTTGCGGAAAAAAAAGAAAAAGACATAAAATTGCCACGCACAAGAGAAAGAAGCGTTTGAGAAAAAACAGACACAAGAAGAAGTAATTTCTTCCGCGTTTAGTAGGGCCCACTTTGCTATGCAAATGTGGGCTTTGGTCTTATACATCCTAATAACCATTTGAGAGAAATTGAGCAACGAACTGATTATCAATTCTACTCAGGATGGGGAACGCATTGCGCTCTTGCAGGACAAGCGCCTGGTGGAGTATCACTTCGAGTCGAAAGACACGGACTATATAGTTGGTGATATCTTCCTGGGCACTGTCAAGAAAGTGATGCCTGGCCTAAACGCTGCTTTTATTGACATTGGCTACCACAAGGATGCTTTTCTGCATTACCACGACCTGGGAGCGAATGTAAAAACACTTAACAAATACGTTAAGGCAGCGCAGACACAGAAGAACGCTTCACCAAAGCTAAACCAGTTCAAATTTGAGCCTGAAATAGATAAGCTCGGCAAAATGGCTGACGTCCTCAAGAAAGGGCAGCAGCTGTTGGTGCAAATCGTAAAAGAGCCCATATCTACCAAAGGCCCGCGCCTTTCCTGCGAAATATCGCTTGCTGGCCGGTACCTGGTGCTCGTGCCGTTTTCAAACACGGTAAGCGTGTCCAAGAAAATCGTCAGCAAAGAAGAGCGCACGCGCCTCAAGCGCCTGATCAGTTCCATCAAGCCAGAGAACTTTGGCGTCATCATCAGGACAGTGGCAGAGGGCCGCGACGTGGCGGAGCTCGACAGGGACATGCGCAACATGATTGCGAACTGGGAGGAGGGCTTCAAAACCCTCCGGGTGGCAAAGCCCAATGATAAAATCATTGGCGAGCTGAACCGTTCTTCCTCCATCTTGAGGGATTTATTAAACGAGAGCTTTGACAGCATAGTAGTGGACGATACGACCCTCTATGACGACATCAAGGCATACCTCAGTAGTATTGCTCCGGACAGACTGAACATTCTGAAGCATTATACTGGTAAAACCAAAACCTTCGAACACTTTAACATCGAGAAACAGCTGAAGGCTGCTTTCGGCAAGACAGTGACCATACCAGGCGGTGGCTACCTGGTGATTGAGCACACCGAGGCCCTGCATGTGATTGATGTGAACAGTGGGAACAAATCCAATACCGAAACCGATCAGGAGGCCACCGCGCTGAACGTGAACATGATGGCAGCCAAAGAAGTGGCCCGCCAGCTGCGCCTCCGGGATATAGGTGGTATCATTGTAGTGGACTTCATCGACATGAAGTCGCCGGAAAACCGCCAGCGGGTATATGAGGTGGTGAAGGAGGAAATGAAGCGCGACCGATCCAGGTCCACCATTCTCCCCATCTCCAAGTTCGGCCTGCTGCAGGTGACGCGCCAGCGCGTGCGGCCGGAGCAAAACATCATCACCGGGGAGGTATGCCCTACCTGCAACGGCACCGGCAAGATTACGGCCAGCATACTGGTGACAGACGAAATTGACGCAGCGGTAGACGACCTGCTGACCAGCCACAACCACAAGAGCCTGACGCTTTACCTGCACCCGTTCCTGTATACCTACTACACGAAAGGGATCGCCTCGAGGCAGATGAAGTGGTTTTTCAAGTACTTTAAGTGGATAAACCTGGTGAAGGACACCTCGCTCGGCATCATGGACTTTAAAGTGATGGACGACAGAGGGGAGGAAATTGAGCTGCGCGCCGCCCTCTCGGATGTGAGTGTCGTAGCGCCGGAAGAAGAGTAAATTTTATATATAAAAAGCCGCCCTGATATACTCGGGGCGGCTTTTTATATATAACTGCATCAGCGCAGGCGGAAATCAGAACTTCACGCCGACGTCCACGGAAACGCCGTTGTTCTTCAGCGCGATGTTCTTGTCGCCGAGCTGCTTTTCATAATAATCGTCGATGTCGGTGAGGCCACGGTGGTAAGTAATGCCGCCGAATAGCTTGGTGCTCTGGCCCATCTGGAACTCCACGCCACCGCCCAGAAGCGCATCCGCTTCGAAGATGTTGAAGCGCTTCCCTACTTTATCGCCGTCTATCACTTTCTTGTTGTTTACCTGCGCCGCCACCTTGGTGTTCAGGGAGCCGCCCACCTGGAAGTAGGCAATAGTGCCGGGCGCCACTTCGTTCGTAAATAACTTGAGCGTAACCGGGAGCTCGATGTACTGCAGCGAAATATCGTCCTTGCCCCTGGTCGTTACCGTTGCGCCGCCAGCGTCTTCGCGCGTGTAGTTGTACGAAATCTCGCTGCCCTTGCTGCGGTACACGAGGCCGGTGCTGAAGGCGTAGTTCTGTGCGAAGAAGTAGTCTGCCACCACCCCTACGCCAAGCCGCAGCGAGCTGTTTTCCTTCTCGAAATTGTACCTGTCCTCGGCTATAAAACGGTTGCCTGTAATGGTGGGCGATACCATCAGCCCGATCTCGACCTGCGCCATCGCCGAAAACCCGGCGACCAGAAACAGCATCAGGAGTGTAAGTTTCTTCATAAGTGTAGTTTAATTGTGCGTTGTGTTACCCTAATACGGCGGAACACTCTATTTTTGTACAAAGATACAGAACAATGTATTACAGATATCTATTCCTGACAATACTTCTGCTCTCGTTTGGCTGCAAAGACGAAGGCTGCGAGATACCCGATGAAATAGCCGAAGTGCCCGTGGATGTTACCATTGAGCGGCTGGAGGAACCTTTTTTCGAGGCCGACTCTGAGCAGGACATCGCCCTTTTCCTGAAAGAGCACCCGCTCTTCGCCACCAGCTACCTGCAACTGCGGAACGACTCTTCGGATGCGCAGCTTATCTCCTCCCTCTACGAGCTGTCCTCAAACCCCTCGCTGGACACACTGGCACAGCAGGCCCAAAAGCGCTTCGGGGATATGGAAGAGGAGCAGCAGCAATTGGAGACGGCCTTTAAAGTGGTGAAATTCCACTACCCGCAGTTCCGGGTGCCGGAGGTGAAGACCTTTGTGACCGGGCTGGGGAGCCTGGGCAACGACATTTATATATCCGACAGCCTGCTGGTGTTCGGGATTGATTATTTTATCGGGGCGGGCGCCAGCTACCGCCCGCAGGTGTACGAGTATATCCAGAACCGCTACGAGCGCGAGAAAATGGTGCCGGCCGCCATGCTCCTGCTCTCCGACCGCTTCAACAAAACCAACCCCGCCGACAGAACCCTGCTGGCCGAGATGCTGAACATCGGCAAGGCTTACTATTTTGTGCAGTCGGCATTACCCTGCACCCCCGACTCTGCCATCATTAGTTACTCGGCGCAGCAGATTGCGGACGTCACGCATAACGAGGGCCGTATATGGGCACATTTCATTGAGGAGGGCCTGCTATATGAGAAAAGCCCCTTTGTGGTGAACAAGTATATAGGCGAGCGCCCCAACACCCCCGAGATTGACGCCTCCGCCCCCGGCCGCATCGGTGCCTGGGTGGGTTGGCAGATTGTGCGGGAATATATGGCCCGCAACCCCGAGGTAACCCTCCCCGGACTGATGGCAGAGACCGACTACGGCAAAATCTTCAACGAGTCGAGATACAAGCCGGAGCGGCGCCGGTAGGATTTGGTTGCTGATTGTTATTTGTTGAATGGCAAAATTGCTATATGGTTAAATTGTTGTTCGGATATATCATACACCATGAACCATTGGCGAAACGCATATAGAATATATATAACTTCTGCTTTTCAGGGAAAAGGAAAGGGACGGCATGGAAGATAAATGGATTCATATCATACCTGAAACTTCAAAGGCTTCTTTTGCCGGTTATATATAACGCTGGTGTTTCTGCTCCCTGACTATTTGTAAATCGCCCCAGCCATTCAACCCTTTAACAATACAGCAATTTCAACCATCCAGCTATCAATCAGCAATAAGCCAGTCAGCAACCAACCATCAACCAACACCCAGCAAACAACACATGCACATTGCCGTCTTAAACCAGCACCACCAGAACCCGGATTGCCCCGCCACCTGCCGCCACTACTCTTTTATGGCGGAGCTGGCGAAGCGCCACCGGCTGAGCCTGGTAGCCAGCGACGGGTGGCGGCGCGCGCGCATCACTGACAACTATCCGTGGGTGCCGGAGGGGGTGGAACTGCACGAGTGCAAGGTGGCTTACGCAAACAAAATGGGCATTGCGCAGCGGCTGAAATCTTTTGCGGGCTTTGCCGGGAGCGCCTTTAAGCGGGCCATGCAGTTGCCGAAGCCGGATGTGATATGGGCCGTGTCCACCCCGCTCACCACACCGTGGGTAGCCGCGCGGGTGGCCCGGCTGCGCGGGGTGCCTTGGGTGTTTGAGGTGCAGGACCTGTGGCCCAGTTTCCCGATTGCGATGGGTGCCGTAAAGGGCAGGTGGGTAAAGCAGCGACTCTACAAGATGGAGAAAAGCCTTTACCAGAGCGCCAGCCACATCATCACGCTCTCCCCGGATATGACCGAGTATGTAGCCAGCCTGGGCGTCAGCCGGGAAAAGATCACCACCAATTACAACGGCACTGATTTGCCGCTGGTGGACGCCGCACTGCCGCAGGAGGTAGAGGCCCTGTGCCTGAAGCACGGGTTGCAGGGGAAGCAGGTGGTGCTGTACGCCGGCACCTACGGCCGCGCCAACGACATCCCGACGCTGCTGCAGGTGGTGGAAATTCTATCCGGAAATCCGCATATACACTTTGTTTTTACGGGCAGCGGGTATTACGAGCCGCAACTGCGGCAACTGGCACAACGGATGCCCAACCTGCTGCTGCTGCCCCCGCAGCCCCGCACCGAAGTGTTCCTGCTGTTCAAACTGGCGGCATTGTCGGTTGTTTCGTTCAACAACCTGCCCGTGCTGGCAGCCAACTCCCCCGCCAAGCTATATGACAGCCTGGCCTGCGGCACGCCTGTGCTGGTGACTAACCCCGGCTGGACAAAGGCTTTCGTGGAAGAGCATGGCTGTGGCTGGTATACGCCTGCTGAGCAGCCGGATGCGATGGCGCAGGTTATAGAAAAGTTGCTGGCGCAGCCCGAGGCACTGCTGCAGGCTGGTGCGCGCGGCGAGGCCATCGCCCGGAAAGTTTTTGACCGGCGGCAACTGGTGCTGCAGGTAGAGGAGGTACTGGCTCGGGCGGCGCGGTAGTTGGTTCAACTGGCGAAGTTATATATGCTTTGAGTCTGCTAATCAGCACTTATTACGCTCACTCCCTGTTCTTTCCAATACTTTCATTCTCCAGCTTCTTGCTATATATAAACTCTGGCACAGGCTTTGGTGATGTGATTTTGTAGGTAGGCAAATCTCCGGATACGGTCCTTTGCACCAAATACTACATCACCCTTAAATTAAAGCAAAGAAGATGAAGAAGACATTCATGGTACTCGCATTAACCTTGTTGGTGGCCGGCAGCACTATGGCGCAGCAGGCACCGCAAAAAGAAAGAAAGCACCGCACCGAACAACGCGGTGGAAAAGACAGGAAAGGCGACCGGACGCCGGAGGAGCGGGCCTCCCGCCGCACCGAGAAGATGAGCAAGGAACTGGGCTTAAACAAGTCTCAGACCAGGAAGCTGCAGGCGCTGAACCTGAAGCAGATGGAGCAGCGGGAAGCGATGCGGGAAAGGCATAAAGACGGAAACATGCACGACAGAGGCCAGCTCCAGGAGATGGAGGCCGCCCGCGCACAATGGGATGCTGAGCTGAAAGACATCCTCACCAAGAAGCAATATGCCCAGTACCAGGCGCAACGCGAGCAGATGCGGGCCCAGCATAAGGAAAGAAGAGGCCGCGACGGCATGAAGAACCGGGCGCACCACCGACACGAGCGAAGCTGAGCCATATATAAGTAAAAGGACACAAGTATCAAGACATAAGACTTCTTATGCTTTATACAATTGACAAACAGGAGCTTGATGTGTGCAAGTTAGTTTTGTCCGGATACTTAATCTATCAGAAAGCAGGAGCGCCGGCAAACCATATATGGTTTGCCGGCGCTTTTTCCTTTGTGCTGTCTGTATGAATGCTAATTTCTTGAAACGAGCTTTATATGGTTCCTGGCGTTAAAGCCGTGTTTGCCAGTTTGCGGTCTGCCCAGTAGGCCCAGAGCACCAGAATCCACTGCAACTGCCCAGCCCAGGCAACAGCCGTGATATCGGTGGGAGGAGGCCCGAACACGTTGGCTATGTATACCAGCACCAGAAAAGCAACAAGCGCCCACAACGCGTATGTGGTTGTTTTGGCCGCCGCTTTAGCTCGAAGATACAGCCACAGTCCTCCTGCAAACAGCAGCCCCTCCACCAGCAGCGTACCAGGCATCGAGTTCCAAAGTCCCAGGCCTACCATGGGTGAGTTGCCCGGCCACAGCGGCAAATCCGGCACGTGCACCACTAAGTCGAGGAACCAGTGGCTGACTACCAGCAGGCCCAGCACCAGCGCCGTTCTTGTGTCTTTCCGGAGCAGCCAGTACACCAGCCCGAACAGCAGCCCCCAGCCCAAAACAAGCAGCAGACTGTGCGAAATGGGATAGTGGGTAAAGTCGAGCGGGGTGAACTTGCCCGGTGCAGGGGCAACGGTGGCGTGCTCCAGGTTCAGGAGGAGCAGGGTGGGCCAGAGCAGGTCCAGGAACTGGGCAGCCAGAAACATGGTGCCCAGCGAGGCTTTGGGCGCTACGGCTTTGCCTGCAAAGCCAGCAGCAAAATGGCCGATGAACATAGTTTTATAGAGGAAGTAAAGTAGCGCATCAAAAAGCTAAATGTAAGAAAGTATACATCATCTATATATACTTTAGCGTCCTTTTTTCTGCGTGGCTCTGCATGGCTAACTCTATCACCCTGATTACGTTACGCGCCTGCTCCGGCTTTACCTCCAGTTCCCCGCTGCCTGTCAGGGCGGCATATACATTTTGATAGAAAGCCGTGTAGTCGCCTGTCTCGCTCTCTATCCTGCCTGTGATGTGCTGGTCGTTTATCTGGGTGTTCAGCCTGCCCCATATATCCTCCGGCTCAATGCCCCAGTCAGCTGCTCCTTTGGGGGCCTTTCCTTCTTTTAGCGCCGCTTCCTGCACATCCATCCCATATTTCAGGAAAGAGCCTTTGTCGCCATAAAGTTTGTAGCGCGGCCCCGGCTCGCTCACCAGCATCCCGGCTCTTAGAATAACCCGCAGGGTAGGGTAGTGCAGCATCAGGTGGAAGTTGTCTGTTATCCGGCTGTCCCGGCGCTGCGTGCGCAGGTCGGCAGAAATCTCCGACGGCAGACCGAACAGGCAAAGCGCCTGGTCTATCAGGTGTGAGCCGAGGTCATAGAGAATGCCCGAGCCGGGGGCGTTTTCCTCCTTCCAGGAGTCTGGCTTCAGAAAATCACGGAACCTGTCGAAGTGCGCCTCATACTCCACCACGTTACCCAGCAGGTTGCCCGCCACTATTTTCGTGATTGTTTTGAAGTCGCTGTCCCAGCGGCGGTTGTGGAACACGGTCAGCAGCCTGTCTTTGCTTTTGGCCAGCGCAATCAGTTCGTCGGCCTCTGCCGAGGTGACGGTGAAAGGCTTCTCCACTACCACGTGCTTGCCAGCCTGCAGGGCTTCTTTTGCCAGTGGCAGGTGCGAGACGTTGGGCGTAGCCAGCACCACGAGGTCAATGGAAGCATCCTCAAAAATTGCCCTGGCATCCTGCACTATCTCCGCCTGCGGGTAGCGGGCGTTGGCGAGGGCTATGTTTTCGGGGCGCGTTTCCCTGATCTTGGAGAGGTGCAGCCCCGGTACGTTGGTGATGAACGGCGCATGGAACACGCTGCCGGACATGCCAAAGCCAAGCAGGCCTGTGTTGATGGTTTTCTTCATGAGAAATGGGTTGAGCTGTTTATCGTGCCTCAAGTTAAGCAGAATTTCGCGCGAATGCCGTGTCCTGCGCTGCAAGCTTCTTCAGCGCATTTCTCCAATCATAGAAATCGAGGGACCTTGCACGTAAACGAGGGGGCCACCAAAACAAGCACAGCCTGCCGTGGCATTTCTTTCACAACAGGCTGTGCTTGCTACTTATATATGAACCTGTGTTAAGACAAAAGCCTAAGTGCCCTGGCAAAGCATCATATATGCTAAACAGTTGGTGGTTAGCATATATGATGCGATAAAAAAGTCCTGTGTCCTGATGCCTGCTGTCTGTGTCCTTTTGCTTATATATAAACTACTCTTTCAAAACCATGTCGATGCACAGCACGGCGCCCAGCAGCAGCACCCGGATGTTATTGTCCTGCGGCACCTGGTCCTCTACCTTCAGGATGTAATTGTCTGCGGAGGTGAAGAACTCTTTCCCGATGCCGGCCCACTTCTTGGTGACGCGCGCAAACTCCATATCGTCCTTCACGAACTTGAAGTCCCAGCTGGTCCACTTGCCTTTGAGGGAGAACAGGAAATTCTCGTCGGCGTCTAACACGCTGAACTTGCCGCCAAGCGAGAGAAGCTGCTGCTTCAGCTTGCCCACCACGTTGTCGTGCTCATCCAGCACCTCCACTTTCGAGCGCAGCAAAGACACGCCCCGCCTCACCGTCAGCACTTTCTCGCCGCTGGTGCTGCTTACCACAATGTTGAAGGGTGTCATCCGCTTGTAGTCGGTGAAGCGGAGGATGCGGGTAAAGAAGCCCAGTTTCTCCTCCCGGCACGTCATCAGCTGCTGCTGGTTTTCCGGGTCATATATGTCGAAATTGTTGGCCGCCTTGAAGATGCCGGCATGTTCCTTTACAAAGAATAAGTTTCTGTTCAGTACAGGGTGCATAGTAAGAGTATGTTTATTTATTCAGCTTGGCCGTCAAATTGATGAAAGCTAAATATAAACATATTCTAATATAATACGCCTTTCTTATATACAAATAAACAGATTTAGCGGAGAAGGAGCCGCCTATCCGCCCAGCTTATTCTCCGGGTCGTCCGGAATGTTAGGGAAGTTTTTCTGGAAAAAGGCGCAGAAGTGGGAGAGGGGGCATGTCTCGCATTTGGGGCGGCGGGCCAGGCAGATGTAGCGGCCGTGCAGAATGAGCCAGTGGTGCGCCTTCGATACCAGCTCCGTGGGCAGGTTGGCCACGAGTTGCCGCTCTACCTCTACCGGTGTTTTCGAGTTTTTGGTTACCAGGCCGAGGCGCTTGCTTACCCGGAACACATGCGTGTCTACGGCCATGGCAGGCTGGTTCCAGATAACGGACACGATGACGTTGGCCGTTTTGCGGCCCACGCCGGGCAGCTTCACCAGGTCCTCCACGGTGCCCGGCACCTCGGCGTTAAACTTCTCTACCAGCATCTTCCCGAGCCCGGCCAGGTGCTTGGCTTTGTTGTTGGGGTACGAGATGCTCTTGATGTAAGGGAAGATTTCCTCGGGCGTGGCCGTGGCCAGGTGCTCCGCCGTGGGGTACGCCTCAAACAGGGCGGGCGTCACCATGTTCACGCGCTTGTCGGTGCACTGCGCGCTCAGCACCACGGCCAGAATCAACTCGTAGGGGTTTTGGTACGCCAGTTCCGTTTCCGGCTCCGGGAAGTGCTGGGTAAAGTACTCGATCAGGAGCCTGTAGCGTTCCTTCTTTTGCATAAAAAAAGTTTGCAGTCAGTTAGACTGCAAATAACATTTTAAAACCTTTGTTTCCAATCAATAGGCTTGGCAACAGCATTGGGGACAGTATTGATTAGGTAATTACCCTTGCGCATCAAAACTACTTCTGTTCTCTGGGTTAGGAAGTAGTACATAAACTTATACCTTGAGTAGTATTCAACTATAATTAAGTGGGCTTATATGTAAGAGAAAGTGGGAAGCTGTTAATTAGCTCAATAACGGTGCAAGGGTACTATGCAGAAACTATAGAGTGGATAGGGTTTTATATTATATTTGAATATAATAAAACAAACTCTTAGACAAGGTCGTATATTGTTATAAAGTAACACACGTAGATAAAAAAGGCCGCCCCTATAAGGAGCGGCACTGAGTTGAACATAGTTTTAGTTAGCGATCATCGTTCTTCCTAAACAGGAAGGCGACCGCAATGAGAATTAAAAAAATCTCGTACGGTGACATATTTGTAGTCTTTAAATAGTAAAAAAAATATTTAGTCATATTCTTTTACGACAATAGAGGCTATAGGTTTGTCAGCAACACGAGATCTTATAAAGAAGCCTGCCATTTGAGCAGGCTTCTCTTTTTGGATGCCGTAGCGATTGAGGCGGCACCGGATATGGAAAAGTGCAGAGAAGGTATTGTGCAAGCAATTCTCAGCTATCTTGTGGTGTGAGAACCAGCCACTGTTGGAAGCATTCCGTATAGAATCGGAGTAGCAGGCAGGTAAGGAGTAGCAGGCAGGTAAGAAGAAACATAGTAAACAAAAAGCGCCGCCATATATAGGGCGGCGCTTTTTGTTTCTCGCTCAATATATTGTGTGCGAGAGCGGGTGCAGTCAGTTAGACTGCAAACTTAAGCTTTTTGAGTAATTTAAAATGTTGTCGATGGCCTGCCGGCGGGGCGCTTTCACGGCATCGTCCAGCAGCTGTTGTATCAGGAGCAGCTCAGAGCAGCTGTCTGCCAGCTCCATGTCCTGCGCCAAAGCCAGTTCCAGCTGCTCGAAGGCCTCATCGGCCAGTTCGTTGTATACATACTGGATAAGCTCATTCTGAGTAGAGGTTTTTATCATATGCTATGTTGTTGTTTTGCATCTTCTTCCGCAGGTTGATGAGCGCGTAGCGCATACGACCCAGGGCAGTGTTGATGCTCACACCAGTAGCGTCCGCTATCTCCTGAAAGCTCATCTCGGCGTAATGCCGCATCATGAGCACTTCCCGCTGCGTCTGGGGCAGCGTCTGGATAAGCTCGCGCAGGCGGGCGTGCGTGTCCTCCTTTATCTGGATAGACTCTGCCGAGTCCTCCGAAAAAGACATATTGTTGAACACGTTGCTGCCGTCCTCCAGCATGATCATCGGGCTGCGCTTCTCCTTCCGGAAATGGTCGATCGCCAGGTTGTGGGCAATGCGGCATATCCACGAAGAGAACTTGCCTTCCTCGTTATACCGGCCGCCTTTCATGGTGTGGATCGCTTTGATAAACGTATCCTGCAACAGATCTTCGGCTGTATAAGAATCTTTAACTATTAAATAGATCGTGGTGTAGACTTTGTTTTTGTGCCTGTTTACCAGTTGTTCGAACGCACTCTCTTTGCCTGCGATATAAAGC
This sequence comes from Pontibacter russatus, assembly GCF_009931655.1. Lineage (NCBI taxonomy): Bacteria > Pseudomonadati > Bacteroidota > Cytophagia > Cytophagales > Hymenobacteraceae > Pontibacter > Pontibacter russatus. The sequence goes on along the minus strand of NZ_CP047984.1, from coordinate 2,044,281 downwards.
GAAACTAAAGCAGAGTCGCTTATAAGGGTGGATGTATTCATGTTAAAGCTACATTAGTGTAACGTAGAGCTTTATATCATATTGTAGCGTTTACTTGTTGGAACAGTCTTTTTTATGAAGTGCAAATCAAATATATCAAATGCATTTTTATTGTGCAAGTGCTGGTTCTGGTATCACTTAAAAAATATTTTACTGCTATATAGCCACTCCGGCACCTGTCGCTGGGCCGGATTTTGCAAAGTATTTGCTGTATTTCTCTGACAAGTGCCGTGCCATGAAAGCCAGGACGGAAAACGATTTCCCAAGCGTGCCGGTATCTACGCAAAATAGCCTGTTTAGGGTTGCCCGATCAGCCCCAGCCGCATCTGGAAAATATGCGCAATGCCGGCGGCTTTCTGTTTTGCATCGGTGGCCCTGGCCCCTTCGAACAGGTCGGCCAGGGTTTGCGTGAAAAGTTCTATCCAGCGGCTGAAGTGCTGCCTGTCTACGGGCAGGGGCAGGTGCTTCGGGAAAGGCTGCCCCTTGTAGGCCATGCTTCCGAAGAGCACGGTGCTCCAGAACCTGTACATGATGGGCAAGTGGTGCTGCCAGTCTACCCGGGCAAAGTCGTTGAAGACCGGCGACAGCAGCTCGTCCTGGTTCACGCGGTCGTAAAATGTGTCTACCAGCAGTTTCACGTCTGCCTCGGTTTCTATGTCTTTTTTCATCTCTGTTCCCCTTCTTGTATGGTCAATCTTTAAAAGCCTCGTTTCATCCGGCGCATTGCCGGCGTGCCCCGTTGGCATTATTTGTTTTTCAGGCAGTTGTATATGCCCGCTGCGTCAGCCTATTACTGAGGCGGCAGTTTATATATAGCCAGTGGCCTGCAAGGTACGGTACATGGGTGCTGTTAAAAAATGACCTGAATCACCTTGAGGCGAATACGATTCGGGCAGGGGAGCAGAGGTTTATTATTCAGCCGGGGCGGGCTATCTATATATAATAGCTGGGGTTGGTGCAACAGGAGCATCTGCGTGTGGCGCTCGGATGCCGGCTGTCGATGGTAGAAGCTATATAGAGATGTCGTCTTGCGTCTACTGTCTATTTAAGCGTGCGGACATAAAAAATCCTTCGAAAGAGATGGGGATCTTGCCGAAGGATAGGTTGTAACCAAGTAATTGCCGCGGGCGCTCTACTTTCTGCTGTAGCCTTTCAGGCGGTTCAGGATGAGCAGCAGGCGGCGGTTAATCTCACGCTCTTCCACAAGCGAGCACTGTGCCGATATATGCATAGGCGTTTTCAGTTTCTCCTCCACATTTTTCAGGTGTTTGAGGTAGCATTCAACAGTGGTACACGAGATGTTCTGCAGCGCGTCTTCCTGCACGTCATGCTCTTTCCTGTACTTCAGGTTGATGGCTTTTGCAATCTCCTTGTTTATCAGCTTCGTTACGGCCTCGTCGGTGGTAATCTCCTGCTGGCACACCTTCCGTTCGATGTTCTCCAGCAAGCTTCGGATGTCAAGTACTTCCATAGGTGGATAATTAAGGGTTGTAAATTAGTTTCATGCTGCTTTCGGGTGTAAAGCTACGCATCCGCAGCAGATGCGTTTGCGCCTGAAAGGATAGTTTACAGAACGTTAACAGAGATGCCTGTTTTACAAACTTTGGTTGGCATTTGGGCTACACTCCAATCATCTGCTCACTTCTCTTGGCTCTGACGGCAAACTTGCCTAAGGTAAAATTTAACAACAAATGTTTATACTTCTGTTGCGTCCATGTGGTTGCAAAGACCCGCTCTGTATCGTTTTTTTTTCCGGGAAAGGTTGTTGTGGGGGAGCGTAGAGGGCAGGGGGGCTGTGTTGGAACATCTACAAGGATGGGTCGGTTCAGCAGGTTGGAAAGTGGAGTCGTGTACGGCTGGTGGCAATACCTTGCGTCTGGCAGGAGCAGGCACGCCGAACTTAACATATAGAAGCCTGAACGAATGTAATCTGAGAAAACACACGGTGCCCCGCCCTGTCCTTGAACAGGGCGGGGCACCGCACGTTCTGCTTTAGAAGCTTTTTATTTACTGGCCTCCGCTTTTTTGGGGGCAGCAGCAGCCTCTGTCGTTTTCTTGTTGGCCACGCGCGGGCGTCTGTTGCCATACGTGCCCTTTGCAATCTTTCCTCTTCTTGATTTTATATCTCCTTTTCCCATAAAATAGATTTGTTAAAACATACATGTTGCTACTACCCCATACGGATACATCGCCCGGGCAGGTTCAGCTTAATTCCAGGGGCGGCGGTTTTACTCCAGCACCACCCGCTGGCGCACCACGTTGTTTCCTGATATGGCAGAAAGCATATATAAACCCTTGTAAGCCTGCAGCTCCTGTAGGGGCAGCGTGATGTTTGCGTTGTTGGCGTGTTGCACGGTGGTGGTGTAGATTACCCGCCCCGACAAGTCGGAGAGTTCCAGGCGCGTTTCCTGTGCCCCGTTGGCATTGCGGATGCTGATTTGGCAATTGCCGTTCGGGCAGGGGTTCGGGGCCAGCATCACCTGCAGCGCTTCAGTGCCGCTGGCTGCAGCCGCAACAGCGATTATTTTCGAGTACTCGTACTGGCCGTCAAAGTCCACCTGCTTCAGCCGGTAGTAGGCCTGGCCGGGCAGCGGACTGAAATCAGTGTAGCTGTAGCTGATTTTTGCGGAGGAGTTGCCGTGGCCATCCACTTTGCCCACCTGCTCGAAGGCCATGCCGTCGGCGCTGCGCTCCACCAAAAAGTGGCTGTTGTTCTGCTCGCTGGCGGTGCTCCAACTCAGCTCTATGCCCTTGTCCGTCGCTGCAGCATCGAAAGTGATCAGCTCCACCGGCAGCGGAGTGATTTCAAGACACGGTTCGTCAGAATCAAGTCGGGCCTGCAGGTCCACGACTTCAGTTGGGATTCGAACGGTGAATTCAAACCCTAAAATCTCAATTGTAGTGTTCTCATAGGTATATACAACGACATCGGGTGCAGTTGTGAAGATAGCCCTGTTCACGGTAAGTTCTACAAATGGATCGGCAGCTAACTCTGCCCTTGATCGGTATTCAAAATCTACGCTTCCAGCAGGAACGAAAGCCAGGCCATCTATGTCATCACAAGTGCCGCCTTCATTGAGTGAAGCACTTAATACTACAACTAAATTGGTAGATGTAGGGCTTTCTTCCTGTACAGATTCATAAGCTACAAGAAAGCAGCCTTGTGGATCATCATAGCTACACTCAGCCGGCTCAACAAGCTGCGCCTTTGCATCGGGCGCCGAAAAGAACGAAAGTATGAAAATACAGATCAGTGATCTGAGGAGAGTAGAGTTTTTCATAGAATAGGGGAAATAGGGTTAGTGTTAAATTCATATACATAGTGGCACAGGTGCTGCCGGAAGAAGGGTGAGCGACGGCAGGCAGTAAAGGCCTGTAACGGGTACAGGCTGGGCAGCAGGGAGCGATGTATAGGAAGGAACCGTAAGGGGAGCAGTTCCTGCAGGCAGGCGATGCCTGTGGTGCGGAAGGCGGGTCATGGGTGCCTTCCTGTGTTACTGATTGTACGTAGCAGACAGGCTATTGATATATCGACTTTGCTGTTTTATATAGGACGATGCTTAGAAACAGTGGCGGGTAAATTGTTTTGGCTGGTGCCGGCGCTGAAATATGGCGGCAACCTGTTGGCTTTTCCGGCGCAGCCGGTGTTATATAGTCCGTGCCCGGCTGCCGCAGCAACTGCAACAAAGGCCTTCAATTTGAGGTTATCTATTCGTATCTTTACAAATTAACTTCAGAAGCAAAAATGGCCTTTGGCTGCTGCGAAAGCCAGCCTCCGGAGAGCCGCTTTCTATATGGCATACATTCCCGATTATAACCTCGACGAGCTCGACGCCCGCCAGCACATCATCATCAAAGGGGCGAGGGTGCACAACCTCAAAGACCTGAGCGTCGCGCTGCCGCGCAACAAGTTCATCGTCATTACGGGGCTTTCCGGCTCCGGCAAGTCATCCCTCGCTTTCGATACGTTGTATGCCGAAGGGCAGCGCATGTACGTGGAGAGCCTCAGCTCCTACGCCCGCCAGTTCCTGGGCCGCATGGACAAGCCCGACGTGGACTATATCAAAGGCATCAGCCCGGCCATTGCCATCGAGCAGAAGGTGAGCATCAAAAACAACCGCTCCACGGTGGGCACCAGCACCGAGATATATGATTACCTGAAGCTGCTGTACGCCCGCATTGGCAAAACCTACTCGCCTGTTTCCGGGGAGGTGGTGCAGAAGGACTCGGTGGCCGATGTGGTGGATTTTATTTTCTCGCTGGAGGATGAGGCGCGCGTGATGGTCCTGGCGCCGCTGCACCAGCACAAAGACCGCACCCTGGCCAAAGAACTGGACCTGCTGCTGCAGAAAGGCTATTCCCGCATCTACGCCAACGGCGAGGTGTATTTTATAGAGGAACTGCTGGAGCAGAAAAAGCCGAAGCTGGGCAAGCACATCTATATACTCGTGGACCGCGCCGTGATATATAAATCCGACGAGGATCTCGCTTTCCGCATCGCTGACTCGGTGCAGACGGCTTTCTTTGAGGGCCAGGGCGAGTGCCGGGTTATATATGGCGGCGGGGAGCGCGTGTTCTCCGACAGGTTCGAGCTGGACGGGATGGTGTTCGAGGAGCCGTCGGTGAACTTCTTCAGCTTCAACAACCCCTACGGCGCGTGCCAGACCTGCGAAGGCTTCGGCAGCGTGCTCGGCATCGACCCCGACCTGGTGATTCCGGACAAGAGCCTCACCATATATGAAGGGGCCATTGCGCCCTGGCGCTCCGACAAAATGAACGAGTGGCTGCAGCCGCTGGTAAAGAACGGCATCCGCTTCGACTTCCCGATCCACCGCCCTTACAACGAGCTGACGGAGGCGGAGCAGGAACTGCTCTGGAAAGGCAACAAATACTTCGAAGGCCTCCACGACTTTTTCAGGCATATACAGGGGCAGACGCACAAGATACAGTACCGCGTGATGCTGTCGCGCTACCGTGGCCGCACCACCTGCCCCGAGTGCCGCGGCTCGCGCCTGCGCAAAGACGCCAGCTACGTGAAAGTAAACGGCAAGAGCATCACCGATCTGGTGCTAATGCCGATCACACAGGTGCTGCCGTTTTTCCGGAACCTGGACCTGACGCAGCACGAGCGGAATGTGGCCGACAGGCTGGTGACGGAGGTCGCCAACCGCCTGAGCTACCTCGAGCGGGTGGGGCTTGGCTATCTTACCCTCAACCGCCTTTCCAACACCTTGTCCGGGGGCGAGAGCCAGCGCATCAACCTGGCCACCTCGCTGGGCAGCGCCCTGGTGGGGTCGATGTATATCCTTGATGAGCCGAGCATCGGCCTGCACCCGAAAGACTCTGAGCAGTTGATTGGCGTGCTGCGCACACTGCAGCAACTGGGCAACACCGTGATTGTGGTGGAGCACGAGGAGGAGATGATGAAAGCGGCAGACCAACTCATCGACATCGGACCGGAGGCGGGCTCCGGTGGCGGCAACCTGATGTTCCAGGGCACTTTTGAGGAAATAACCACGGGCGTGGATACGTACACCGCCAAATACCTGAGTGGCCGGATGGAAGTGCCGGTGCCGCCGCAGCGCCGCAAGTGGCGCAATGCCATCGAGGTGATCGGCGCCCGCGAGAACAACCTGAAAAACCTGAGCGTGAAGTTTCCGCTGAGTGTGATGACGGTGGTGACGGGCGTGAGCGGCTCCGGCAAATCAACGCTGGTCAAAAAAATACTGGCCCCGGCTATGCAGAAACTGCACGGCAGCTCCTCGGAGGCAACCGGTAAGTTTGACAAGCTGGCTGGCGACTACGGCAAAATAGACCATGTGGAGTTTGTCGACCAAAACCCGATCGGGAAGTCGTCGCGCTCCAACCCGGTTACCTATGTAAAGGCCTATGATGCTATCCGGACCTTGTATGCCGATCAGCCGCTGGCGAAGGCACGTGGGTTTAAGCCGTCGCACTTCTCGTTCAACATCGAGGGTGGCCGTTGTGAGGTGTGCCAGGGCGAGGGGCAGGTGAAAATCGAGATGCAGTTTATGGCCGACATTTACCTGACGTGCGAGAGCTGCCACGGACAACGCTTCAAACAGGACGTGCTCGACATACATTATAAAGAGAAGAATATATCGGAGGTGCTGGATATGACCATCGCCGACAGCATTGATTTCTTCTCAGACCAACCGAAGATTGCCGAGCGCCTGAAGCCATTGGATGATGTGGGCTTGGGCTATATACGCTTGGGGCAGTCGAGCAACACCTTGTCGGGTGGTGAGGCGCAGCGCGTGAAGCTGGCCTCCTTCCTCACGAAAGGCGCGACCTCGCACCACGAGAACATCCTCTTCATCTTCGACGAGCCCAGCACCGGCCTGCACTTCCACGACATCAGCAAGCTGCTTACCTCCATGAACGCGCTCATCGAGAACGGCAACACCGTCGTCATCATCGAGCACAACATGGACATCATCAAATCCGCCGACTGGATCATCGACCTCGGCCCCGAAGGCGGCACCAACGGCGGCCACCTGCTGTTCGAGGGCACCCCGGAAGAGATGGTGAAACTGGAGAACAACGACACCGCCCGCTTTTTGAGGGGGAAGGTGTAGGAGGGGGTTGATTTATATATAAACATGAGTCATCCCGGAGTTTAGGACTGGGATAAAAAAGGAGAACCTCCTGTTTTAGTGGTACAGTCTATGTATCACCAAAGACGGGAGGTTCTTATGTTTACTACTTTCAAAAACGCAGCACGCCAAGCCGAGGTTCTCTCCCAGGCTCTGTTTTTCTCCTACCGCCTCGAAGGATTTCTTTCTCCTTTCCTTGCCAGGCTCGATGAGCTGCTGGACCGCCGCCTGGTCTACACTTTCCAGAACCTATGCCGGGCGCTGGTGCGCCACCGCAGCCGCTCCACCGGTCTGCTTCTAAGCGAGCTGGGTGGGGTTGTGCTCTCGCCCGACAAAGCCCCGGCGGGCACCAAGCGCCTGTCTAACCTGCTGCGCAGTAAGAAGTGGTCTGCCCAACTCATCACCGACTACCTGAGTCAAGAGGCCCAAACATACGTAGAGCAGCTGCTGGAAGCGGAACGTGAGCTGCCCCTGCTTTTGTGGGACGAGAGCGTGCAGGAAAAGTGCGAAAGCCTCCAAAGCGAGGGCTTATGCGCCGTGCGCAGCGTCAAAGCTAAACGGCAACTCAGAATCAAGAAGGGCTATTATGATCCCCCCACCCGGGAGCCGGTGCACGTGCCAGGCTTTCGGTGGGTGGGCCTCTTGTGCTGCGGCCTGTGGCAGGCTCCACGCATCGCCCGCTTTGCCTGGTGGAGTAGCCGGGGCAAAGAGGCCACCTCCCTGGAGCAGGTGAAGCTCACGCTGCTCTTGTGGGCCCGCCAGACCTTCGGCCAGGCCGTGCTGCACGTCTTTGACCGCGGCTATGCCTCCTCTAAGTGGCTGGGGCTGCTTTTAGGCCGCCACGACCGCTTCCTCTTGCGCTGGCCCTCCAGGTATAAGCTCGTGGATGGGCGTGGGCTTCTAAAGAATGCCTACCGCTTTTCGGTCGGCCGCAAAGCCACCTCCTCAAGAGTAGTAAGGGACATGGTCCGAAAGATCACTTACCGGCGCAGCCTCTTGTGGCAGCCCTGCCTGCACCCGGACTATGACCAGCCGCTCACGCTCCTGATCTGCCGGCCAGGTAAGAAAGGCCGCCAACCCTGGTATTTGCTCACCAGTGAAGAAGTCAGGAGTGATCGCCAGGCCTGGCGCCTGGTCTTTGCTTACGCCAGAAGGTGGCAGGTGGAGCAGGCCTTCCGCTTCAACAAATCAGAAATGGGCATGGAGTCGTGCCGGCTTTGGTTCTGGTCGAGCCGCATGAAGCTCTTGCAGGTGGTCACCCTGGTGTATGCTTTTCTGCTCTCGCTGCTGGATAAAGAGCTGCGGGAGGCGGTCTCCCATCTCCTTAGGCAGGGCTGCCATAGAACAGGAAAGCGGTGCAGGAAAACTCCTACACCGCTTTACCGTATCCGGCTGGCACTGGCCAACCTCTGGAATCTACTCTATCTATCCCTGCAAACTCCGGGATGACTCATGTTTGCTTTTACGGGACCGGGTCCAACCACCCCTGCCCCTCCTTGTCTAAGGAGAGGAGTTTTTCAGCTAACTCCAACCAAAAGCCAGTAGCTGTAGCAATTATATATGGATATAGAGTTAATATGCATAAAAAGCATTAAATTAAAAATTCCATATATACTCCCTGTATACAACAGGAAGCAGTAGCTATAGAACATATCCCTCTTCTGAAGCAAAAGCAGACTCCCCTCCTTAGACAAGGAGGGGCAGGGGTGGTTGGATATATAGGCAGCACTTACAGCGCAATCATCCAAGCTTATATAGCAAAAACGAAAGCAGAACTACACGCAATTCTAAAGCCACTCCGTAGAAATTATTAAATTGCCACTTCAGTAGCTTAAATTCCAAAGCGTAGCATATATAAGATCATTATAAACAAACATATAGAACATGAGAAAGAAGATTGTTGCAGGCAACTGGAAAATGAATAAAACTTACGAGGAGGCGCTTTCGCTGACATCGGAGATCGATAACATGGTGAAGGACGAAGTGAGCGGTGATGTGACCGTGATCGTGACGCCGCCATTCCCGTACCTGCAGCCCGTGGGTAAACTGGTGCAGGGCAACAGTAAAATGCACCTGGCCGCCCAGAACGTGAGCGAACATGAGAGCGGCGCCTATACCGGCGAGGTGTCGGCTGCCATGCTCAAGTCGGTGGGCGTGGAGTACGTGATCATCGGCCACAGCGAGCGTCGTTTATATCACCACGAAAACGCCCAGACGCTCTACAAGAAAATGAAGCTGGCCATTGCCCAAGGCCTGAAGCCGATCTTCTGCTGCGGAGAGCCGCTGGAGGAGCGCGAAGCCGAAAACCACTTCGACTACGTGGGTCAGCAGCTGAAAGACAGTGTCTCTTTCCTCAGCAACGAGGAGTTTGATCAGATCGTGATCGCCTACGAGCCCATCTGGGCGATTGGCACCGGTAAAACGGCCAGCTCGGAGCAGGCGCAGGAAATGCACGCCTATATCCGGGAGCAGTTGTCGCGCATGTTCGATGCGGAGGCGGCTTATAATTGTACAATTTTATATGGCGGAAGCTGCAACCCTGGCAACGCCCGGGAGTTGTTTGCGCAGGAAGATATAGACGGCGGCCTGATTGGCGGCGCCTCGCTGAAGTCCAGGGACTTCACGGATATCATCCGGTCTTTTTAAAGTATAAAAATAAATTGTGAAAAAGGGTGCCAAACACAAAGATTGGCACCCTTTTTTGTGTAACTTATATTTACCTTTGGATTTAGTATCCTATATATGATGTATCTATTGTTTACAAGCTGGCTGGCGCTGTTCCCCGTTTTCAGAACACCCGCGACAGCGCCTGCCCCCGCCAGCACATTCAGTGCAGCCAAAGATTACTGCCATGTGTACGGGGCCGTGTACCTGGAGCGTGACCCACGGTACAAAAACACGGCCTCGGCCATTGTTTTCCTGAACGAGGAGGAGGCTTTTGCCAACATGGTGGTATATCGCGAGAACAACAAGCTGTTCGCCGACGCTCCGGCCATCTGGTATATCACACCGCACAAGGCCTTTGCCAACCATATCCTTTACGTGACGGACCAGCGCAACCTGGCCGACTTCACGGTATTTTACACAGACGTGCGCTCATCGGCCATATGCCGCGATTAAGTACTAGCATGGATTTTATAGAAGTAACCTTAAAAGTAAACGCAGACTTTGCGGACATCCTGACAGCCGAACTCGGAGAGCTCGGCTTCGACGCTTTTGTGGAAACAGAAGACGGTTTCAGCGCCTATATAACAGAAGACCAGTACAGCGAGATGGCCCTGCAGGAAACGCTGCAGCGCTACGCCGGACTGGTGCAGGTAACATATGGCGTACAGAAAATCGAGCGCCAGAACTGGAACGAGGAGTGGGAAAAAAACTTCGAGCCGCTTTTCATCGGCGGGCAGGTGTCGGTGCGCGCCTCTTTCCACCCGCGGCCGGAACAGGCGAAGTACGACATCGTCATCAACCCAAAAATGTCGTTTGGCACGGGCCACCACGAAACCACCACGCTGATGATTGAAAACCAGCTGACGCTGGCCCACCAGGGCAGGCGCGTGCTGGATATGGGCTGCGGCACCGGCATCCTGGCCATCATGGCCGGAGAACTGGGCGCCGCAGAGATTGTAGCCGTGGAGATAGAGGACTGGACGGTGGAGAACGCCCGCGAGAACGCCGAGCTGAACGGCTACAGCCAGATAGACGTGCGCCTGGGCGGCGCCGAAACCATTGCAGGCGAGAGACCCTTTGACATCATCCTGGCAAACATTAACCGCAACGTGTTGCTGGAGGACATGCCTGCTTACAAAGCGGTACTGAAGCCGGGAGGCTGGCTGCTGCTGAGCGGCTTTTACACCGAAGACCTGCCGATACTCCAGCAGAAAGCCGAGGCGCTGAGGCTGCTATACCAATCGCACCGGGTGAAGAATAACTGGGTGTCCGCCCTGTTCAGAGCACGCTAATACCTGACGCTTACCCTTATGAAACAACTTTTACCCTTTCTTTTTTTCTTTGTCACCCTGGCGGCGCAGGCGCAGTCGAAACTCTCTGATAAGCCTGAGGCGTTTGTCGGGGATGTGCAGGCGATGCTGCTGGCCGGGAAAGTGCCGGACGCAGAAAAGCTTAGCACAGACCTGGCAGAAATCTGGAACAACGGCAAACTCACGGCAAAGCAGCAGCAGCAGGTGATGGACATCAGCCAGCGCATGTACCGCAAGCGCCTCCCCGCCTCGCGCTTCGGCCAGTTCTACACCATGGTGACGGCTGGCATCAACAATCAGCACATACGCCCCGACCAGCTCGACAAGATGCTGGAAGTGACCGAAAAGGCTGTGCAGCAGGAGGAGCCCAAGCAACTCGACCAGTTTCTCACCACCGCCGCCCTCTACCTCACCAGCAACCAACTCTACCAGAATTCCTACTACAGCCTGCGGACCACCGGGGGCGAATTCAGCTTTGTTTACGAGGGCGCCAGCAAGGCAGACGACGCAGCATCTGGCAGCGGCTGGGACGATACCTCCTGGGATGATGAAGCGAGCACCGGGGAAGAAGTAACGGAAGATGATGGCTGGGGCACCGTCATCACGGTTCCGAAGAAAGAAGACAAGCAGAAAGCGGCCCAGGCCCGCAAGGAAAACCAGAAGCGCCTCTTCGTGCCCGAGCAGCCAAAAGTGAGCGGGCCGGTGCTGAAACTGGAGAAAACAAACCTGCTCTTCGTCACGCCCTGGGACTCCACAGCCATATATAACACGGCCGGGCAGCTGATGCTGGCTACCAATCTGTTTGTGGGGGAGGGCGGAAAATTCGACTGGCAGGTGAAAGGTGAGCACGCCTCCGCCGAACTTGGCCAATATAACTTCAACACCTCTTTCGCGGGTTTCAAGGCTCCTGATGTCGCGGTTACCTTTCCGGCGGTGCTGGCCGCGCCCGTGGACGGCGCCCTGGAGTGGATAAGCAGCAAGCGTAAAAGCGGCAATTACCCTTACCCGAAGTTCACCTCGTTCACCAACGACGCGCAGGTGAAGAACCTGGGCGGCAACATTGCCTATAAGGGAGGCTTCTCGCTGGTGGGTGGTATGATAGGCAGCAAGCCGCTGGATGGAAGCCTCTCCGAGATTGTGGTGTCGCATGGCGGGCAGCGCAAATTCCGCTCCCTGGCCCAGAGCTATACCTTCGAAGACTCGCTGCTGCTGGCAAACCGCGCCAGCGTGGCCATTTACCAGCAGGGCGACTCGCTGACGCATCCGGCCGTGCAACTGCGCTTCTCCAGGCCTGCGCAGGAACTGACGCTGACAAAAGACAAAGGGGTTTACGCGGATATGCCCTTCTACGACAATTTCCACCAGATAGAACTGACGGCCGAGCGCCTGCAGTGGAAGCTGGGGGTGCCTAAAATCGAGTTTTCCGTCCTGAATACCAAAACGCTTATTCCGCTGCAGGTAGAGTCCACGGAGTATTTCTCTAACAGCCGCTACCAGCGCCTGGTGGGTGTGGCGCCGTTCCACCCGCTGCAACTGCTGGCGGGCTACGCCTCCAAAGCGAAGAGAACCGACTTCTACACCGCAGACGTAGCCAAAGCAACGAAGATAAGTGAGAACGCCATCAAAGAGGCGGCCTTGGCCATGTCGTACCAGGGATATATAAACTACGACCCGGCCTCCGGCTATATCGAGCTGAAGCCAAAGGCGCTGCATTACGTGAATGCCTCCCGCGATGTGAAGGATTATGACCACCTCATCATCAAGTCAGTGGTGCCTTCCGGCCGCAATGCCACCCTCGACCTGGAAAGCAACAAACTGACGGTGCGGGGCGTGGATCGGATCGTGTTTAACAACGACACGGCCAGCGTGTATATATTGCCGCGCGGCCAGGAAGTCCATATCCTCAAAAACCGCGATATAGAGTTTAACGGGGAGGTATATGCCAGCCGGCTTGCCATCAAAGGCACCGACTTCAGGTTCAACTACAACGATTTTTCCATCGCTCTCACCAAGATAGACACCGTGGCCCTGGTGACGGGCAAGCGCCGGGGGCGCAACGGAGAGGTGAGCGACCAGGTGCTGACCGGTAATTCCGGAGGCATGTCCGGGATCTTATATATAAACAAGCCCGACAACAAGTCAGGGGAGGAGTTTTATGCCGAATACCCCAGATTCGACGGCGTGACGGGCGCGCGGGTGGCTTTTGCCCGCCCCGACGTGGCCGGCGGCGCTTACGACAGCACCGTGTACTTCGAGATGCCGCCCTTCAAACTCGACAGCCTGAGCTCCGGCAGCAACTCCTTCGGCTTTGACGGCACGTTCAACTCCGGCGGCATTTTCCCGCCCATCAAAGCAAAGATGGTGATGATGCCCGACGAGACCCTTGGCTTTTATTACCAGCCGGGGGCGGAAGGGCTGCCCGCCTATGGCGGCAAGGGCATGGTGTTCGATACCATCATGCTGAGTTCCGCCGGCATCCAGAGCAAAGGCACCCTGCAGTATATGGGCGCCACGCTGGAGGCTCCCGCCTATACCTATTATAAAAACGGCGTGACGGCAAAGGGCGGCACCTCTTTCCAGCTTGCCGGGGGGCAGCACAGCGGAGCCGAGTTTCCGGTGGCCACACTTACCAATTACGATATGAACTGGCAGCCGCAGGCCGACACCATGTACCTGCAGACGGTGGCCGAGCCCATGAAGCTGTATCAAGAGGAATTCGCATTTAAAGGCGTTGCCAAACTCTCGCCGGGAGGCCTTTACGCCGCAGGGGTGCTGGACAACCCGGTGGCGAATGTCACCTCCAAAGAACTGCTCTTTAAGCAGCGCACCTTCACCGGAAACCATGCCCAGATGGTGGTGAAGTCGGATGTGGAGGGAAGGCCGGCGGTGAAGGCGCAGGACGGGTCCATTGCCTACGACATGACCAAAGGACTCGTGGATTTCGAGAGCGAGCAGAAAGGCATGACGAGCATCGAGTTCCCGAAGGCGCAGTACAAGACCTCCATGAGCAGCGCCCGCTGGGATATGAACCAGCAGAAGGTGAGCCTGCAGGCGGATGAAGGCGGCGGCAAAAACTGGTTCTACTCGCTGCACCCCGCCCAGGAGGGGCTGCGCTTTATGGCCGGCAGCGGCGAGTACGACCTGAAAAGCAACAACCTGCTGGCCGGTGGCGTGCCCTATATCGCCGTGGCCGACATGCACGTGGTGCCGGATAGCGGCCGCGTGGCCGTGGCGGCCGACGCCACCATCCAGACGCTTCGCAACGCGCGCGTGCTCGCCGACTCCACACAGCAGTTCCACAGGCTATATAAGGGCAATATCGATGTGCTGTCGCGGATGGCGCTGAAAGGCAATGCCGTGCTGGATTACCAGAACGCCGCTGCCGATTCTTTCCAACTGCAGTTCGCCGACTTTATATATGGCAGCCCCGAGGGAGGCAAGAAGAAAACAGCCTACACCACGGCCACGGCCAATATGGACGAGACCACGCCCTTCTATATCTTCCCGCGCATTTTATACAGAGGCAGCGTGACGATGCGGGCCCCAAGGCAGTACCTGGATTTCGATGGGGAGCTGAAGCTGAACTTTACCGGCAACCCCGACGACTCCGACTGGTTCCCTTACAAAAAGGACACCCTGAACCCCGCCAACGTCCGCATCCCCATCATCAACCCGAAGGCAGCCGACGGCACACCGCTGCACACCGGCATCCACATGGCCGCAGGCACGGGCGCATTCTACAGCACCTTTGTGTCTAAAAAGCAGGCAGAGGAAGACCTCGATTTGTTTACAGTAGACGGGCTGCTCTCTTACAACAAGGAACGAAAAGAGTTTAAGCTAGGCCAGGAAGCCAGGGCGTACGGCGACGCCTACGAGGGCAACGTGCTGCACTACAACGATTCTTCCAGAACAGTACACTTCGAGGGGAAACTGAACCTGCTGAAACCGGTGAAGAACTTTACGGTGGAGGCCTCCGGCAGCGGCAGCGCCCAGGCCGACAGCAGCCAATATGACCTGGATGCCTTCCTGGTTTTCGATATGGCGGTGCCGGGCCAGGCGCTTGCTGCCATGGCGGCCACCCTGGGCGGCGATGCGGTGGGAGGCATCGCTGCGGCAGCCCCCAGCGACGCGATGCTGTATAAACTGGGTGAGTTTGTGGGCGACAAGGAGGTGCGCCGTTACGTGCAGCAGTCGGCCACCGAGTATGTGCCGCTGCCCAAACTGTCGAAGAAACTGGTGCGCAGCCTGGTGCTGAGCGATGTGAAACTGCAGTGGGACAACGAGCAGAAAGCCTGGTACAACGTGGGCACCATCGGCCTGTCCAACATCCTGAAAGAAGACATCAGCGCCGTCATGGACGGATATCTGGAGATGCGGCAGGATATGAACGGGCTGCCAGCCGTGAACCTTTACCTGCAGGCCGACCCCTATACCTGGTACTACTTCAGTTTCTTCGAGAACGGCATGACCATGGCCTCCTCCGACGACAAGTTCAACAAAGCGGTGGCCTCCAAGTCGAAGGGCAGCCGCGGGGTGTCGGGCGACTACGGCATATATGCCGGCGAGGCGATTGAGAAGAACCAGTTCCTGGAGCATTTCCGCACGGCCTATCTGGATGGCAAAAACGGCTTTAAGGTGGCGTCGGAGCAGATAGTGCCGGAGTCAACGGGCAACTTCGACTACCTGGAGGAGGAGCCGAAGAAGGAAAAGAAGAAGCGCAGAAAGCGCAATGAGGAAGAGGTTGCTGAGGGGGAGGACGGGACAG
Source organism: Pontibacter russatus (assembly GCF_009931655.1). Lineage (NCBI taxonomy): Bacteria > Pseudomonadati > Bacteroidota > Cytophagia > Cytophagales > Hymenobacteraceae > Pontibacter > Pontibacter russatus. The sequence continues at coordinate 2,028,883 of NZ_CP047984.1, read as the reverse complement.
AGTAAAATAACCGGGAGCCCTTCACTTCGCGTATAAAGTGACACGAAGGGCCGAAAGGCTGGACCGGGAATTAAGATTTGGCTATATTGGGACTCTTTTTTGCGCCCCGCAGATTTGCGTTTCGCTGACACAGCCGCTGCCGGCGCAAACCCTGGATTTAAAAGACACTACATGGACATAATACTCATCGCGGTACTGGGCATAGCGGCCTATCTGATTGGCTCTATCTGCACGGCCGTCTGGATCGGGAAGGCCTATTACGGCATCGACATACGGCAGCACGGCAGCGGCAACTCCGGCGCTACCAACACCTTCCGGGTGCTGGGAAAGAAGCCGGGCGCGGCCGTGATGCTGATTGATATTTTCAAAGGGTGGACGGCCACCTCACTGGCGGGATTCCTGGTCATCTTCAACGTCATCGAGCCGGACAACCTGGTGATATACCAGCTCATTTTCGGTGCCCTGAGTGTGGTGGGGCATATCTTCCCCATATATGAGCGCTTTGTGGGCGGCAAGGGCGTTGCCACGCTGCTGGGCATGATGCTGGCCATCGAGCCGGTGGTGGCCCTGATGTGCATCGCCATCTTTGTGATTGTGCTCTTTACCTCCAAGTATGTGTCGCTGGGCTCGATGATTGCCGCGCTGGCTTTCCCGTTGCTGCTGCTGCTGCCAAAGTTCCACCCCGAGAACCCGATCCTGATCATCTTCGGCTTCGTGCTGTTTGCCGTGGTGGCGCTGACGCACCGCAAGAACATCAACCGCCTGCTTTCGGGCGAGGAGAGCAAGGCCAACATCAGCCTGGGCCGCAAGCGGTAAGGTATATATGCCTCAGTAGAAACAGAATCAAAAAGCCATCCTGCCCCGCACGATGGCTTTTTAACTTAAATTTATAGCATCATCAAGCCCAAAACCATGAACAACTATATAAACCAGAACAAAGACCGCTTTGTGAACGAATTGCTGGACATGCTGCGCATCCCCTCGGTGAGCGCCGACCCGAAGTTCAAGGCCGATGTGCTGCGCACGGCGGAGTTTGTGAAGCAGCGGCTGGCGGAGGCTGGCGCCGACCAGGTGGAACTCTGCGAAACAGGCGGATACCCCATTGTATATGGCGAGAAGATAGTGGACCCAGGCCTGCCCACCGTGCTGGTGTACGGCCACTACGATGTGCAGCCCGCCGACCCCTACGAACTCTGGACCTCCCCGCCGTTTGAGCCTGTGGTAAAAGACGGCAACATATATGCCCGCGGCGCCTGCGACGACAAGGGGCAGATGTACATGCACGTGAAAGCCTTTGAGACGATGGTGCAGACGGGCAACCTGACCTGCAACGTTAAGTTTATGATTGAGGGCGAGGAGGAAGTGGGCTCTGCCAACCTGGCCGCGTTTGTGAAGGAAAACAAGGATAAACTGAGCGCGGATGTGATTCTGATCTCCGATACCGGCATGCTGGGCAACGATGCGCCCTCCATCACCACCGGCCTGCGCGGGCTGAGTTACGTGGAGGTGGAGGTAACCGGCCCCAACCGCGACCTGCACTCTGGCCTGTATGGCGGGGCTGTAGCCAACCCCATCAACATCCTGTGCCAGATAATTGCCTCACTGCACGACGAGAATTATCATATCACCATCCCCGGCTTTTATGACAACGTGCAGGAACTGAGCCAGGAGGAGCGCGCGGAAATGGCGCGGGCCCCGTTCAGCCTGGAGAAGTACAAGAAGGCGCTGGACCTGGGAGACGTACACGGGGAGGCCGGTTACGTGACCATGGAGCGCAATTCCATCCGCCCGACGCTGGACGTGAACGGCATCTGGGGCGGCTATACCGGAGAGGGCGCCAAAACAGTGATTCCTTCCAAGGCTCATGCGAAGATTTCGATGCGCCTCGTGCCGAACCAGACTTCGGAAGAAATTACGGAAAAATTTAAAAAACACTTCGAAAGCATTGCCCCCAAAAGCGTGAAGGTGGTGGTGAAACCGCACCACGGTGGAGAGCCCGTGGTAACGCCGACGGACTCTATTGCGTACCAGGCCGCTGCCAGGGCATATGAGGAGACCTTTGGCGTGAAGCCGATACCGGTGCGCAGCGGCGGTTCTATCCCGATAGTGGCGATGTTCAAGTCAGAGTTGGGCCTGGATTCGGTGCTGATGGGCTTCGGGCTGGACTCGGACGCCATCCACTCACCAAACGAGCACTTCGGAATTTTCAACTATATGAAAGGCATCGAAACCATCCCGCTGTTCTACAGGTTTTTTGCCGAGATGCAGCAGTAGCTTTATATATACCAATAACGCAGAAGGCTAGGCTATATATCGACTGGCCTTTTGCGCTAGGGCTGCATCACCTCAGCAGGGGATGGCGCCGGGATGAGATAGCCGACACTTACCCTGAATCCGAGGTTTTTCTGATCCAGGGCTGTGGTGATGGAGCGGAAGCCGCCCTCGTGCCTGAAACTCATGAAGAAACCGCTGTCCAGCATGATGCCGATACCGACTGTGTAACCGTAGTCGAAGCGGTTGAGACGGTCGGAAGCATAGAAGGGCGGCGGATTGGTGCCCGCAGAATCCAACTGGAAATCGTCGCTGGCATCCAGCAGGTAGCCTATATAGGGACCAGCCTCCGCAAACAGCCCGCCTTTTTGCAGCTTAAACAACAGGGGCAGTTCTATATAGTGCAGCCGCAGGTCGCCGCTGAGGTCGTCGGTCTGGTTATGCCTGAAATCCTCGTACGTGAATCCCTTCTGCGCATACAGCACCTCTGCCTGCACCGCTATCCGCGACACGAACTCATAGCTCACCACGCCGCCTATATGGTACACCCCAAGGGTGTTCGTATAGTCTGAGGAGCCATCATCGCCGTGGAGGCGGGCGAAACCGCCGCCGCCTTTCGCACCCAGGCGGACATACTGCGCCTGGGCCATCAGCAGCGGGGCGAGCAGAAGCGTGAGAAACAGTAAAGCTTTTTTCATAGGAGTAGGGGGATGAGGTCCGGGTATATATAGCCTTGTTTACTACGGCAGGCGTCAAATGGTTGGAGGCGCTGTGTGGCTATATATAAAAAGTTCGCCCTGCCCAGGGGGCAGGGCGAGCCTGGAGTTTAGTAATAGAAATTTTGCTTATCGGCCAAAGGTGAAGCCGATAGTTGCCATAATCGTGGAGTGGCGGGCGTTGGTCAGGTCGCCCTCGAAGTAATCTTCAGGGTTCTCGTCCACAAAATCAGTCAGGCTGCCGTTGTAGCGCACCCCCAGGCTGATGCCGCTGCTGGTCGCAAAACCCACACCGGCCGCGTATCCGATCTCAAACCGCTGTAGCCCATCCAGCTCACGCTTGGTGGTGGTGGAGGAATAGGCCTCGCCGTTCAGCGACTCTTTGATGTTATTGTTCACGTTGAGCAGATAGGAGGCCTGCGGCCCCGCCTCGAAGTAAATCGGACCGGCCTTTATCTTCGCAAGCACGGGCACATCAATGTAGCTGTAGTCCATTTTCCCGTCGCGCTCCACCAGCCCCACGGCCGGTACGTCAATTTCGGTGTCCTCATACTTAAAGCCTTTGGTGGAGTACAGGACCTCCGGCTGGATAAAGAAGAAGTTCTCGATAACGGGGATGCCGAAGGTAAGGCCGCCATGGAAGCCCACTTTGTTCTGGTACCTGGATTCGTTTTTCAGGTCGCCTTCCAGGTTCGAGAAGTTGGCGCCTGCCCTGACACCGATGCCAGACTGTGCCTGTGCCACGGCGAAGGAGCCCAGCACGAATACAAAGGAGAATAATAGCTTTTTCATAATTCAAACAGGTTGTTGTATATGCCTGAACGGGCAGTATACAGGTTAAAGGATAAATAGGGGTTAATATTTTTGACCGATCTTCTGCCGGGCCACGCCTTCCTTGGTTTAACAGTGGTTCCAGCACTTTGCTTTGTTTGTGCATGCATGCAGCGGGGGTATTGCAACAAACAGGCCAGAACATATATGTAGGCTATATAGGAACCGGAAATAAACGCAGGCTATATATAAACACAGGCAAATGGAGTATAACACGGGGCAAAAAGAGAGCCCGGCCATGGCCGGGCTGCTTTCTCATAGTTTTAGGTTGTACTAGGTAATCCGTGTCTTACCTGCTCGGGAACATATAGCCCACCGTCAGCATAAACAAGTTGTTGCGTATGTCAGACACATCGTCTGCATCATATAGTTTAGAGATGTCGCCGTTGTAGCGCACGCCAACGCTCAGGCCGAGTGGCGTGGAGGCTAAGCCCACACCTGCCGCGTAGCCGAGGCTTGTCCGTTTGAAAGCATCCAAATCATCTATCACATTGTTTCCGCCAACTTCTATGTCGCCGCCAATGCGGAACGACACCTGCGGTCCGGCTTCGAAGTACAGCGGACCGGCGTTTACCTTGGCCAGCACCGGAACATCGATGTAACTTAATTTTGCTTTATAGTTATCGTCCTCTGATTCGGCGCCTTTCTTGGAGAAAAGGATTTCGGGCTGGATGGCAAAGAAATCATCGGAAGTCAGGGAGAACTGTGAGGTGATACCGGCATGGAAGCCGAACATTCTGTCGAGGTTTTCGGCATCGTCGCCGGAGAAGCCGGAGTAGTTGGCTCCCACCCGCACACCAAAACGTGGTGCCTGCGCCTGCGTGGCCACCGCAGTCGTCAAAATAAAGGCAAGAAATAAAAGGGTCTTTTTCATAGCATTAAATGTTCGTGGAAAACACTGTTAACGGGGTTATTGGATTAAAGATTTGCTGCCCGATGTAAGGCTATTACGCAAGGGCTTTAGAAAAGTATAGGCTGCGGCCCTCTTTTTGCAATAAACCAGTGCAAGCGGGAAGGGCGGAATGGCCGTTTCCTGAGCAACAGGAGCGGCAGCCATATATGGCTGCCGCTCCTGTTAAACTGTTGTTAGGCAAAAGCTTATATATACCCTTGCCGTCAGCCCGCCCAGCCCTCGCGGTCGAGGCTACGGTACTGAATAGCCTCTGCCAAATGTTCAATTTTAATATCCCCGCTGTCGGCCAGGTCGGCGATGGTGCGGCTCACTTTCAGGATGCGGTCGTAGGCGCGGGCCGAGAGGCCGAGCCGCTCCATGGCTGTCTTGAGCAGGGTGCGCCCGGCCTCGTTTATCTGGCAGACTTCCTTCACCATCTGCGAGGGCATCATGGCGTTGGAGTGTACCTGGGGCATATCCCGGAAGCGCTCTGTCTGCATCCGGCGCGCCACTTCCACGCGCTCCCGCACGGCGGCACTGCCCTCGGCCTTGCGGGTGGCGGTTATCTGGTCGAACGTGACGGGCGTTACCTCCACATGCAAATCAATGCGGTCCAGCAAAGGGCCGCTCACCTTGTTCAGGTAACGCTGCACCACGCCCGGCCCGCACACGCATTCCTTGTTCGGGTCGTTGTAATAGCCGCAGGGGCAGGGATTCATGCTGGCCACCAGCATAAAGTTAGCGGGGAAGTCGAGCGACATCTTGGCGCGGGAGATGGTGACGCGGCGCTCTTCGAGCGGCTGGCGCATTACCTCCAGCACGGTGCGCTTAAACTCAGGCAGCTCGTCCAGAAAAAGCACGCCGTTGTGCGCCAGCGATATCTCGCCGGGTTGCGGGTTGCCGCCGCCGCCCACCAGTGCCACGTCGGATATGGTATGGTGCGGTGAGCGGTAGGGGCGCGTGGTGAGCAGCGAAGCCCCCTCACCCAACTTGCCTGCAACGGAGTGTATCTTAGTCGTCTCCAGCGCCTCCTGCATCGAGAGCGGCGGCAGGATAGAGGGCAGGCGCTTGGCCAGCATGGTTTTGCCCGCCCCCGGCGGACCGATCATAATCACGTTGTGGCCTCCGGCGGCAGCGATCTCCAGCGCTCTCTTGATGTTCTCCTGCCCCTGCACATCGGCAAAGTCGGCGGCATAGATATCCACTGCCCCCTGAAACAGCTCCCGCGTGTTGATGACCACCGGCGGGATCTCGCGGTGCCCGTCGAGGAACTCAATCGCCTCCAGGATGGTGTTGACGCCTATCACATCGAGGTTATTCACGATGGCAGCCTCAGTGGCATTCTGGGCGGGCAGTATAATGCCTTTGAAGCCCTCTTTGCGGGCCTGTATGGCAATGGGCAGCACCCCCTTTACCGGGCGCAGCGAACCGTCCAGCGACAGCTCACCCATAATCATATAGTCCGCAACCCTGTCGGCAGCCATCTGCCCCGAGGCCGCCAGTATGCCCATCGCTATTGTCAGATCATAAGCAGAGCCTTCTTTCCGGATATCGGCCGGCGCCATGTTGATGACGATTTTCTGGCGGGGGATTTTGTAGCCGTACTGCTTCAGCGCAGACTCAATCCGCTGCTCGCCTTCCTTCACGGCGTTGTCGGGTAGGCCGACGAGAAAATACTTGGTGCCGGCGCTGACGCTGACTTCAATGGTGATGGTGTAGGCGTTCACGCCCTGCACGGCGCTTCCGAAAGTTTTGATGAGCATACTTCGTCCTTAGAAAGTATTAGTGGAGATTCTGTGCTGAAACAATGGATAAATGCAATTGATTCATATTCCTGTTCCAAAAATCAAAATAGCTTTACTTTAGAAGATCGCCAGCTCAGGGGCGCCGCAGCCGGGTCATGTCGGGATGTATGGGCAGGTACGTGTCTGTCACGTCCGCGCCTTTGGCATGAATGGTGACGGCGGTGCTGATGCTGTCGGGCACGGTCACCTCGAAGGCAATACCCTGCGCCTGCGCATCGTAGATATATACCTGCCGGCCCGCTTCGTTTGTATAGTAAGCCAGCGGCTGCAACTGCCCAAACTGCTCCCGTATCGCAGCGAGCGAACTGCCGGGGCCGAGGCCGCCTTCCGTCCTGAATTCCGGCGAGGTGACCTGCACCTGCCGCACTTCCGGCGGGCTGCCGCTGCCGTCGAAGTCATTCACGGTATATACCGCCACATATTTCCGGGGCCGGAGCGTGTCTTTGCTGAGCCAGAACTGCAGCGATTTGCCCATGGCGGCATCGCCGCTGTCGGCTTGGCCCATGATGCCTTGCAGTTTGGTGGCGGGCATTTCCAGGTATATATGGCCAATGCTTCCGCCGGGCACAATCAGGTAGGCGGAGTCGGGCGGGGCGGGCAATGCTGGTGCGGCCGCAGTGGTGTCCGCCACGGGATTGGCTGGATTGATCTTCTCTTTCTGGTTGCTGCTGTCACGGGACTGGCAGGAGAACAGACCGAGGAGGAGCGCTATATATAGCAGATGCTTCATGACAAGTGAGGGGCTTTAGAAAACCTGTTTCACCATATACGCATCGCTATTCAAACGATAATGCAGAGGTGCAATATTTTGCGCCTCCATCAAATTCCGTCTCTACAGAAGCGCCACTGCCTTTGCCTCAGACACTCGCGGGAGCTCCGCACACCGCGAGGTCTTCCGTGCTAGGTTAGTTTTTGTTCCAGCAACAGGATCAGGATATGAATGACCTTGATATGGATTTCCTGTACCCGGTCGGCATAGCCGGTGTGCGGCACGCGCACCTCCACGTCGCAGAGCGGGGCCAGTTTGCCGCCGTCTTTGCCCGTCAGGCCCACTACTTTCATGCCTCTGGCCTTGGCTGTTTCCGCCGCCTTCAGCACATTACCTGAGTTGCCGCTGGTGCTGATGGCCAGCAGTACGTCGCCCGCATTGCCCAGCGCCTCCAGGTAGCGCGAGAACACGGCCTCGTAGCCATAGTCGTTGCCGACACAGCTCATATGGCTCTGGTCTGAGATGGCGATGGCGGGCAGGGCGCGGCGGTCGTTGCGGTAGCGGCCGGTGAGTTCTTCGGCAAAGTGCATGGCGTCGCACATCGAGCCGCCGTTGCCGCAGCTCAGAATCTTGCCGCCGCTCCGGATGCTGTCGGCCATCGTGTCAGCCGCCTGCCCGATGGCGGTAATATTCTTTTCATCACTTAGAAAAGCCTTCAGCACTTCCTGTGCCTGGGTCAGTTCTGCCAGTATGGTGGAGGTTGATGTCATATATATGGTGGTTGGCGGTTCAGCCGCTTTTTCTGCTGAGGTAATTTATATATGGTTATACACAAAGGGTTTGTTCGGGGGGAGGTGCTATATGCAAGCTCCCGGATAAGATTTGCCTGCACTCTCTATTAGAGCCTTATATATGTAAAGCAAGTGGTGATTTTTTAGATGCAACACAAAAAGTCTTGTATCCTTTTATACATATAGCTTCCACCCTCTGCCAGCCTTATGCCGTGAGCTGCATCTGCGTGAGGCGGGCATATAAACCGCCGCTCTGCTGCTGCAATTCTTCGTGTGTGCCGCGCTCCACGATGCGGCCCTGCTGCAGCACGAGTATCTCATCGGCATGCTGTATGGTGCTCAGGCGGTGCGCAATCATGATGGAGGTTCTGTGCTTCATCAGGTTTGTCAGCGCCTCCTGCACCAGTTTCTCCGATTCGGTGTCGAGGGCCGAGGTGGCTTCGTCCAAGATAAGGATGGGCGGGTTTTTGAGAATGGCGCGCGCGATGCTCAGGCGCTGCCGCTGCCCCCCTGATAGCTTGCCGCCCCGGTCGCCGATCATCGTCTGGTAGCCGTTCTCGGTGTGGATGATGAACTCATGGGCGTTGGCAATTTTCGCGGCGGCGATCACTTCCTCCTCTGTCGCATCGGTTTTGTTAAAGGCGATATTGTTGAAAATCGTGTCGTTGAAGAGGATAGACTCCTGCGTCACCACGCCAATCTTATCGCGCACCGACTCCATGGTATAGTCCCGGATGTCGTGGCCGTCTATATAGATGGCGCCCGCCGTGGGGTCGTAGAAGCGCGGCAGCAGGTCGGCCAGCGTGGACTTGCCGCCACCCGACGGGCCCACGAGCGCCACCGTTTTGCCTTTCTCAATCGTGAAGTTGATGTCCTGCAGCACCGGCTTGCCGCCGTAGCCGAAGCCCACATCCCTGAACTCGATCTGCTCCGCAAACACTGGCAGCGCTTTTGCGTTCGGTTTGTTCACGATCTGCGGCTTCGTGTCGATTACCTGCAGCACCCTGTCGCCGGATACCAGCCCCCGCTGGATGTTGCTGAACGAGGCCGACATCGCCTTGGCTGGCACCAGCACCTGCGAGAACAGGATGATATAAGTGATAAACTCTGCTGGCGTCAGCTCCGATTGCCGGTTCAGCACCATGTTGCCCCCGTAATATAGGAGCCCTGCCACCACGGCCACACCCAGGAACTCCGACAGCGGCGAGGCCAGGTCGCGCTTGTTGGCGATGGAGCGCTGGATGTGGGCGTAGCGGTTGTTCTGCTGGTGGAATTTGTCCAGTATAAACGGCTCCGCATTAAAAGCCTTGATCACGCGCATGCCGCTCAATGTTTCGTCAATGATGGTGAGGATGAAGCTGAGCGAGTCCTGGCCCTGCCTGGCCCGGCGCTTCAGCCGCTTGGAGATGCCCGCGATGATGCCTCCCGAAATCGGCAGCAGCAGCAGCGTAAACAGCGTCAACTCCACCGACATGGTGAACAGAATAATGAAGAAGGCGATGATGGTAATCGGCTCCCGTATCACCGTGGTCAGCGTGCTCACCACCGAGCTCTCCACCTCCTGTATGTCCACGGTCAGGCGCGTCATCAGGTCGCCTTTGCGCTCGTTCGAGAAATAACCCAGGTGCAGCTCCGTGACGCGTTTATATATGGCCTGGCGCATATTTCGCACCACATGCGCCCGCAGCGCCCCCACAATCCGGAAGGCGAGGTATCGGAAAAGGTTGGCCAGAAACACCGACACGATCACCAGCAGGCACACAAACAGCAGCGCCCCCTCACGCCCCTCCTGCAGAATAATCTGCCCGAAATAGTAGTTGAAGAAATCTTTCAGAAACTCGATGTTCAGGCTGAACTCCGGGCGGGTAGCCGTCATGGCGGCTGCTTCTTCGGGGCTCACCTCCCCAAACAGCACATTCAGCAACGGGATGATGAGCGTGAAGTTGAATAGTCCGAAGATGATGCCTAAAATGGTATATAAAGCGTACAGCGGCACAAACCGGCTGTAGGGCTTGGCAAACTGCAGGATGCGAAAGTACGTCTTCATGCTGGTATAAAATGTCGCCGCCAAGCCTGCCATTATATATAGGCTGGATGGTCAGCAACCGCTGTATGGCAGCACCGTGGGCGCTGCCGCTTAAAGTATATATGGTGCCAGGGCATTTGGTGCTGTTGGCCCGGCTGGCGCAAAGATACTTATTAATAAGAAGAAAAGAGAAGAGGTGGAATTTCCTCCCTACCTCTTCTCTTTTCAAATATGCTAGTATATGCCTTGGATTAAAACTCGTGGAGCCGTTGCGGAATGTTCCAGCGGAAGGCGAAGGAGGTGAAATAGGTGTTGTTGTCAAACGTGTTGAGCTCCGCGTCGGCGCGGCGCACCACTTGCTTCAAATCCAGGAACATGTTGTGCCGCAACTGGAAAGAGGCTGTCAGGTCTAAAAACAGCTGGTTGGTGGTAACGCCCTGCCCGATTTCGTTGCCGTAGCCAGACACGCGGCTGGTATAGGGGAGCAGCACGTTGCCGCCATAGTTCAGGCTGTCGGTGTCCTGGCCGTAGCGGGTGGCAATGGCTTTGGCCGTCAGGTGCAGGCGCGGGATGGGCTGGTAGCGCACAATCCCGATCAGCTCGTACAGGTTGGCCCCCATCGGGTGCGCCAGTGGCTGGTTGTAGTGCTGGTAGTTGGTGAACTGGTCCTTGTGCTGGTAGGTGTAGGGGCGGATGATGTTCACCTCGCCCTGCAGGTCGAAGTTGCCCAGCCCGAAGGCGTCTATGTATTTCGCGCCAAGCTGGCCCGCCTGCTTGTTGGCCCACCAGCCGTTGCCCGCCTTCACCTCCTTCAGCAGAAACTCATCCAGCATCAACTGCCCATATAGCTGCACGCGGTTCGCGATGTTCCACTTAAAATCTGCGCCCAGCATGGCGTTGTCCTCGCTGCCCAGGGCCTGCTCAATGCTTCTGTAAAAGATAATCGGGTTGAGGTACTGCAGCTCGAACTTGCCTTCGCCGCGGGCAAAAATCACCTGCTCAAAAACCCCGATGTTCAGATTGTCTGTCACGTTGACGCCCAGGCGGTGCAGGGCCATATACTTTTTAGGGAGCAGTCCGTCGCGGGCGTCGCGGCGGTACTCCGAGATCAGCTCCTGGAACAGGTTCATGTAGTGCAGCTTCCAGACGCGTGTGTTCAGTTTCAGGAAAAAAGCCGGCGGTGCGTAGTCGGAGTAGATGAGGGAGCGGTAGCCGTCGCCGATCACGTGGCGGTCGTGGCCCAGTTGTATCTCCACATGCTCGCTCAGGGCATAGTTCAGGTAGCCGCGCGCCGTGATGAAGTCGTAGCCGTCTTTTTTAAAGTCTTTCCAGAACACCTCGTGCGGCACCACGTTGTCGCGCAGGATGCGGTCGTTCACATAGCCCGGAAACCGCGCCTGGTTCTCGCCGACGAAGGCGTAGTAGCCAAAGCGCTCGTCAATAGAGCCCTCAAGCTGCACGCCGCGCGTGTTTGTGTAGCGGATGCCGTCGGTCTGGTTGTCGAGCCCCACCTCCAGGTGCAGCACCGGATTCACGCGCAGGGTAAAGTTCTCGCTCTCGAAGTGATATAAATCCGTCTTGTTCCGGTAGAAGTACCGCAGGATGGGCTGGCTGTCGTTGTTCTCCTCGTTGGTGTAGTTCCAGTTGTCGTTGAGCAGGTACTGCGCGTTGAACTGGTCGACCCTGGAGCGGGCGTTGCGCACACTGACCTCGGCCAAGTCCGCCACATCCGCGCGCCCGTAGGGCCTTACGGCAGTCTGTAGTTGCGGCACCCTGTCGCCATACTTAATCTGGTAGCGGTCTATCAAGTGGTACACCTCGGGGTTGTAGGGCACATATACATCCTGCGCCTGCGCCGTTAAACCAGTGGCAAGCAGCAGGCTCAGAGCACAAAGTACGCGTCTCATGGGCATAAGCAGTTTAAGAAAGTAAAGCGATGAACGTGCGAATGTACTGTTTTGCCGCTTTAAGGTTCTGGTAAGCCGCGCTATTTTTACACTTCGGCAGGAACGCCCGCCGCGATAGCCATGCCTCAGCCCCTGCCAAAAACGCGGCATATATGGCCTCAGGCCATTTTTTCGGGAGGGCATGCCGCCCACCGCGCAAAATTTTATGCCCCCTTTGGTGGAACCAGTGTGCCCTGCGTATCTTTAGCGCGACAACACCCCCGGACACCTCACCATGGCAAACAGCAAGCTCCACATCCTCACCGACACGCCTTCCCTGGCAAACCATTTTATAGCCGAGCTGCGCGATGTGAAAATACACGGCGACAGCATGCGCTTCCGGCGCAACCTGGAGCGGCTGGGAGAGTTGCTGGCTTACGAGATATCGAAAACGCTGCCCTATGCCCCGGCCACCCTCACCACGCCGCTGGCCGAGACGCAGACGATGCTGCTGGCCGAGCAGCCGGTGCTCGCCACAATTTTGAGGGCGGGTTTGCCGTTATACAACGGCATGATCCACTACTTCGACAGGGCTTACAGCACCTTTGTGGGCGCGTACCGGGTGGAGGAGGAAAACACGGAGCTGCAGATAAACATGGAGTACCTGGCATCGACTAACCTGCACGACAAGATCCTGATACTGGCGGACCCCATGTTGGCGACGGGCCGCTCGCTGGTGAAATCCTACAAGGGGATGCTGCGCCACGGCATGCCGAAGCAGGTGCATGTGGCCGCCGCCATTGCCGCGCCGGAAGGCGTGGCGCATGTGCAGCAGGAAATGCCGGAGGCGACGCTCTGGCTCGGCGCCCTGGACGACCACCTGAACGAGCGATCCTACATCGTGCCGGGCCTCGGCGACGCGGGCGATCTGGCATTCGGACCGAAGATATAACTGAACCATTGCCACTGGCAGCCTGTTACATAGCAACCTCTGTAAACGCCGTTTCCTAAACCCCTGTCTCTTAATAAATTATCATATCAGATTGTTGGAATATTCATAGAGCATATATATTGTGGCTGCGTATATACAAAGCTGGGTATTGTTGTTTACCTTGGAATACAATTTTAGCACATGTTTGTGGAAGTAGTAAAATATCTGTCGGTGTACCTGGTGAGCATGGTGAAGTTCTTCGGCGGACCGGTTACGGGCGTTTCGCTTGGTCTGTCTTACCTGGAGACGATGCTGCTGACGGTGGCGGGCATGATGACGAGTGTGCTGATTTTTTCAGTGGTCGGTAAGGCCGTGTCTAAGTGGCTTTCCCGCCGCCGCCGGGCGCGGCAGAAGCCGGTGTTCTGCAAAAAAAACCGCCGCATCGTCCATATATGGAAACGCTTCGGCGTGTCGGGGGTGGCTTTCCTGACGCCTATCCTGTTCACGCCCATTTTCGGGACGATGGTGGCCGCGCTTCTAGGAGCGCCCCGCAGGCACATCTACATGCACATGCTCTGGAGTTCTTTTTTCTGGAGCCTCACGCTCACCTTTATGGTGTTTGAGTTCGGAGACCTGGCCTCCAAGTTTTTTTAGGCGATTTATATATAAATCTGGTGAGGAGGGAAGCTAACGGGCTTCCTTTTTTGCTGTATTGGAAGCTCATTTATCCAGCCACCCCCGCCCCTCCTTATGGTCCACTTCAGGAAAAGCTCTTTCGGATTTTTTTAATCTGAAAGATAGCTATCGGGGATTTCCTGATCCCCATCTAAGGGTTCATGCGGATTAGGAAATCCGCTCCAGGTAAGTTCCGGATTAAGAAATCCGGAACAGCTTTAGTTCGTATAGCGGCTAATATAAAGGCAACATATATAAACCCGCCCTTACTTCTTCCTGCTTCCTTTCTTTTTCGTTTTTTTCCAGAAAGAGGCTTTCGGGTCACCTTTGCTTTTCTTCGGTTTGCCCTTCGGAATGCCTTTTTTCTCGTGGAAGGCACCTTTGAAATCAGGGTTTTCGCTGCGCTTCAGGTGGTCGATTTCCCTGGCGATTTCCTGCTGCTCCTCAAACGGCGTCTCAAACACTTCCACAGCGGCTGGCAACGGCAGTTGCGGAATCTGCATCCGGATCACCTTTTCGATTTTATGGATGTGATACATCTCGGCTTCGTTGGCGAAGGTAACGGCGGCGCCAGCGTTCTCGGCCCGGCCGGTGCGGCCGATGCGGTGTACGTAGTCCTCATACACAAACGGCACGTCAAAATTGATGACGTGGCTCACCATGCTGACATCGATGCCGCGGGCCGCCACATCGGTTGCCACCAGAAAGCGCACCTCGCCCGCCTTAAATGCCTCCATCGAGTTGATGCGGGTGTTCTGCCCCTTGTTGCCGTGGATGGCCCGCACCTCCCCATAGTTCCGGTGCTCGATGAATCTGGAAACGCTCTCCGCATTTTTCTTGCTCCTCGTAAAGATGATCACGCGGTTCAGGCTTTCCTCGTCCTGAATCAGGTGCTCGAGCAGCGCTATCTTGGTGCGCAGGTTCGGCACCTGGTACAGCACCTGGCTCACGGTTTCCACGGGCGTGGCCTGCGGCGTCACCTCCACCCGTGTCGGGAACTCCAGAAACTCCTCCGAAAGGGTCGTCACTTTATCCGGCATGGTGGCGGAGAACAGCAGGTTCTGGCGCTTGCGCGGAATCACCTCCAGTATCTGGCGGATCTGCGGCATAAAGCCCATGTCCATCATCTTGTCGGCCTCGTCCAGCACCAGCGTTTTCAGTTCCTTCAGCACCAGGTCGCCTTTCAGGTAAAGCTCCATCAGGCGTTTCGGGGTGGCCACCAGTATATCGATGCCTTTGGCGATAGTCTCAATCTGCGTTTTGGGGCCGAGGCCGCCGTATATGGCCGTGTGGCGCAGGTCGGTGTATTTGGCCAGCAGCCCGATTTGCTCCTCTATCTGCATCGCCAGCTCGCGGGTGGGCGCGATAATCAGGGCGCGCGGGTGCATGCCCTGGGCGTATTTCACCTTCATCAGCAGGGGCAGGAGGTAGGCGGCAGTCTTGCCGGTGCCCGTCTGCGCGATGCCCAATATATCCTGGCCCGCCAGCACAAGCGGTATGGCCTGCTGCTGGATGGGGGTCGGCTTTTCATATCCGGCTTCGGCAATGGCGCTCAGCAGCTGCTTGTTCAGCTTAAAGTCTTCGAACGAGGTGCTTGTTTTTTCTTCTTCTGCTGCCATGGCGGTGCTCCCTTTACTTTAGTATACCTGCAAAAGTACGGTAATTTTGCGGGAGCGAGACAACGCCAGCCCGGATTCGGCTGTTAGCCTTCCCCGTCTCCGTCTTTTCCGAGCACGTACCCCAGCGGTTTCAGCCGGTTGATGTTGTCGAACACCACTTTGGCGATGCCCAGATACGGCACAAACACAATCATGCCCGCAATGCCCCATATGGCGCTTCCGAGCAGCAGCACCATCAGCGTCGCCATCGGGTTGAGTTTTATTTTGCCGCCCGTTATGTTGGGGGTGAGGATATAGCTCTCGATTTGCTGCACCACCAGAAAGAAAATGGCCACCACGAGCGGTGTCCAGAGCGAGTCTTTGGTGAGCAGGGCAAACAGAACAGGTATCAGGCTGCCGGTAAGGGAGCCTATATAGGGGATGATGTTGAGGATGCCGGCCATCAGCCCAAACAGCAGGGCGTGCTCGATGCCGATGATGGCCAGCCCGGCCGTATTGATGATGGACAGGATAAGGACGACCAGGAAAACGCCCGCTATATAGGAACTGGCTACGTCCGTGATTTTGCCTACAATGGCATGGGCGTTGGCGTCGTAGTTGGCGGTGACCCGCATGATGAAGTTTTTCAGCCTGCGCCTGTAAAGCAGGAACAGCAGCGTGTAACTCATCACGATGATGAAACTGACGAGTATGGAGCCCGCGAAAAAGAACAGGCTTCGGAGGTATATGCCAACTAACTGCAGGGAACTCCTAATGCTGCGCTGCAGGTACGCGTTCTGCTCCTCCCGCGAAACCTCGAACGTGTCATTTATGAAATGGCGGATATCGTCGAGCAGAGCGGCCAGCCTGAGGTCGAGGCGGGGGAGGTCGTTAGCCAGCGCCGTGATTTGGTCGACCAGCACCACAATCACCAGGGCAAGCACGACGACCACCGTGAGCACGCAAAGGACGGCGGCACCTGTGCGCGGCACTCTCCATTTCTCGAGTTTCCGGCAAACGGGCACCAGCAGCATCGCAAACAGGCCGCCGATGGCTATCGGCACAATAAACGACTGGCCTAAGTAGAGGATACCGAAAAATAGCAGAAGCGCCAGGAGAATTTGGTTAAATCGCCGGAGGGAAAAGTGGTGCCCCATATATGGTTTCTGAGGTAGAGTGTGCTAATGTGTACTGTAGCGCTGGCCCATCAGTTGCGGCACGCGCAGGAGGAGGCGCTTCTGCTGTATGTGCCGGCTGGTGCTAAATAGCGAAATTGCACAATTTTTCTACTGTTTCAGCCGCTCTTCCCGTATCTTAGCAACATGAAATCAATCCTCATACAGAACGCACAGCTTGTAAACGAAGGAAAAACCGCCACGGCCGATGTGCTGATAAAAGACGGGCGCATTGCGCAGGTGGGGCAAAACCTGACCGCCGAAGCCGACGAAACCATCGATGCGACCGGCCTGCACCTGCTGCCCGGCGTGATTGACGACCAGGTACACTTCCGGGAGCCGGGCCTCACGCACAAGGCCACGATTGGCTCGGAGGCGCGGGCAGCCGTGGCCGGCGGCGTGACTTCCTATATGGAGATGCCGAATACCGTGCCGAATGCCGTGACCCAGGAACTGCTGCAGGACAAGTACAATATCGCCGCCGAGACATCGCTGGCCAACTACTCCTTCTATATGGGCGCCACCAACGACAACCTGACCGAGGTGCTGCTCACCAACCCCAACACGGTGTGCGGCATCAAGATTTTCATGGGCTCCTCTACGGGCAACATGCTGGTGGACAATGCCGAGACGCTGGAGCAGATTTTTTCCAAAGCCAAGCTGCCCATTGCCGTACACTGCGAGGACGAGCAGACCATCCGCGACAACATGGCCATATATGAGGAGAAGTACGGCGAGGACATTCCGGTAAAGTGCCACCCGGAAATCCGAAGCGAGGTAGCCTGCTTTAAATCGTCGTTTATGGCCGTGAAACTGGCCGAGAAGCACAACACGCGCCTGCACATCCTGCACATCTCCACCGAAGAAGAACTCAAACTTTTCCGGAATGATATCCCGCTGGAGCAGAAGCGCATCACGGCCGAGGTCTGCGTGCATCACCTCTGGTTCGACAAGGAAGACTACGACACGCTGGGCACGCAGATAAAGTGCAACCCGGCCATCAAAGAGGCGCGCCACAAGAAAGCGCTGCTACAGGGGCTGCTGGAAGACAAACTGGACGTGATAGCCACCGACCACGCGCCGCATACCTGGGACGAGAAGCAGCAAAAGTATAAAAAAGCGCCTTCCGGGGTGCCGCTGGTGCAGCACTCGCTGCAGATGATGCTGGCGTTTGTGCGGGAGGGCAAACTGACGCTGGAGAAGGTGGTGGAGAAAATGTGCCATGCGCCTGCCATCCTGTTCAACGTGCGCGAGCGCGGCTATATTCGCGAGGGCTACTGGGCCGATTTGGTGCTGGTGGATTTGAACAAGCCGTACACCGTCAGCAAGGATAACACCAATTACCAGTGCGGCTGGTCGCCGTTCGAGGGCCACACCTTCGGCAGCACCATCACCCACACGTTTGTCTCCGGGCACCTGGCCTATATAAACGGCGCGTTTGATGAGAGCAGGAGAGGGGAGCGGCTGTTGTTCGACAGGTAAAATTTTGCGCGAAAAATGCGGCAGGATATTGCATTGTGTCATTTCCTCCGTATATTTGCACACTCAAACGAGACACGGTGGTTGTAGCTCAGTCGGTTAGAGCACCAGATTGTGATTCTGGGGGTCGTGGGTTCGAGCCCCATCTTCCACCCCAAGCCCTTGAAGCCAACTTCAAGGGCTTTTTTGTTTCGGTTGGCGGCTAAAATTTGAATGCAGACCAGCCATTTAACCATAAAGCCATTCAACAATCAACAACTAACAATCAACAATAAAAAGATATGAGCTTAACAGTAGTAGGGTCGATGGCGTTTGACGCGCTGGAGACGCCCTTCGGGAAAACAGACAAAATCGTAGGCGGTGCGGCCACTTATATATCGCTGGCGGCCTCTTATTTCGTGAAGCCCGTGAACGTGGTTTCTGTGGTGGGAGGCGACTTCGAACAGGGCCATATACAGCTGATGCACCAGCGCCACATCAGCACCGAGGGCGTGCAGGTAAAGGAAGATGAGAAGTCTTTCTTCTGGTCGGGCCGCTACTTTAATGACATGAACAGCCGCGAAACGCTGGTGACGGAGCTGAACGTGCTCGGCGACTTTGACCCGGTCATTCCGGACAGCTACCAGGGCTGCGAGTTCCTGATGCTGGGCAACCTGGCCCCGCAGGTGCAGCGCACAGTGATGGAGCGCCTGCACGAGCGCCCGAAACTGGTGGTGATGGACACCATGAACTTCTGGATGGACATTGCCCTGGATGCTCTGAAGGAGACCATCGCGCTGGTAGACGTGCTGTCCATCAACGACGAGGAGGCGCGCCAACTAAGCGGGGAATACTCGTTAGCGAAAGCCGCGAAAGTGATTATGGCGATGGGGCCGAGGTTCCTCATCATCAAGAAAGGCGAGCACGGTGCCCTGTTGTTCAACGAGGAGAAGGTCTTCTTTGCGCCGGCCCTGCCGCTGGAGGAAGTGTTTGACCCGACCGGCGCCGGCGACACGTTTGCGGGCGGCTTCATCGGATACATCGCCAGCACCGGCGACACCAGCTTTGAAAACATGAAACGCGCTGTGATATATGGCTCGGCCATGGCCTCGTTCTGCGTGGAGAAGTTCGGGACAGAGCGCCTGAAAAACCTCTCGCAGCATGAAATCGAGGACCGGGTGCAGCGTTTCGTTCGCCTGGTGGCTTTCGATACGGTGCTGCAGTAGCGCAGGCTTTTATAGTAGATGTACAGAAAGGAGAGCCAAGCTCTCCTTTTTTGTTTCTGAACAGGCGGTGGTGCTGTAGGCTTGGAGGCTATATATAAGTCCAAGCTCAGCCTTAAAACTCAGCAGTATATATAAAATCAGGTATTATATATGTATGGCCTGTCTGAAAATGAATAGTAATGATTTGTAACAAAATAAAGGCGAACGGGGTAAAACAATCTATAGGCTAATGAGGAGA
Source organism: Pontibacter russatus (assembly GCF_009931655.1). Lineage (NCBI taxonomy): Bacteria > Pseudomonadati > Bacteroidota > Cytophagia > Cytophagales > Hymenobacteraceae > Pontibacter > Pontibacter russatus. The sequence goes on along the minus strand of NZ_CP047984.1, from coordinate 2,009,655 downwards.
TTGGATTATGAGCACCAAGAATAAAGACAGTAAGGATATAAACGAGCTGAAGAAAAATAACCCAAGCGGCGAAGACACGAATAAGTTGATGGGCAACATCGACGACAACCCAAACCGCAACGCGCTAAACAAAGACGCTACCAAAGTACAGAACCCAAACCGTAACCTGGCGAAGGGTGGCAATAACACGCCGTACGACAAGAAGTAGCAATACCACGAGCAAAATTAAAACTATGAAAATATAAGGGAGGATGGCCGTTCAGGTTGTCCTCCTTTTTTTGTGCGCGGGGCAGTGTGGCTGTAGGGGTAAATTCTTATCTTTCGTCTTGTTCATATGTTAGGGCATGTACCAAACCGAAATCTGTATACTGGGAGCCGGGCCGGGCGGCGCAACGGCGGCCCTGCACCTGGCCAACAAAGGCATCCCGTCGCTCCTGGTCGATAAGGCCAACTTCCCGCGCGATAAAGTCTGCGGCGACGCCCTGAGCGGCAAAGTGGTGAATGAGCTGCGGCGCATCTCGCCCGAGTTGCCCGGCCTGTTCAGCCAGCAGCAGGAGGCGCTGCCTTCGTGGGGCATTCATTTCATATCTCCCGGAGGGCACCAGCTCAGCGTGCCTTTTAAATACAACTACAACAAAAGCCAGGATTCCCCGGCAGGCTATATAGCCAAACGCCTTCATTTCGATAACTTCTTGATAGAGCAGGTGCGGCAGCGCCCGGAGGTGCAACTGTGCGAAGGTGTGGAACTGACTCAGTATGAGCGGCAACCCGACGGCAGCTTTATCTTGTCGGATAAAAGCGGAGAGCCGCTGGTGCAGGCAAAATTGTTGATAGTGGCCAATGGGGCGCAGTCGGGGTTTGCGCGGCACGTGGCCAACCTGCAGCAGGAGCCGGAACACTACTGTGCGGGCCTGCGCGCGTATTACCAGAACGTGGCGGCGCTGGACCAGGATAACTTCATCGAGCTGCATTTCTTCAAAGACTTTCTGCCGGGTTACTTCTGGATATTCCCGCTGCCGAACGGCCACGCCAACGTGGGCGTGGGGATGCTGAGCAGCGTGGTGAGCAAAAAGAAAGTGAACCTGAAAAAAGAGATGCTTCGGATGATACAGGAGCACCCGGAACTGCAGAAGCGCTTCGCCAATGCCCAACTTATCGGCGATATCAAAGGCTATGGTCTGCCGCTGGGCTCCAAAAAAAGAAGCATCTCCGGCGCAAACTATATGCTGGTGGGCGATGCCGGGGCGCTGATTGACCCATTCACCGGCGAGGGCATCAGCAACGCCATGATTAGCGGGCGCTGGGCCGCAGAGCAGGCAGAGAAATGTTTACAAGAGCAGAACTTCTCCGCGGATTTTATGAAGGCATATGATGCCGCTGTCTACAACCGCCTCTGGAAAGAGCTGAAACTGAGCCGCAGGATGCAGCAGTTGCTGGATTACCCGTGGCTCTTCAACCAGGTGGCGGCCAAAGCCTCCAGAAACAAGGCCCTCGCCGAAACCATCTCCTGCATGTTCAACGACCTCGACCTGCGCCAGCGCCTCAAGCAGCCCTCTTTTTACCTGAAGCTGCTGTTTAATTGAAACAGGACACAGGGCGTTAGACATAAGAAGCAAAACTTTTCTCTTATCCCTACGCTGGATTAAAGTAATATACCTGCTAAGTATATATCTACATCATGGTGCTCTCCAAAAGATGAAGTGATGTTTCTCATAGATATGTCTTGTGTCTTAAGTCTAACGTCCTGCGTCTCTATTCAAAACTCCTGCTTCAGCCATAGCTTAAAGTTCTGCTTCTGCGCTTCGGTGGCGTCGGCGCATTTTTCTATAGTGAATTTGCTGTAGTAGTTTTTGCCGTCTGTCCGCAAAGTGACCGTCCGCAGTTTTTTCTCCCGGAACAGGATCAGTTCCACCGCACGCGGCTGCAGCGCGAGCAGTTGCTGCAGGTTGTTTTCGAGTTTGCGACCGTTCAGCGCCACCAGTTCATCGTCTATGCTCAGTACCTTGCTGGCGGGGGAGTTTGGGGCGACGGCTGTTACTTTCACCATTTGATCTGATGTGGTTTTGAAGCCATAAATTCCCTCGTGCAGCAGCGGGTTTTCCTGCGCTTTCAGGGTGCAGCCGACAAACTGCAAGGCTTCGTCTAAAGCAGGCTCCAGCGGCGTGGTGCCATATATAAAATTGTCGAAGTAATCGCAGAACGATTGGCCCGCCACTTCATCAACCAATGCGGCGTAATCCTGTTCCGTATACCCTATATCCTTCTTCCCAAAGTTTTCCCACATTTTGCGCATCACTGTGTCGAGTGAGGCTGCATTGTTCGTTGCCTGTCGCAGTTGCAGGTCCAGCAGCAGGGCGGTGAGGGAGCCTTTTATATAGATGGACACCTTGCGGTCAGGAATGCCGGGCTTGTAGCCGTCCAGCCACAAATCGAAAGAGGAGTCGGCGAGGGAGAGGTGGTGGTGGCCGTCGTCGGCGAAGTAGCGCTGCAGCGTCGTGTTCAGTTCCTCGAAATACTGCGTTGCCGTGAACACGCCTGCCCGCGCCAGCATATAGTCGCCGTAGTAGGTGGTGATGCCTTCCGCCACGTAGCCTGTCCGGAAGTAGTTCTCCTGCGCAAAGTTGTAGGGCAGCATCTCCTCGGGGCGTATTTTTTTGATGTTCCAGGTGTGGAACAGCTCATGCGAACTCACCCCAAGCAACTCCTTATATAAACTCGGCTGCATCAGCAACTCACCCGGACCGAGCGTGATAACGGTGGAGTGGCTGTGCTCCACGCCGTGGTAGAAACGGTAAGGCAAAATCTGGTTCAGGTAATGGTATGCCGGCACCGGGAAATCTCCGAACACCTCCAGTTGCTCCCTGGTGAAGGCGGCAAAATCACACTTTATCTTTTCCCAGTCTGGCTGGCAATCGCCCTGCAGCCATATATAAAAGCGGTTGCCGTTCACCTCGTATACTTCCTTTTTCAGGCTGCCGCTGGCAATGAACGGGCTGTCGACCAGCGCGTCGAAGTTTGGGGCTTCCAGCACATGCTTTTCTTTCTCCGGCAGTCCGCAGGCAATCTCCCAGTGCGCAGGTATATATAGCTGCAGTTGGCTCGGCTCCTGCTCGCGGCCTTCTACCGCCATCAGGCAGTTGATGGGGTTGAGATACAGCTGCTCCTCGTCCAGCCACGAGCCGCCGGCATCCATCTGGCGGGCAAAGAAGCTGTAGCTTATATATAAAGTGTCTGCTTCGCCCGCTTCCACCAGCCATCGGTCTTTTGTCATCTTGCTGATGGGAATGGACTGGCCATTGGCCTGGGCGGTGATGCCGCGCAGCTTCTGGGCGAAGTGCTGCAGTTCGTAGCGGCCGGGGCGCCAGGCGGGCAGTTGCAGGTATAGGTCCCGCTGCTGGTTCTGGGATATAGTCAGCGTGATGTCGACAAAGTGCGTGAGCGGGTTCTGGTATGAGAGGTGGTAACGGATCATATAGAAAGGTAGTGGTCTGTCAATTTGAAGATTTGAAGATGTGTTGGTGGGAAGGTTTGAAAATATAAGAATTAACTATATGGGATAAGCATACAAAAAGATGAGCGTAGACGGGTTAGCCATGCTGCACTAACAATACAACAATCAATATCCAACAATCAGCAACCAGCCATTTAACCATCAAACCCCCTGTTGGTGAACTGAACAGAAGCCGTCTCGGCCCCGTGCTATAAAAAATCCGGGGCAGGCATTGCGAATCTACAAAAGGTTCCCTAATTTTGCAGGCCATAATAAAAGCATTGGCAGACGATGAAAAGAACATTCCAGCCTTCTCAGAGAAAAAGAAGAAACAAGCACGGTTTCAGATCCAGAATGGAAACCGCGAACGGCAGAAGAGTATTGGCCAGCAGAAGAGCCAAGGGCAGAAAGAAACTGACCGTTTCTGACGAAAAAAGACACAAGGCGGCTTAATCCCTGATCAGGGATAGCAGCTCCGCCCCTTCGTTGCCGCTGATGCTGACGCCAGCTGACGGACACCAGGAAGAGCAGCCGTTTTCTCATACATTTTCGAAAGAAGAACGCTTGTGCAGTAAGCGCCTCATCGCGCTGCTGTTTAGTAAGGGTTCTTCTTTTAATGTGTACCCCCTGCGGTTTGTTTACCACACGCCGCCGGATATGCCGCCTGGCCCGCCCCAGGTGCTTATATCCGTATCCAAGCGCTACTTTAAGCGCGCCTCCGACCGCAACCGCCTGAAGCGGCAGCTACGGGAAGCCTACCGCCTCAACAAGCAGGCACTTTACCAAAACCCAGGGCAGTCGCCGCGGCTGCTGGGCATCCTCTATATCGGTAAAGAAAAAAAATCCTTTGATACTATCCAGAAAAAACTAATTTCAGGTTTGGAGCGTTGTCTGAGTAAGTAGTCTTGCTGCGTCCCACCTAATCCTGAAATTATGTACAAGAAGTCTATAGCCGGTCTCCTGTTCGGCACCTTGGCCTTGGGGCTGTTCTCCTTCAGGTCTGAGTCCGAGCGCTACTTCCAGATTGCCAAAAACCTTGATGTTTTCGCGACGCTTTTCAAAGAGGTAAACACCTATTACGTGGACGACGTGCCCCCGGCGCAAATGATGCGCACCGGCATCGACGCCATGCTCAAGTCCCTGGATCCGTACACCAACTATATACCCGAGGACGATATCGAAGACTTCCGCACCATGACCACGGGGCAGTACGGTGGCATTGGTGCCGTTATCAGCAGCCGCGACGGCAAGGTGGTGGTGCAGATGCCCTACGAAGACTCGCCCGCCCAAAAGGCAGGACTGGTGATTGGCGACGAGATTCTGAAAGTGGACGGCGTAAATGTAACCGGCAAGTCGACGGCTGATGTAAGCAAGCTGCTGAAGGGGCAGGCCAACACCCCTATCAAACTGGAGATCCGCAGCTATGGGCAGTCTAAACCCAGAACCGTGCAGCTCTCCCGCTCCAACATCATGGTGGAAAACGTGCCGTATTATGGCATGATGAACGATAAAATCGGCTACTTCCAGTTGTCCGGTTTCACGGTCGACGCCTCGAAAGAAGTGCGGATGGCGGTGCAGAAGCTGAAGGAGATGGGCGCCGAGAAAATTATCTTCGACCTGCGCGACAACCCCGGCGGGCTGCTGCACGAGGCGGTGAACATCTCGAACGTGTTTGTGGACAAAGGCAAAGACATTGTAAGCACCAAAGGCAAGGTGACGGAGTGGAACAAAACCTATAAGTCGCTGGACGAGCCCCTGGACGTGGACATGCCGCTGGTTATCCTGACCAGCTCGCGCAGCGCCTCGGCCTCCGAGATTGTGGCCGGCGTAATGCAGGACTACGACCGCGCCGTGCTGATAGGGGAGCGCACCTTCGGCAAAGGGCTGGTGCAGGCCACGCGCCCGCTTTCCTACAACTCACAGCTGAAAGTAACCACCGCCAAATATTATATACCGAGCGGCCGCTGCATTCAGGCTATCGACTACACGCACCGCAACGAAGACGGCAGCGTGGGCAAAATTCCGGATTCGCTGCGCGTGGCTTTCAAGACCGCCAACGGGCGCGTGGTATATGACGGCGGCGGCATCAGCCCCGATGTGGAAGTAGAGCAAGCGGAGTATGCCGATATCACGAAGGCCATCGCCTCGAAGGGCCATTTCTTCGAGTATGCCAACAAGTACAAGGCCGAGCACCCCTCTATTCCGGACGCCACCAAATTTGAGCTGAGTGATGAGGAGTACCAGAAGTTTGTCGCCTTTCTGAGCGATAAGGACGTGTCTTACAATACGGGCGTCGAAAGCGAACTGGAAGACGTGGCGGAGCAGGCGAAGGAAGGCAAGCACTACGACGACATCAAAGCAGAGCTGGACGTCATCCGGAAAAAGGTGTCGCACAACAAGGCAAACGACCTGACGCGCTTTAAGCCGGAGATACGCGAAGTGCTGGAAGCCGAAATTGCGTCGCGCTACTACCTGCAGGAAGGCTACATAGAGGCCACGTTCGACGACGACCCGAACATTCTGGCGGCGATGCAGGTACTCAGCGATGAGCAGAAATACAACGCCTACTTAAAAGGGAACTGAGCTGAACGACAGGAGAGAAGAGGGTGGCGCACCGGTGCGCCACCCTCTTCTGTTTTATATACAGGTATAGTGTGCATTTTGCTTCCTTGCCGCATTCAGTTAATTTTGCTGTGTATCTATATATACCCCATGCCAAAGCTTCTCGCTCTCGAAACTTCCACCACAGTTTGCTCCATTGCTTTGTTCAGGGATGAGCAACTGCTGGGCGCGTCTGAGCTGCAGATAGAGAAATCGCACTCCTCCCATATCACCGTGATGATATCGCAGTTGGTAGAGAATTGCGGTGCCACGCTGCAGGATTTGGATGCCGTGGCCATATCAGGCGGGCCGGGCTCCTATACCGGGCTCCGCATCGGCACATCCACGGCAAAAGGCCTGTGCTACTCGCTCGATATCCCGCTGCTGGAGGTGTCTACGCTATATGGGTTGGCTGCCCAGGTGATACAGGCCACCCCGCAGCCGGAGCGTTACCTGTTTTGCCCCATGCTGGATGCCCGCCGCATGGAGGTATATGCCTGCCTTCTCGACAGCCAGTTGCAGGAGGTGAGCCCCATTGAGCCTGTTGTGCTGGAGGAGCGCACCTTCGGAAACAAGTTAGCCGCACAGCCGGTTATATTCTTTGGGAGCGGAGCGCAGAAGTTCAAAGAGTTGGTAAAGGAGAAAGAGCACGCCTTGTTTGTGGATGATGTGCTGCCCTCCGCAAAAACAATCGGGCAGCTTGCCCTGGCGAAGTATGCGCGGAAAGCCTTCGAAGATGTGGCCTACTATGAACCCTTCTACCTTAAGGATGTTTATATAACAGGTGCCGGTAAAGGCATAAAATAATATAAAACTATGGCGGAGCTAATCAATAAAGTAGCGCAAAGCGCGCTCGTGACCCTGAACCTGGAACTGCTGCTGCATCCGGGCGAGCGCGTGGTATATGACATAAAAGACAACCTCTTCCACGGCCTGATTCTGAAGGAGAAAAATTTCCGGGCTTTTGTGAAGGAAAACGACTGGTCGGTATATGACGGCAAGAATGTAGCCATTATATGCAGTGCCGATGCTATCGTGCCAACCTGGGCTTATATGCTGCTGGC